>DATNEK010000188.1:0-31304 GCA_035553055.1 Streptosporangiaceae bacterium | reverse complement strand
GGCTCCGGCCGGTCGTCTGGTCAGACGGCGGGCGGAGCGGCGGGCGGGCGCTGCTCAAGCGCCTGCAAGGCCAGCCGGACTGCGGTGTCGAGCTGAGGATCGCGGCCCGCTGCCCAGTCGTGCGGGCGAGCAGCGCGGGAGTCCGGAGAGAATGCCAGGTCCGCGACCTCTGCGTTGGCGCTTCGCGCGATCTCGGTGATGACCGGCTCGCCATCCGTACTGACCAGCAGCTCCGGCACGTCAAGCGCCACCGTCAGCAGTCGGCCGTCGGCGCAGGCGACCGCTGCCGTGCTCCCGTCCGGTGCCACCGCCAGCTCGAGGATCCTGCGCCGCGAACGTGATGAGATCACATGCAACGTGCGGATAGCGCAAATAAGACGATTCGCCCGCCGGCCGACCATATCCGTGGCCAGCCACATTCCGGCGATCCCTTTGGTACACGCACGGCATCTGGCCCGCTCGCGGGTGGTTGCTTATCACCGGTTCCAATAGCTTATTTCCGGCCTGGGTACCTGTCGGCGACGACGGCGTCGGACCGTTGCTGCTGTTGGCCGGCAGGCGGCAACGACAGCGTCGGACCGTTGCTGCTGTGGGGACAACCGCGTTGGACCGTTGCTGTCGTTGGCCGCCGGCGGCGAACAGCGGCGTTGGACCGTTGCTGTCGTTGGCCGACGGGGCGGCGGGCACATGGCCAGGACAGGCAGGTCCCTTGTCAGGTGCAGGTGGTGCCGTTGATCGCGAACGACGTCGGGTTAGCGACGCTGCTGGTCCAGGTTCCCTGGAACCCGACCGTGATATTGGCGCCTGGCGTGATGGCGCCGTTGTAGCTGGCGTTGGTAAGGGTCGCGTTCGCGCCGGCTTGGGAGAAACTGCCGTTGAAGTCGCTGGTGATCTTCTCGTCGCCTGGGAAGGTGAAGGTCAGCGACCACCCGTTGATCGTGGTCGTGCCGGTGTTGGCGATCGTCACCTGGGCGCTAAAGCCACCAGGCCAGGAACTATTGAGGGTGTAGGTGACATGGCAGGAGCCGCCGCCGACGGCGGGGTTGACGGTCCAGCCGAACGAGGCGGACCCGGAGGCGCCGGTGGTGTCTTTGGCGGTCACCGTAACCGAGGAATTGCCCGACGTGGTGGGCTTGCCGGAAATCAGGCCGGTAGAGGAGTTGATTGACAGGCCGGCCGGCAGGCCAGTGGCACTGTAGGTGAGGGTCTGGCCGGCCGCCGAGTCCGATGCCTGGATCTGCAGGCTGGTGGCGGTGCCGACGACGCCAGTTTGGGTGCCGGGGTTGGTCATCGTGACATTGTTACCGCCACCGCCACCGTTGACCGACACCGAGAAGGAGTTCGTGGCCAGGCCCGCGCCGCCCTGCCACAGCTCGAACCCGGCCTCGACGTCGATCAGGTACCAGCTGCTCTTGGTGTAGCCGCGGCTGACCATGTCCTGCGTCAGCGCGCCGATGTCCAGGTTACTGACCGAGGTCGCGGGACTCGTCATGGTGTAGCTGACCGTGTCCCAGGTGGACTGGGTTCCGAACCAGATGTTGTAGGTATGCCCGCCAATGCTGACGTTGCTGGCGACCTGTGAACCGAACGGCTGGACCGGACCGTTGTGGTTGAGCCAGACCATCAACTCGGTGCCGTTCGGCTGCCCGTTGGTGGTCGGCGTCTGGTTGAACCAGATGTCATAGGCGACGTCGTAGTCATTGCTGCCGCCCGGCTGGGTGGTAGACCAGCTTGTCGTCACCTTGCCCGCAGTCAGGTTCGAAACCTGAATCGGGTTGCTGCTCAGCCCGCCGGAGCTGCAGTTGCCCCAGTGGCAGCCCTGGTAGATGGACGGGTAGCCGCCCGGCGCGCCGCTCGTGCTGTTGGAAATGGACGAGTTGGCAACCGTGAAGTCGGCGTTTCCGTCAGTGGTGACGCACTCCGAAGCGCTGGAATTCCACTCGTTGTTCTGCACGATATAGGTGCCGCCCGAAACGCCGGCCGTCTGCGATTGGCATAACGTGGTGGCTGCGAGCGCGGTGGTGACGCCGACGAGCCCGGTGACAACGCCGCCGAACGCTAGCAGCAGGGCCGCGGTGGCGGCGATAACGGGTCTGCGGTAATGCATTAAGCCTCCTTCAGGCTGCAGAGCCACGGATGCTGTCAACGTAAGCAGCGGGGCGAGGATTACACCAGCTGCCCTTCCCGCTATCTGTGGGTACGCAGGAAGTGCCTGGTCAGCGGAGGTCCGCCTGGTCAGGCGCGGATGAAAGGTTCAGCCGAACCGCCGCGCGGTTCCGGGGCCGTTGCTTAAAGGCTCTCGGCCGCGCGGGCACTTGAGGCGACGAATGTGCCACGGCCCTGCTTTGTGATGATCACGCCGCGTTCGCGCAGCACTTCCATCGCGTGGCGTAGCGTCTGGTATGCGACTTCGTACTCCTCGGCCAGCGCACGCTCGGCGGGCAGCTTGTGCTTGAACTCACCGACTTCGATCCTGGCGGCTATGTGATTAGCGACCTGGACATATGTGAAGTCGGGACCCATCGGGTCAATGAGTGGCACCTGATCAACGTAGGCAGTCCCCTAGCTGCATAAACCTCTCGCTAGCACTAAGTGCTCCTGGTGCTCTATATTCGGCGCCCAATCGCAAGCACGAGCACCCGCCGTCCTCACCCGGACGGTTGTCAGGCGTCCAGGCTGAGCACCATCGTCGGACGCTCGATCACGTGATCGTCGCGCAGCGGCCTGACGGCGGTGCCGATGGCGAAGAACTCAGTTGTGTGACCACCCCAGGTGTGGGAGTGCTGCTTGAGCTGGACGCCGACGATCCCTTCGGCGTGCAGCGCCTCGGCTTCGGCCTGCATTCTGGTCATCGCGAGCTCACGCGCGTCGTAAAGCGCCTGAGTGAACTGCTCGATCTCGACATTGCGCCCGATGTTTCCGAGCACCGCACCGAGCCGCTGATGCGCGACGTGGTACACGCACGAGCCCATGACCATGCCAAGTGGCGCGTAACCGGCCCTGATCAACGTCCAGAAGTCCTGGCCAGACAGGTCAGACGTGAACGGAAGATCCTTGTTGTTGCGCCAGTTCGTCACGCCGCCGCCACCCGCGCCCGGCTCAGCCTTGACCGCGGTGCCGACGGCGATGAACTCGGCGATATCGGAGCCGAACTCCTTCATCTCGACGTCAAGCCTGACGCCCACGACGCCGTCGGCGCCGAGCGTCTGCGCTTCGACCTCCATCCGGCTCATCGCCAGCTCCCTGGCGTGGTACATGGCCTGTGAGAGCACGTCGAGTTCCTGGTTCTTGCTCCACCGGCCCATTTGAATGCCGACGTGGTAGATGGAGCTGCCAAGAACAAGACCGAGCGGGCGGAACCCGGCCTCCCGCACGAGCAGGAATTCGTTGACGGTGAGGTCGGAGGTGAAGATCGACCCTGCTTTGCCCGGCTGCAGCTCAGCCAGCCGCCGCATCGCATCCTGCGGGACTCCGGTGATATCAGCGGACTGCTGAGTCATTGCTGTTCCTGCTCTCCATCTGGATTCTCTTCCTCCCACATGACATCAGATCGCCATGCCTTTGCGCCTGACCGCCTGGCGGCGCTCAGGGTCAAGTGACAGTATCGCCAGGCTTGGCCGCTCGGCACGGCGTCGCGACCTGGCGAAGTACGCGATCGCCGTGCCGATGATCGTCGCCTCGGCGATGTGGTCGCGCGCTCCTTCCTGCGCCTGGCACTCGCGCTCGTGCACGCGCAACTCCATGCGCTGGACGACGACGCCTTCCGCTCCCATCCGCGCGACGTCGTGCTGCAGTTCGTTCCTTGCGTCGTGCCTGGTCATACTCATCAGCTCGGTGTAGCCGCCCACCTCGGTGTTGCCCGCCGTCCACCTGGTCTGGCTCCTGGTCAGCCAGTCGTCGTGCCTGGCGCCGATCGAGATGCCGAGCGCCAGCCCGACAGGCACCACGCCGTCGCCGATCAGCTTGGCGAAGTCCTGCCCGGACAGATCGGAGGTGAACGGCTGGCGCACGGTCACCGGGCCGGGAGCGCGAATCGCGGTGCCGATCGCGTGAAACTCGAGGCCGCCCGCCGGGAACCTGCCGATAATCAGGCGGACTCCGACGATCCCGTGGCCGCCGAGTCGCGCGCACTCGGCCACCATCCTGGCGATGGCCTTGCGGCGAGCGTTGTACATGGTCTGCACCAGCGGTCCGTACGCGCTCATCCTGGACGAGCTTGACAGCGCGGTGTAACCAGGCCGCCATGTAGCTCCTATCCGGCTGTAGCTGCCGAAGTAGCCGCTCGGGCAGCCGTAGCCGCCGGTGTAACCCAGGTTGTAGACGGCGGCTCCGAGCACCTGGCCGACGGGATCGAACCCAGCGGACTTGATCGCCGCGAACTCGTCGATGCTGAGCGCCGAGCCCCAGGTGCCGCTGGCCCTGATCTCGTCAAGCCTGGCGCGCGCCGCGGCCGGAAGCTCCTCACCTGGCCACTGCGATGTGTCAGCCATCAGCCGCGTCCCACTCATCGTTGCGCCGCCGCACCGTCTCGAGCGCTCGCTGCGCGGCCTCCTTGGTCGGATAAGGGCCGAGCCGGTCCTTGGCGGGGCAGACGGTATCGGACTCAACCGTCTGGTGCTTGACGCAGAACCACCAGTGCTGCTCACTGTCCATGCCAACTAGACTCTCAGATCATGGTGACGACGTTGCGTCCCGGCCGGATATCCCCGCGGCGCCAGGTTCCCGCGCAGATCGAGCGGCCCGAGTATGTCGGCAAGAAATATCCGAGGATAGGCGAGCCGAACGTCAAGGACGCGCTGACAATCGAGCGAATGCGGGTAGCCGGCCGGATCGCCGCCCAGGCGCTCGCCGAGGTCGGCAAGCATGTCGAGCCTGGTGTTACCACCGACGAGCTTGACCGGATCGGCCACGAGTTTCTCTGTGATCACGGCGCCTACCCGAGCACGCTTGGCTACCGGGGGTACCCGAAGTCGCTTTGCTCATCGATCAACGAGGTTATTTGCCACGGCATTCCTGACGATACCGTGGTCGCCGACGGCGACATCGTCAACATCGACATCACCGCCTTTATCGGCGGAGTGCATGGCGACACCAACGCGACCTTCCTGGCCGGCGACGTCGACGAGGAGTCCAGGCTGCTCGTCGAGCGGACCAGGGAAGCCACCATGCGCGCCATCAAGGCCGTCGCGCCTGGCCGCCAGCTCAACGTCATCGGGCGGGTGATCGAGTCGTATGCGCGCCGGTTCGGCTACGGGGTGGTCAGGGACTTCACCGGGCACGGCATCGGCACGACGTTCCACTCCGGGCTTATCGTCCCGCATTTCGACGACCCCGATGTCGACATCGTGATGGAATCGTCGATGACGTTCACCATCGAGCCGATGCTCACGCTCGGCACCATCGCCTACGACATGTGGCCAGACGGCTGGACGGCCGTCACGAAGGATCGCAAGCGCACCGCCCAGTTCGAGCACACCGTGCTGGTGACGTCGGACGGGTACGAAATCCTGACCTTGCCCTCCTAGCAGCGCCCTGCTAGCAGCGGGCTTCTGGCAGCCAGCGCAGCCAGCGCGGCAGGTACCAGCTTCGCTCACCGAGCAGCGCCAGCGCGGCCGGCACGCAAATGCCCCTGACCACCGTGGCGTCGACGAATACGGCGAACGCCAGCCCGACCCCGATCATCTTGACGTCGATCGTGGACAGCGAGGCGAATATCGAGAACACCGCTACCATGATCACCGCCGCGCTGGTCACCACCCCGGCGCCGGTCGCGATGCCGCCGACGACGGCGTCCGACGTGCTCGCCCCCGCACCCCGCAGTTCCTTGATCCTGCTCAGGATGAAGACGTGGTAGTCCATGGACAGGCCGAAAAGGAACACGAACATGAACAACGGGACCCAGTCCATGATCCCGCCGAACGAGGTGAATCCCAGCAGGCCCTCCAGGTGGCCCTGCTGGAAGATGATCGTGATCAGCCCGTAGGCAGCCCCGACCGAGAGCAGGTTGAGCCCGATCGACACCAGCGGAATGGTGACCGATCTGAAGGCAACAAGCAACAAGAGGAAAGCAAGCGCGGCGACCAGGCCGAACACCAGAGGAGCTGCCGACCGGAGCGTGGCGCGGTAGTCGTAGCTGTTGGCGGTGTCGCCGGTCACGGCGAAGCTGACACCAGGCACTCGGCCAAGCGTTCTCGGCAGGATCTGGTTCCGCAGGGCGAGCAGTCCGCTGGTTGCGTCGGCGCCATTGCTGTTGCCTGAGCTAGCGCCGGCGAGCGGCACCGAGATGAGCGCGCCGTGCCCGGCGTCTACGGGCAGCGCGGTAACCGGCCCGTGAATCGGCCCGCCGGACCTGGCCGCCTCCTTCAGCTCGGCGAGCGCCGAGGCCATCTGCTGGCTCGATGCCCCTGGGCCGGCCACCACGACCTGCGCTGGCGCGGGGCCGCCAGGAAAGTCACGCTGGATGAGGGCCAGGGTTCGGACGACCGGCAGGTTCGAAGGAAGGTCGATGCTCGGGCTGCCGAGCCGCATGCTGAGCGCGGGCAAGGCCAGCGCGGCGAGCGCCAGGACCGAGACGCCGCCCCAGATCACGGGGCGCCGCACCACTCGGGTGACAAGCGCGCCCCACAGCCGTGAACGGTCGGCGCGCGTCCTTGCCTTGCCCAGGAACGGGATGCGGCCACGATCCGCCCAGGGCCCGAGCAGCGAGAGCACGGCCGGCAGCGCGGTGAGCGAACCAACGACGGCGACGCCGACAACCGTCATCGTGCCGATCGCGAATCCCGTGAACATGTCGATCCCGGTGAACAGCAAGCCCGCCAGCGAGATCATCACGGTCAGGCCGGAGACCACTATGGCGCGACCCGAAGTCGCCGCCGCGGTCCTGAGCGCGTCGTGGAAAGAGGCGCCAGCGGAGCGCTCTTCGCGCTCTCTGCGCAAGTAGAACAGCGTGTAGTCGATACCTACCGCCATGCCGATGATCAGCACGACCTCGGATGTGCTCTGACCGATCGGCAGCCATCGGCTCGGGATGGTGAGCAGCGACACGGTGGCCGTGACCGCCGTGCCGGCCAGGATCACCGGGATACTCGCCGCGATCAGGGCGCCGAAGACGATGAGGAGCAGCAGCAGCGTGAGCGGTATGGACGTCGTCTCGGCCTGGTGGAAGTCCTGGCCGAGCAGCGCCGTCGCCGCCCG
The DNA here is from genome assembly GCA_035553055.1 of Streptosporangiaceae bacterium. Classification (GTDB taxonomy): domain Bacteria; phylum Actinomycetota; class Actinomycetes; order Streptosporangiales; family Streptosporangiaceae; genus Chersky-822. Next base: position 24,110 of record DATNEK010000188.1, on the reverse strand, counting down.
GTCGACGGACGCGTCGCCGGCCTCGGCGACGACGAGTCCCGGATGCCTGGCCTGGACGTCGGCGACCGCATGCAGCGCACGCAGAACCGTCGTGTCGGCGCTGCCGTTCGGCCCGGCCACGCGGAAGGTGATGAGCACCCCGCCGCCGCCAGGGGCGATCAGCTCCTTGCCGTTCCGGCCGAACGGGGACTGAATGTTGGCCGCCGTCGCCGGAAGATCCCGCAGCGCGGCTACCACCTGCCGCGCGGCCAGCCGCAAGGGCGGGTAGGCGGCGAACGTGCGCTCTGGACCTGGCACCTTTGACTGAATCAGCACACTCTCCGACGGGGGCGTGACCACGTGCAGGTCACTTAGCATCCGCTCGGCTACGCCCGACTGGCCAGGATCATATTCCGGCTGGCTCGCCGCCGCGTAGACATGCCCGGCTAGCACCGCGCCGCCCACCATCAGCAGCCAGGCGATCAACGCGATCACCCGGTGCCTCGCGCTCCAGCAGGCGATCCGCTCGACCACCGGCCGGTGCCTGGGTTTTGATCGATGTGACGGTTCTGGTTCTGACGCGCCGTCCGAATCGGCCTCGGTGGTCGACGGATCGCTCAGCTGCATCAAAACAAAAACCTTCCGTAGTCCGGGTTCACATGATCAGCGCAGCGCAGGAACGCAAAGTTCCATATACCCGCTTTCAGCGCTTTGTCCGTCTCCCCCAACGCGACCGCCGTCGGCCGCGGGCCCCCGCATCAGGGTCAGGTCCGCAGGCGCTCGGCCTGGCAGACCGCACTTGGATTGGGAAGGAGAATACCTGCGCTAGCCGACGCCGCAGACAAGTTGGGCGAAGCCTGACTGAACCGCGATATGGGCCCTACCTCGGGCAATACGGCTGATCAAGGCATCGCCGCGATAGCCGTGAGCAAGGTCACGTGCGGTGCGGGCACGCCAGGCCGGGCGCGGCTATGGACAAGGGCGGCATGGGAGAAGATGGCCCGATGGGTGAGCTGATACTGATCAGGCATGGCGAGACGGCATGGAGCAAGGCGCTCAAGCACACCGGGCGCACGGACATCCCGCTGACTCCGGCGGGCGAGAAGGCCGCGGCGGCCCTGGCCCAAGACCTAGCGGCCAGGCACATCAGCGCCGCGTTCGCCAGCCCGGCGCAGCGCGCCGTGCGCACGGCCGAACTGGCTGGCCTCACCAAGGTGACGACCGACCCCGACCTCTGGGAGTGGGACTACGGCGGCTTTGAGGGCAAGACCAGCGAAGAGATCCAGGCGCAGCGGCCCGGCTGGTACCTGTGGCGCGACGGGGTCGTGCCGGGCGACGCCGAGCACCCAGGCGAGACAGTCGACCAGGTTGGCGCGCGCGCAGACCGTGTGCTCGGCCGAGTCCGGCCGGTGCTGGCCACCGGAGACGTCGCCTTGGTCGCCCACGGGCACCTGCTGCGGATACTGGCCGCACGCTGGCTGGGCCTGGCTGCCGACGGCGGCAGGCTGTTCGCGCTGGCCACCGGCACGCTGTCGACGCTCGGCACCGAGCACGACGAACCGGTCATCAGCACCTGGAACGTGCCGCCGACGCGCGGCTAGGCCGCCCTCGCGACGCTCTCAGGGTCAGGTATTCCGAGGAGCTGGCGCGGTATCCGGGTAGTCGCCTGGTGCATCGCGCGAAGCGTCACCGTCGCGCTGAGGTCGGTCACCGGACTGCCAGGCGCGCCGTACATGCGCCGCGCCCACCGTGGCAGGCATGAGAAGCCGAGCGCATTCAGCGGTGGCACGACGAGCTTGAGGCCGGTGAACGGCCAGGGGATGTCAGGCACGAACGACCTGGCGAAAGCGCGCCTGGCCTCGTCGCATGCGTAGATGTCATGGCGCATGCGCTCGTAATAAGCGCGGAGTTCGGCTACGCTGCCCGGCACGATCGCCGGGTCGAGGCCGACCACGGCCGCGCTGCGTCGCTGCTCGGCCACGAACTCGTCGAGCTCAGCCGGGCTGATCCGCAGGCCGCATCTGCTCGCAACGTTAACGTAGGAGTCGATCTCGCCGCAGTGCACCCAGAGCAGCAGCTCGGGCTCGTTGAGCCGGATCACCGAGCCATCAGCGTCGACGCCGGTCAGTGACGCGTGTACCTTGCGCACCCGGCGGCCGACCCTGTCGACCTGTGCCAGCGTGCCGTACGTCCTGATCCTGACGAACTCGACTGTCCGCTCGAACCGCCCCCACGCCTGCCCTGGCCGGGCGAACGCGGTGTTCTGCCAGGTGGCGCGCATCGTGCGCGGGTGCAGCGCCTGCAGGTACATCGCCCGCAAGCCCGCGACCCACATGATCGGCTCGCCCATGACCCGCCAGGTAACCGACGTCGGTCCGAACAGCCCCGTATCTGACCGCATGCGCTGGGGGTTCAGGGCGGTCGTCCCCTCCGAATGGCGGAGCATGGCCATAACGCCAGCGTAATGCCGCGATCAGGCGGTGCCTACCGGGGCGCGGTCTCTTCGGCGATCCAGTCCAGGTACCCAGCCGAACCAGCCACGATCGCGGTGGCGATGATCTCAGGCTCGTCGTAACTGTGCCGTTCGATCAGGAAATCGGCCAGCTCCTGGTACCGCTCGGCGGGCAGCTTGAGCATGACTATCCATTCTTCGGCCCGCTCTATGCCGTCTTCCCACCAGAATGTGCTAGCGACCGGCCCGGCGACCTGCGCGCACGCGGCGAGCCTGGCCGCGACCGCCCCCGAAGCGAGCTCCATCGCCTCCGCACGGGAGTCTGTCGTGGTCTGCACGTGCAGGAATTGCACTTCACCACCGGCTACGCCACGGTCGCCCGCCATACCAGAAGATAGTACGCCGCAGCGACGGTACCCTTTGCGTTCCGTCCATTGAGGAGGTTTCGCGTGGCACGTCCATTCTGTCTGATTGTGAACCCGCAGGCGGGCAACGGGCGGGCGCGCGCTCTGCTGCCCGTGGTGATCGAGGTGCTCACCAAGGGCGGCACGGAACATCGGGTCATCGAGTCGGCCAGCCTGGCCCATGCCAAGGATCTGGCGGCCGAGGCCGCCGGGCGTGGCGAGGTCGTGGTAGCCGTCGGCGGCGATGGCATGGCAGGCGCCCTGGCCGGGGCAGCCGCGGCGGCCGATGCGGCTTTCGGCCTGATCCCGACCGGCCGTGGCAACGACTTCGCCGGAGTGCTCGGCATCCCCGCCGACCCGGCGGCCGCGGCCAGGATGCTGGTGACCGGCAAGTGCAGGCAAGTCGACCTGATCGGGGTCGGCACGCCCGCCCACCAGGAGGTCATCGTGGCTGGCAGCGTCTACGCCGGCCTGCCGGCGCTGGCCGGCCAGGTGGCGAACGCGACGAAGCTGATCGGCGGACCGCTCGTCTACCCGGCCTCGGCGCTCCGCGTGCTGGCAGGCTGGCGGCCGGTCACCTTCACCGTGCGCGTCACCCGGCAAGAGGACACCGAAGCACACGAGTTCGCCGGATACGCGGTTGTGGTCGCCAACTCGGCCTTCTTCGGCGCCGGCATGCGCGTCGCTCCCCCGGCGCTGATCGACGACGGCGTACTCGACGTGGTGATGATGCGGCACGCGGCCAAGCTGACATTCGTCAAGGCGCTGCTCAAGATCAAAGATGGCTCGCACGTGACCCTGCCGCAGATCACGCTCGACCGTGGCACCGAAGTCACGGTGACGATGACCAGGGACCTCCCGGCCGCCGCCGATGGCGAGTCGCTGGCCTGCGCCGATCCGCTGGCCGCGGGTACGCCATTGCGGATCAGGGTGCTGCCGGGCGTACTGGCTGTCTACGCGGACATGCGCGTCGACAACCAGGCGAGCGCGAGCGGATAACGATAGTCGATCGCCGCGTGCGTCCCTTCGAAGATCTCGAATCTGATCACGTCAGGCGACACCCCTGCCTTGATGAGCGCCGCCCTGACCGCCTCGGCTCCGATATCCAGGTAGAAGTCGTCGGCGTTGCCCGCGTCGATCCAGATCGAGTGCAGCGACCTGACCGCCTCGGCTCGCTCGGGCACCATCCTGACCGGGTCCCAGGCCAGCCAGCGCTGCCACACCTGCTCGCGCACCGCCCCGGTAACCGGGTCGAAAGGAAGCTCGGGCTGACCGGAATCGCTGGCTGAGAAGCACGCGGCCACGCCGAGCACGCCGATGAGCGTCTGATCGGCTTTCTTCGTGAAGGCCGTGCGCGATGAGAAGTCGTCCCACCACCGCCAGATGTCGCCGTCGTAGTCACGCAGCGCCCGCACGCAATCGCCGAACTCTGGGAGATAGCACAGTTCGTAGAGTGCGTCGCCAGCGTGGGTGGCCAGCGCCCCGAAGAGGTCTGGCCGCAGCATCGGCGTGATCATCGCGCCGAAGCCGCCGCTCGACTTGCCTGCGATGGCCCGGTGCTCGCGGTCGGCCAGCGTTCGATAACGCCCGTCGACCCAGGGCACGACCTCCTCGCACAGGTACGAGTGGTACTTGCCAGTGCCCGGCGAGTCGACGTACTGGCTGCCGCCGTATCTGGTCCAGGCGTCGACATAAACCAGGACCGCCGGCGGCGCGCCGCCCGTCGCGAAAACCTGGTCGGCAGTCTCGATAGGTGGCTGCCTGAATGGCGTCCGGTTGCGCCACATCGTGACATAACCGGTATAACCCATAATGATATAGATAACCGGATATCGGCGCTCAGGTTCGTCGTCATAGCCGGGCGGCAAATAGACGATCACCGGCCGCTCGCAGGAGTCACCGAGCGGATTATCTCTCAGCAGGTCGCTGGTAATGACCTGCTCGTCGAGTCGCCCGGCGAGATCTCCCATCCACGGCAGCATTCCGTCAGTATCCACCCCGCCCCGCCCTTCCCCGCATTCGATCCGCCACTAGTCCCGAGCCGAGTCTGGCGAAAGTGAACGGTGGCCTGGTCGGGCGGGTACGGCGGGTCCGGGCGGGTGCGATCGATCTAGGGTTTCATCAGGGAAATCCGGTGTGAATTCGGGCATCCATCGCGGCTTCCGGCCGACGCGGCGCGATGAAACCGGCAATCCATCGCACCGCGCAGCAGACCGCCAGGGCACGCCGCCAGCACCCAGCACCACGACAACCCCGGCACCTGCGCCCGCTCACCGCGTCGGTAGCCCGCCAACCCGGGTACGCCGATTTCGCCCACACCTCCCAAGGACACGCGACCCCCGGGATATAGGGGAAATCACCCGCTGCGCCCCGTCAAACCGGCATAGTGGCCTCAGTTCGCATGCCGTGACCAATCGACCGCTCGCCGCCGGGAGAAACCCCGCGCCGCTGACGCGGCAGATAAACGGAGTATCGACATGACGGAAGACCGTTTCGGCGTGACCGGGCGCATCACGCGGCGGAAGCTTAAACTCGCGGCGAAGCTGAACAGGCGCAACCGGCGCCTGCTCACCATCGCCGGAATCCCGCTGATGGCCATCGCCGCAGGAGCGGTTCCCGTGATCATCGTCCACTCGGCGGCGAGGCATGCGAGCCTGCCATCGCGCGAGCTGTGCACGGGCTGGCTTCGCTGCACCAGGCACGGCTATCCGAGCTACAAGTACCAGGCACGCGGCTGGCGATCTTACTGGCGGATGTCGCCAGGCGACCAGTGCACCAACTACGTCGCCTACGTCGAGTCGACCGTCTACCACGTCAAGGCGCCGCGCTACCTGCTCGGCGATGGCGGCCAGTGGGCCGCGACAGCAGCCGCTCACGGAGTGCTCGTCAACCACACCCCGTCAGTGGGCGCGGTCGCCGAGTGGACGCCAGGCTCGTTCGGCATCGGCGCGGTCGGCCACGTCGCGGTCGTCGAAGCGGTCGGCCCGCATGACAGCTATATCCTCATCTCCCAGCAGCACATCGCGGCGGAGCGGAACGACTTCGACTGGACGAAGATCAGGGCACACTATCCTGCCGACGAATGGCAGGAATGGCCAAGCTACTTCATCCACTTCCGCCTGCCGCGACGGGTAGGCGTCGGCTACTACAATCCGCGCACCGGCACGGTCAGCCTGCGCTACTCGCAGACCGCCGGTCCGGCCAGCGCCAGGCGGCGAATCGGCCGTGAGCGAGTGGTTCCGCTGGTCGGACGCTGGCGTCCTGGCGGTGCCGACCGGCTCGGTTTCTACAATCCGAAGCACGGCACCTTCCACCTGTTCAAGGCCGGCACCGGGCGGCACAAGTACAAGACCTTCAGATTCGGGCCGCCGCACATGATCCCGCTCGTCGGCGACTGGACCGGCGCCGGCCACGATGGGGTGGGCTACTACAACCCGAAGACGGGCTGGTTCTACCTCCGCGAGAAGCTCAGCGCGGGCAAGCCGCTCCGCGCGTTCAAGTTCGGGCCGCCCCGGATGCGGCCGATCGTTGGCGACTGGAACGGCGGGCGCAAGGACGGCGTTGGCTACTACAATCCGAAGACCGGCGTGTTCGCGGTGCGCAACGCATTGCGCAGCGGCCCCGCTTACCGCAAGTTCAGGTTCGGTCCGCCGCACATGATCCCGCTAGCAGGAGACTGGAACGCCAATCACCGGGCGGGCATCGGCTACTACAACCGCTGGACGGGCACGTTCCACCTGCGCGACACGCTGAGCAACGGCAGCCCGTCGGCGGTGGTCAAGTTCGGACCGCCCAGGATGTTCCCGGTCACCGGCGTCTGGATCAGCCGCTGAGTACTGGACCCGCGCACGAGGCCGGTCAGCCCGAGGCGTACCTCGTCGAAGCGATCAGGGCGCTGCCAGTTCCCGCGAGCTCGGGCACCGGCAGCTCGGGCACCGGCAACCCGGTCACGCCGGGCAGCGGCCTGACCATCGGCCGCTGCCTCGAACTCTTCGACGCCCAGCTGGCAAGCAGGCACGCCGACGAGGCGGCGCGCTGGCTGCGCGCCCGTGGCAGCGGCTACTACACGATCGGCTCGGCTGGTCACGAGTCCAACGCCGGCGTTGCCGCCGCCCTTAGGCTCACTGACCCGGCACTGCTGCACTACCGGTCAGGCGCGTTCTACCTGACCAGGGCCGGCCAGGCCGAGCGGTTCACCGAAGGCATCACCGACCTGCTGCTCGGCATGATCGCGGCGGCGAGCGAGCCCATCTCAGGCGGCAGGCACAAGGTGTTCGGCCACAAGCAACTGAACGTCATACCGCAGACGTCGACGATCGCCTCGCACCTGCCAAGGGCGGTGGGCCTGGCCTTCGCGCTGGCACGGGCCGGCCGTCTCGGAGTCACGACACCGTGGCCAGCCGACTCGATCGCGGTGGTCAGCTTCGGCGACGCATCGGTCAATCACTCGACCGCCGCCGGAGCGGTCAATACCGCTGCCTACTGCGCTCACCAGGGCTTGCCCCTGCCACTGCTGCTCGTGTGCGAGGACAACGGCCTCGGGATCAGCGTGCGAACCCCGCCAGGCTGGACGGCCGCGGCGCTGGCGAGCCGTCCTCAGCTTCGCTACACCGCCGTCGACGGCACGAACCTGGCCGACGTTTACGACGCCGCTCTGGCCGCCGCCAGCTACGTCAGGGAGCGCCGGGCACCGGCCATCTTGCACGTCTCTACCATCCGCATCGGAGGACACGCGGGATCAGACGCCGAGTCCGCGTACCGCTCCCCCGCCGAGATCGCCGCTGACCTGCGCCGTGACCCGCTGATCGGGACCGCCGCGCTGCTGGTCGGCGCGGGCGCGCTGACCCCAGATCAAATACTGAGCAGGTACGCGCAGTCCAGGCAGGCGGTGCTCGGCATGGCGGCCAGCGTGGAGGCCGAGCCGAAGCTCACCTCGGCTGCCCAGGTGATGGCTCCGCTGGCACCGCGCCACCCAGCCTCGGTCGCCGCGGCGATCTGGCCGGCTAGCAAGAGGCGCAGATTGCGCGCCTTCGGCGGCCGGCTGCCCGAGGAGGAAGGCCCGCTGACGCTCGCTCAGACGATCAACCGCACGCTGGCCGACGAACTAGCGGCGCATCCAGAGGTCATCGTCTTCGGCGAGGATGTAGCCCGCAAGGGCGGCGTCTACGGGGTCACCAAGGGCCTGCTGTCCGCGTTCGGCGCCGGCCGGGTATTCGACTCGCTGCTCGACGAGCAGTCCATCATCGGCCTCGGCCTGGGCGCCGGGCTGGCCGGCCTGCTGCCGGTGCCCGAGATACAGTACCTGGCGTATCTGCACAACGCCGCCGACCAGGTACGCGGCGAAGCCGCCACGCTCTCGTTCTTCTCCAAGGGCCAGTACCGCAATCCCATGGTGCTTCGCGTCGCGGGCCTTGCCTACCAGCAGGGATTCGGCGGACACTTCCACAATGACAACGCGATCGGCGCGTTGCGAGACATCCCCGGGCTGATCGTCGCCTGCCCCGCCAGGCCAGACGATGCGTCGGCGATGCTGCGGACCTGCCTGGCGAGCGCGCGCGAGGACGGCAGCGTCTGCGTGTTCCTCGAGCCGATCGCGCTCTATCACGAACGCGACCTGCACGCGCGGGGCGACGGAGGCTGGCTGGCAGGCTACGACCCGCCATGGCTGTGGACTCTCGGCCACGGCCCAGTCGGCCGCGGCCGGATCTACGGCGATGGAACCGACCTGCTCATCGCCACATTCGGCAACGGGGTGCGGATGAGCTTGCGGGTGGCGGCCAGGCTGGCCGAGACCGGCATCGGCTGCCGCGTGCTCGACCTCAGGTGGCTGTCACCGCTGCCGGTCGACGACCTGCTTCAAGAGGCCACGCTAACCGGGGCCGTGCTGGTGGCCGATGAGACCAGGCGATCGGGAGGAGTCAGCGAGGGCGTGCTGACAGCACTTATCGACGCTGGGTTCGCCGGCCGTGTTACCAGGGTTGCCAGCGAGGACAGCTTCGTGCCGCTCGGCGACGCCGCAGCGACCGTGCTGCTCTCCGAGGCCGCCATCGAGGCGGCGGCACGCGAACTCCTGTCCTGACCCGGGTTCCAGGGTTGCCCCAGGGTCAATACAGCGCGCCCGCCGCCCCCGGAGGGTTCAGCTGCCAGCCGCGCTCGCACCGGCGAGGCGCGGCCGGTCGAGCAGCGCCATCCGCATCGGTGGCCGCTCGATCAGCATCTCCGCGTACTCCTCGAGCTGCACGCCCTGGGCAGCGGCCACCGCGTGCAGGTAGGAGCCTGCCTCGGTGTCCGTCCAGGAATCCGCCGTCAGGTCGGCTCCGATCAGCCGGCGCTGGGTAGCGCGAGTCAGCACGGCGCGCAGCACCGCGTAACCCATCCGGCTCAGGTTGGATAGATCCTGATGCCGGTTCTTGCGCATCCCCGCGTCCACCTGAGCCATGGCCGAAAGCCCGCACACATCGAGCACATCGATGAGCATGCCGACCTCAACCGCGTAGCCGCTGAAGAACGGTACCGAGTACAGCACGTCCCTGGTGCCGCCGAACTCGCCAGCCAGCGGCTGCACGAACCCGGCGAGTTCGGGGAACAGCAGGTTGAGCGCGGGCTTGGCGGTCAGCTCGGTGACCCGGCCACCGCCGTCAGGCACCGACAGCGTTGCCTGCGTGAAAGGCCGCCGGTAGGCGGCCTTGACGAACTGGATATCCGGTCTGGCTACCAGGCAGCCAACCACCCCAGTCACTAGCTGGGTACAGAAGTTTCCTGTGTCGGTATCGGCGAAGGCGACCACGTCTCCGGTAGCGACGGACAAGCCGCGCCACATAGCGTCGCCCTTGCCATGCGCCGGACCGTACTCCGGCATCAGAGCATTCTCCGAGTACACCTCTGCTTCATAACCGTGAGCGATCTCGGCGGTACCATCCGTGGAATCCGCATCGACGACGATGACCTGATCGATTAGCCCGATGTCTGGATGTCGGAGATTATTAACCTCGTCGAGAACCGAGGTTATGGTCTCGGCCACATTGCGGGTAGGCAGGATCAGAGAGACTGACACACCCCGGTCTCGCTTGATCCGGCCTAGCTCGCTGGCGTTGCCGAAGTCAGAATAGTGAAAGCTGTGTGACCGAAACCAATCATGTGTTCGCATGAGGTCCTCCTCGACATCCGGGGCGGGCCATTCCTGCACCACATACCAAATTTTTGCCGATACAAACAACTATGCCGGATCCAGCTACCATGAACACCTCGGTGCGACGATAAGTCCGAATGTGTCCTGTAGGTTGGATCACCCAGATACTACAGACTCGGCGCCTCGTTAGGACCCTCATGGTAATTCCTGCTGCCGGCACCCGATGCGGGCACCAGCGACAGTGCCCGTGAGGGCTGTGACGCCTAGTTGGTTGTCGTTGACCGTTAGCGACTTGCTGCACGTGGTGGCATGTCTTTACCCATGCATTAGCAAGTTAAGCGATCTTGACGGCAGGCCCTACATCGCCGTCTGTGTCCGGTCTATCCTCGGCCTATGAATCTGCACTCTACGGTTGGTGGTCCAGAACTCGCGCAGCAGCGGCGTCTGGTCACCGAGATCCCTGGTCCGGCGTCCAGACAACTGCTTGAGCGTAGGCAGCGTAGCGTAGCCCGCGGTCTTTCGCACGTGCTCCCCGTGTTCGTGACCGCGGCCGGTGGCGGAGTGCTGATCGACGCTGACGGGAACTCGCTGATCGACTTCAGCTCGGGCATCGCGGTGACGTCGGTGGGCAACAGCGCCGAGCTTGTGGTTACCCGGGTCACCGAGCAGGTCGCCCACTTTACGCATAGCTGCTTCATGGTCGTCCCCTACGAGGGCTACGTAGAAGTGTGCGAGGCGCTCAACCGGGTCACGCCGGGCAGCCACGACAAGCGCTCTGCGCTGTTCAACTCGGGCGCGGAGGCGGTCGAGAACGCGGTGAAGATCGCCAGGCATGCCACCGGCAGGCAGGCCGTCGTGGTCTTCGATCACGCCTACCACGGCCGCACGAACCTGACGATGGCGATGACCGCGAAGAACATGCCGTACAAGGACGGCTTCGGGCCGTTCGCCGGCGAGGTCTACCGGGTTCCGATGGCCTATCCGTTCCGCTGGCCAGGCGGTCCTGCCCGCTGCGCGACCGAGGCGCTCGACGTGGTTACCAGCCTCATCCACGCCCAGGTCGGCGAGAGCAGGGTCGCGGCCGTGGTGATCGAGCCAGTGCAAGGCGAAGGCGGGTTCATCGTCCCACCCGACGGTTTCCTGCCGGGACTGGCCGATTTCTGCCGTGAGCACGGAATCGTCTTCATCGCCGACGAGATCCAGTCCGGCTTCTGCCGCACCGGCGACTGGTTCGCTTGCGAGCACGAAGGCGTCGTGCCCGACCTGGTCACGACCGCCAAGGGTATCGCCGGCGGCCTGCCGCTGGCCGGCGTGACCGGGCGGGTCGAGATCATGGACTCGGTGCACGCTGGCGGTATTGGCGGTACCTACGGCGGAAATCCGGTGGCATGCGCGGCCGCGCTCGGCTCGATCGAGACGATGACCAAGGAAGACCTGCCAGCCGCCGCCCGGCGGATCGGCGAGATCATGCTGCCAAGGCTGCGCGCGCTAGCCGACTGGCACCCGGTGATCGGCGATGTGCGCGGGCGCGGGGCGATGCTCGCCATCGAACTCGTCAAGCCCGGCACGATCGAGCCTGACCCGGTGATTACGAGCAAGGTCGCCAAGGCCTGCCACGCAGCCGGTGTGATCGTGCTGACCTGCGGCACCTACGGCAACGTGCTCCGCTTCCTGCCGCCGCTGGTGATCAGCCCCGACTTGCTGAACGAGGGCCTTGACGTGCTCGAAGACGCGTTCGCCGGGTTGTAGCGGCCACAGCACACAAAGGCTGGCGAATGGCTATTGACCATTTAGCCCGTGCTTGTTACTCCTGAGTAGTAGGTGTCCCCCGCCACCGCAAGGAGATCCAGGCATGCCCCATCGCTTTCGCCTGTCCATCGCACTAGCCGCCGCACTGACCGGGGTGAGCGCGTTCGCCGCCATCATCCCGGCCCATGCCAGCGGCCCGATCAGCTATGTCGCCCTCGGCGACTCCTACTCATCCGGCGACGGCGCCGGTAATTACTCCGACGGCTCGTGCCTGGAAAGCGCTAACGCTTACCCGGTGCTCTGGCACAGCGCCCACGGCGGCAGTTTCACCAATGAGACCTGCGCGGGGGCGACCACATCCGATGTGATCAACAGCGAGCTCGGCGCCCTGTCAGCGAGCACCACGCTGGTCTCGATCACGATCGGCGGCAACGACGTGGGCTTCTCCAGCGTGATGGAGACCTGCGTGCTCGGCTCGGACAGCGACTGCATCAACGCCATCGACCAGGCCGAGCAGCAGGCACAGAGCACCTTGCCGGGCGCGCTTGACACCACGCTGTCCGATATCGCGAGCCGCGCCCCGAACGCCAGGGTTGTGGTACTCGACTACCCGCAGTTCTACGACCTGTCCAAGTCATCGAGCTGCATCGGCCTGAGCACGACCAAGCGGACGCACTTGAATCAAGGCGCCAGCGTGATCGACAGCGTGATCTCAGCCGCCGCCAGCAGGCACGGTGACACGTTCGTCGACGTCAACCCGTTCTTCGCCGGCCACCAGATCTGCGACAGCGGCAGCTACCTGATCTCGGTCGACTGGCTCAATCTCGGCGATTCTTACCACCCGAACGCTAGCGGCCAGGCGCACGGCTACCTGCCAGCCCTTGACTCAGTGACTGGCTAGCAGTCAGGCGAGGGCCTGGCTATCCGGTGTAGAACGCGTCCGCCTCGGCGAGCGCCTCATCCAGGATGGCTAGGCCCTCCTTGGCCTGCTCGTCAGTGATCACGCACGGAGGCACCACATGCAGCCTGTTGTAGTTCGTGAACGTCAGCAGGCCGCGTGACCGGCAGGCGGCGATGAGCGCGTCCATCGCAGGCGACGAGCCGCCGTAAGGCGCGAGCATGGCCCGGCTCGCCCGGTCGGACACCAGGTCGAGTGCCCAGAACACGCCGAGCCCGCGTATCTCGCCTATTACCGGATGGCGGTCAGCTAGCTGAGCAAGACCAGGCCCGAGCGTTTGCTTTCCAATGTCCGAGGCATTTTCCACGATGCCCTCATCCCGCATCGTGTCGATCGTTGCCACGATCGACGCGCAAGCGAGCGGATGCCCGGAATACGTCAGCCCGCCGGGGAATACCCGGTCGGCGAAAGTCGCGGCGATCTCATCCGAGATGATCACGCCGCCGATCGGCACGTAGCCGGAGTTCGATCCCTTGGCGAACGTGATCAGGTCGGGCACGGCGCCGAAGTGCTCGAAAGCGAACCACTTCCCGGCCCGGCCGAAGCCGCACATCACCTCGTCGGCGATCCACACGATGCCGTACTTGTCGGCGAGTGCCCGCACGCCAGCGATGTATCCCGGCGGCGGCACGAGCACGCCGGCGGTTCCGACGATGGTCTCGATCAAGATCGCGGCGATCGAGTCCGGGCCCTCGAACTGGATGACCTGCTCGAGGTGCTCAAGCGCGCGCTGGCTCTCCTCGGCTTCCGTGGCGGCCCAGAAGGAAGAGCGATAAAGATAGGGGCCGAAAAAATGCACATGGCCGGTCGCGTATTCGTTGGGCCAGCGTCGCGGGTCGCCGGTCGACGTGATCGCCGCCCCGGTATTGCCGTGGTAGGAACGGTAGAAGCTGAGCACCTTGTCCCTGCCGGTGTGCAGCCTCGCCATCCTGATCGCGTTCTCGTTAGCGTCGGCACCGCCATTGGTGAAGAACACCTTGTTCATCCCATCGGGCGCCAGCTCGACCAGCCGCCTGGCGGCTTGGCCGCGTGCCTCGTTGGCGTGCTGCGGCGCGATCGTGGCCAGCTTCGCCGCCTGCTCGGCGATCGCCGCGGTCACGCGCGGGTGCTGGTGCCCGATGTTGGTGTTGACGAGCTGGCTGGAAAAGTCCAGGTACCTCGTTCCTTCATAGTCCCAGACGTAACAGCCCTCGCCGCCCGCGATCGTCAGCGGCTTGAGCGGCTTCTGCGCCGACCAGGAATGGAACACGTGGGCGCGGTCGGTGGCGAAAACCTCGGCGCCGCGGGCTGGATCTGGGGTATAGGTCATGACGTCCAGTGTCCTAGCTATTGACGGGGAAGCCGAGATTGACTCCGCCGTGGCTCGGGTCGAGCCACCGCGAAGTGACAGCCTTGCCCCTGGTGTAGAAGTGCACGCGTTCGGTGCCGTACACGTGCGTGTCGCCGAAGAGCGACGACTTCCACCCGCCGAAACTGTAGAACCCCATCGGGACCGGGATCGGCACGTTGATGCCCACCATGCCAACCTCGATTTCGCGGGTGAATCTGCGCGCCGCTCCCCCGTCGCTCGTGAAGATCGCGGTGCCGTTGCCGTACGGGTTGGCGTTGATCACCGCGACCGCCTGCTCATACGAGCCAGCCCGCAGCACCGTGAGCACCGGGCCGAATATTTCGTCGGTGTAGCAGCTCATGTCTGGGCGCACGTGATCGAGGACGCTCGGACCAAGCCAGAAGCCGCCGGGATCACCGCCGGTCGGATGCCTGCGGCCATCGACAGTGAGCACGGCGCCGTCGGCGACGCCGGACTCCAGGTACGAGGCAACCTTGTCCCTGTGCGCCTTTGTGACCAGCGGCCCCATCTCGGACTCTGGCTGATCGCCAGGACCGACGCGGAGCCCGGCCACCCGTTCACCGATCTTGCCGACCAGCTCGTCCCCGATCGGGTCGACGGCGACGAGCACCGAGATCGCCATGCACCGCTCGCCTGCCGAGCCGAACCCGGCCGATACCGCCGCGTCGGCGGCCAGATCGAGGTCGGCGTCGGGGAGCACGACCATGTGGTTCTTCGCACCGCCGAGGGCCTGGACCCGTTTGCCGGCCGCTGTCCCGGTCTCATAGATGTAGCGCGCGATCGGCGTCGAGCCGACGAAACTGACCGCTTTGACGACTGGGTGGGTCAAGAGGGCGTCGACCGCCTCCTTGCCACCGTGCACGACATTGAAAACGCCGTCAGGCAGCCCTGCCTCGGCCAGCAGCTCGGCTAGCCTGACCGACGCCGACGGATCTTTCTCAGAAGGCTTGAGCACGAAGGTGTTGCCAGCGGCGATCGCGATCGGGAACATCCACATCGGCACCATCGCGGGGAAGTTGAACGGAGTGATGCCGGCCACGACGCCGAGCGGCTGACGGATCGAGTAGGCGTCAACGCCGGTCGATACGTTCTCCGAGAACGCGCCCTTGAGCAGATGCGGCATCCCGCAAGCGAACTCGACCACCTCAAGGCCGCGCGCCACCTCGCCCGCCGCGTCGGATGTCACCTTGCCGTGCTCTGAGCTGATGAGCTCGGCGAGCTCAGCGGAATGCTTCTTGACCAGCTCGCGGAACGCGAACATGATCGAGGCGCGTTTGACCAGCGAAGTCTCCTGCCACTGGCCGAACGCGGCGGCGGCGGCTCGCACCGCGGCGTCTACCTCCGCGGCCGACGCGAAGTCCACGACACCGGTGACCTGGCCGGTAGCAGGATTGTAGATATCCCCGGCCACATCCGCCCGCCCGGTCCACGGCTTGCCGCCGATCCAGTGCGTGCAGTGCCTGAGCCCGTTGGTCGTCATGCTGGCCTTCCCGCTCTTCCTGCCTTCCACGAAGAGTCTGCTCCGGTACCCCAAGTCAGGCCAAGTTACAAATCGTAAACTGAATGAGGCTATCTTTAACTACCTGTCTCATCGTTCCCGGAGGCGCGATGCTGCCGACGGTCGCTGATGTACTCGCGCTCGACGTGGTCAGGCGCGGATCGCCCAAGGTGCTCACCGCCGCCGACCGGCTCGAAGCGCCGGTGCGCTGGGTGCATGTCATCGAGCTTGCCGAAGCTGGTCACCTGCTGCGCGGCGGTGAACTCGTGCTCTCCACCGGGATAGCGCTGCCGCCAGACGCCGCCGGGCTGACCAGGTACGTGGCCGGGCTCGCCGCCGTCGGGGTCAGCGCGGTCGCGGTCGAGCTTGGCTCACGCTATGTGCGCGAGCTTCCTTCGGCCCTGGTCGCCGCGGCCGGACTGCACCACCTGCCGCTGATCATGCTGCAGCGGGAGACTGAGTTCATCGCGGTCACCGAGGCCGTGCACACGCAGATACTCGACGCCAGGGTCGCCGAGTTGCGGGCAGCCGAGCGGCTGCATCAGGTCTTCACCGACCTGGCGATCACGGGAGCGTCGGCGCAGGAAGTGGTCGAGCAGGCCAGCGCGCTCGCCGACGCTCCCGTGGTGCTCGCTGACCTGGCTCATCGGGTAGTCGCCTGCGCCGGCGCCGGCCGCGAGCTTGAGCCATTGCTGGCCGGTTTCGCCGGGCGGTCGCGTGGCGTGCGGATCACCGAGCGCTGCGGCTACGACGAAGCAACCGGCTGGCTAATAGCCAAGGTCGGAACGTCAACGCCGACCGATAGCGCTCCCGCCGGCCTCCCCGCCAACTCACCCGCCGGCCTCCCCGCCAACTCACCCGCATGGTGGGGACGGCTGATCTTCATGCTGGCTGACGAGCCAGGTTCGGCCGACTTTGTGCTCGCCGAGCGGGCTGCCGACACGGTCGCGCTGGCGAGGCTGGTGCGTGCCGGACAGCGGCGCGGCGACAGCCCGCTGGCGGCGGCGCACCAGCAGTTGCTCGTCGAACTCGCCGGCCACGGCGGTGTCGGCCACCACGGGCACGGCGGTGTCGGCCACGGCTACCACGATCCCGGCGACCTGCGCGCGCGGCTTATGGCGCTCGGCGTGCCTCTTGCCGGCCACCGGCTCCTGCCGGTCGTCGCGGCCAGCCCAGCCGGGGGTGCGCAGGCGGTCGCCGACGCGCTCGGAGCGGGCTGCGGAGCCGCTGGCGTGCCCGCGCTGGCTGGAACGCTCGGCGTCAGCAAGGCGGCTGGCTTGCTGGCGGTGCCAGGAGGCGACGACCCTGACGCGGTGCTCAGCAGGCTTGGGTCGCGGCTTCGCAGGATGTGCGGCAACGAACTCGTACTCGGCGCCGGTCCCGCTGTATCGAGCGTCGTCGAAGTACGCGCCGCCTTCGCCGAAGCCGACCAGGCCGCAATGGCCGCGCTAAGCACGGCAGGTTCCGGTACGGCAGCAAGTCCCGGTTCCGCGCCCGCTGCCCCATTCGTCCGCCTCGCCGACCTGCGCGTGAATGGCTTGCTCTATCAGCTACGCGAGCATCCGGCGCTGCTGACCTTCGCCGAGCGGGAGATCGGACCGCTGCTCCGTTACGACGAGACCGCTGGCACCGATCTGGTTCGCGTGCTCGGCTGCTACCTGGCCAGCGGTGGCAACAAGACCGAAGCGGCGCACCAAGCTGACCTAGCCAGGCCAACGCTCTACGAACGCCTGCACAGTATCGAGCAGGTGCTCGGTACGAAACTCGATTCGGCCGAGTCCCGCCTGGCCCTACACGTTGCGCTCCGCGCCATTACCATCTGTCAGTCCCAGGCGACCTGGGTACCCGAGTAGCCACAGGCCGCCATGACGTGCCCGGCCAAGCCGACATGATCATGGCTTGCGGCTCAGGCGCGCCGTCGCAGCGCGCCGGGGATTACGACAACGGCGACGATGGCGCTGAGCAGGTACAGGCAGGCGGCGCCGACGGCGAGGGCATGGAAGCCGTCAAGGAAACCGGAGTTGCCTGGCTCCCCTGCGATCGCCCCGGCGACCGCGACGCCCATGGCCCCGCCGACCTGGCGTGCCGTGTTGTTCACGGCGGAGCCGAGGCCGGCCCGCTGTCCGGGCACGGCCGCGATCGATGCCGCCACCACCGCGGGGGTGAGCACGCCGAGCCCGATGCCCCACAGCAGGAAGGCCAACAGCAGCACCAGGTAGCCAGAGTTGGCGCCGACGGCAAGCAGGACGACAAGGCCGCCGGCCGAGATCACGAATCCGCAGGCAACAGGAAGCCGGGGACCAATCCGGCTGGTGATTCGGCCGGCCAGCGGAGCGATCACGGCCAGCGGCGTGAACAGCGGGATCATCTCCGCGCCGACCGCGAGCGGCGAGCGGTGCTGCACCGACTGCAGGAACAGTGTCATCACGAACAGCATCCCGAGCGTCCCGAGGTTCATCACCCCGGCCGCACCATTGGCAACGGAGAACACCGGCCGCCTGAACAGGCTCAGCGGCAGCATAGCGTCATCGCCGCGGCGCCACTCGGCCAGCACGAAGCCTCCGGCCAGCACCAGCGCGGCGCAAGCCGCTGCCACGACGACCGGCGTGACGGCGCCCTGGCGGCCGCCCTGGATGACCGTGAAGGTCACAGCCAGCAGGAAAAGCGCGCCGAGCACGGCCCCTCGCATGTCCATCTGCTTGCCCTGCGGCTCAGAACTCTCCCGCACGATCGCCAGGGCGGCCACGAAGGAGACGATCACTATGGGCACGTTGACCATGAAGATCGCCCGCCAGCCGAATCCGGTGATAAGCGCCCCGCCGAGCAGGGGTCCCGCGGGCAGCGCCAGGCTGCCGATACCTGCCCAGATGCCGATCGCCCGCGCTTGTCCCTGGCCGTCCGGGTAAGCATGGCTGATGATGGCGAGGGTGCCCGGCAGCAGCATGGCGGCACCGACTCCCTGGATCGCCCGGGCAGCGACCAGCACAGACGCGACCGGGGCCAGCGCACAGGCGAGTGAGCCGGCCCCGAACACCGCCAGCCCGGCAAGCACGACCCGTTTGTGCCCGCGCACGTCCCCAGCTGTGCCGCCGATGAGCATCAGCGACGCGAGAGCTAGCGCGTACCCGTCGACCACCCACTGCAAGCCGCTGACGTCGGTCCGAAGGCCGACACCAATCCTCGGCAGGGCAACATTGACGATCGTCACGTCGAGCAGCACAAGGAAGTAGCCGACACACATCACCACGAGCACGGCTCGCGGCGATCCTGCGCCGAAACGACTCCGGTGCCCGCCGTGCCGGGTCGCTTCCTCACCGGTTCTCGCCGTCTCCTGACCGGTTCTGATGGTAATTGCCGGTTGTGGTGATTTATTCACTGCATACCTCCTTGGCATTAACGCTTTCCGTGCCCGGTCTGGTAATGCGCCCAAAACGTGGGTTCCTATCTACCCAGCCAGAAATGCTAATAGCTAGCTTGTTCGGTCTCGACCGAAGTGTCGCCGCCAGGCCGTGAGGCTGCCGTGCACCTGACGTTACGGTGAGGTTGTCTAGCGCCTTGGCGAGTGTTGTCCCCGTCGCCGGCTGGGAAGGTTGGCGTCTCATGACGGACTTGATGCAAGGCGACGCCAGCTTCGAGCTGCCAGCAGAGCTAATCGGCCATCCGGCGCGGTCGGCGATGCTGCGCTCTCTCCTCGACGGCCGGGCACTGCCGATGTCCATGCTGGCCAGCGAAGCTGGTGTGGCAGCATCGACCGCGAGTGAGCACCTCACCAAGCTCACCAAGGGCGGTCTGCTGCGAGTCAGACCCGAGGGCAGGCGGCGCTACTACGAGCTCGCATCTTCACATGTGGCCGACGCGCTTGAGGCCCTATCCCAGCTGGCACCGCGGCAACCAGTCCGGTCCCTGCGTACCGATACGCGGGCGCGGGCGCTACGGCTAGCCCGCACTTGCTACGACCACCTCGCTGGCCATCTCGGCGTCGCAGTGATGCAGTCGCTACTCGCCAGCGGCGTGCTGGTCGGCGGAACCGGCGAGCACATCCGCACGTCAGCGGGCAGCGACCGGCTGGCCACCCCCGGCCACGACGTCGACTACCGGCTAACGCCGGACGGCCGGTGCCGACTCGATGACTTCGGCGTGCGGGTGCGGCGGACGCGCCGGCCCCTGATTCGCTATTGCGTGGACTTGACCGAGCAGCGTCACCACCTCGGAGGCAGTCTCGGGGCCGCGCTGCTCCAACGGTTTGAAGAACTCGACTGGTGCAGGCCCAGCAACCGGGCGGGCGTGCGAGCGCTGACCATCACGCTGGACGGAGAACACGGATTCGCCGAGACCTTCGACATCGAAACCCGTCGGCTGGCCGTTCCTAGCTGACCTGACCACGGTCACCGGGCGGGATTGGCAAAACTCGGCGTATCGGTTTGGCAGGCCACTGGCGCGGTGTGCGGGCGCGGGCGGCAGGGCGGCGGGCGCGGGCGGCAGGGCGCGGCCTTGCGCGGCCGGGCCGCCGGGGGTGCCCGGGGTTTCCCGCGGTGCCGGGGTACCCGGGGTTTCCCGCGGTGCCGAGGGTGCCCTGGATTCCTGCGGTACCGGCCGCGCGGGGTTCCCCCGCAGCACGGGGTGCTGGCGGTGTGGCCCTGGCGGCCTGCCGCGGCTGCGATGGATGCACGGATCCATCGCACCGGCCCGGCCGGACGCCGCGATGGATACCCGAATTGACACCCGATTTCCCTGATGGAACCCCGAACCCATCGCACCCAACGAACGCAAGAACCGGCGCCGAAGCGCGATGGATGCCCGGATCCATCGCACCGAACCAGGCCTCGGCGGGGCGCCGGGGTGCGAACGAACGCAAGGACCGGCGCCGGGGTGCGATGGATGCCCGGATCCATCGCACGGAACCAGGGCTCGGCGGGGGCGCCGGGTGCGATGGATGCCCGGATCCATCGCACCGGCCGTTGATCATGGAGAACGTCGAAGCCAAAGTCCGCCAGACGCCCGCAACGACGCCGCCAGTTCTCGCTCAAAAAGACCGACGGACAGTTGACTACCTGGCCCGCGAGTCGCAAGTCGCCGTAACACGCGGTCTGGGCCTGATGAACGCCAGGCATCACCGAGTTGCGGCCTTGTCGGCCGCAGACGAGTTAGGTCCGCGTATTTCCTTACGGCCCTGGCCGAATTAAGGACTCGGCGGACTTTCGATCAGATCAAAATGATGCGACCTACCAGGGATAAGGCGCGGGAATAGGGACGGGAGTTTGACAGCCACAGTCGGCTCGATAGGGTGGGAGACTGGCCGAACTCGCAGTCCGCAGCTCGAATGAGAGGTGCTTATTCGATATTAGGATTCGCTAGCACGCCGTCTTTGAGCTGGCCCAGTTCTGGGCGCGGCGGGAGGAGATGAGACACATGTCTGACCGGACGCGGTACTCAGCAGAAGGTGACGACGCGTTCTATTGGGAGCGCGTACGCCGCAACCTCGGATGGCTCGGCGACACCGAGGAAGAGCAGCGCGAACGCCAGACGAAGCTGCGCAACGCCGTCATCGGCGTAGCCGGCTGCGGTGGCATCGGCGGCGCGACCGCCGAACGACTCGTGCGCATGGGAGTGCAGAACCTCAAGGTCGCCGATCCGGACAAGTTCGAGGCGTCCAACATCAACAGGCAGTTCGGTGCGTCCATCGAGACAATTGGGCGGAACAAGGCAGAAGCGGTAGCCGAACTCGTCTATAACACCACCCGGGACGTCAACATCGACGTTTATCCCGAGGGCATCACGGAGGAAACAGCCGACGAATTTCTGGACGGCTGCGACTACGTGCTTGACAAGATCGAGCTATACGAGATCCAGGCACGATATATGCTTCACCAGGCGTTCCGGCGGTCCGGCCGGTGTCAGTTCATGATGCTTACGCCGGTATTCGGCAACCGGACCTTCTTCTTCAAATGGACACGCGACTCGATGACCGCGGAAGAGTACTTCGGCGTCCCAGTCGATGCGGAAATGAATGAGGAGAACGCCAGGCAGCTCATCAGCCGGTTCATCCCAGAGATGCCCGACTTCCCGTCCCGGCAGATGCTGGACAAGTGGTTCATCAAGGACCAGGAGTGCCCGATCTTCGCTGGCACTCCGCCACTCGCCCAGGGCATGCTCGCCTCCCGCCTTGGGCAGGCGAT
This sequence comes from Streptosporangiaceae bacterium, assembly GCA_035553055.1. Lineage (GTDB taxonomy): Bacteria > Actinomycetota > Actinomycetes > Streptosporangiales > Streptosporangiaceae > Chersky-822. Next base: position 2,414 of record DATNEK010000188.1, on the reverse strand, counting down.
CACCGGACTCGACCGGCTCCCTGGCTCGTTCGAGCTGCCGGTGACGCCCGGGTACGCAATGCTCGACACGCAAAAGTGGATCGCCAAGGCGGTGCACGGCAAGTGGTGGTGACCGGTTATGACCCAGCAGATACAGTCGCCGACCAGATCGGCGCATACAGGCCTTCCTCAGCACGCGATCGCCTCGGGCGACTGGGGCTCAGAACAGCTTCTCGCGCTCTTCACCAGGGCCGAATGGATGATGAGGCAGCCACGTGACCACCTCGCCGCGATCGCGCCTGGCGCGATCGTGGGCACGCTGTTCTACCAGAACAGCACCCGGACCAGGATCAGCTTCGAGACCGCCGCCTGCCTGCTCGGCGCCAAGTACGTCGGGTTTGCCAGCGCGTCGACCACGCGGGCGGGCGACTTCTTTAAGGAGAGCCTGACCGACACCGTGCAGGTCATCGGCAGTTACGCTGACCTGCTCGTGCTGCGGCACGTGGACGACGACGCGGCCGAGCGCGCGGCGGAGGTGAGCCCGGTACCCGTGGTGAACGCGGGGACGGGAGAGAGCGACCATCCGACCCAGGGCATGCTCGACGTCTGGATGATGACCAGGACGCTCGGCACGATAACTGGCCGCCGCATCGGCTTGATCGGTGATCCGAACTGCCGGGCCATCAAGGCGATTTTCACGATGGCCGTGACCTTCGCGCCGGCCGAAGTGGTGTTCCTGACTCCCGAGGACGCTCACGTGCTGCCCGAGCAGCGCGACCGGCTCCGCGATCTCAACATCGGCTGCACGACAGTGGATAGCGCCGCCGATCTCATACGGCGGGTTGACGCGACAAGCATGATCCCGCTTGAGTTGCCCGACTTCCACGTCGCCACGGCGGGCGCGACGCGCTCGGACGACATGCCCGAGCGGTTCAAGGTGACCCGTCGGCTACTCGAGTCACCGGCCGGGCGCGAGACAGTCGTGCTGCACTGCGGACCGCGCGGGGAAGAACTGCCTCCCGAGGTCGATGACCTGCCAAATGTCAGGTATTTCGACGCCGTCCATTCGGGCGTGTACCTACGCGCGGCTCTCATGGACATGTTGTGGAGCCAGCGAACACCCAGAGTAACGCCATGACGCGCGAGGCACCGCTTCGCGCTGGTGCAGGACTTGGAGCAGCCCATCTGGATCAAACTCGGTCACCGATGCGGGTCCGCACTGCGGCGACGACGCGGCTCTGACCCCAGCCAACAGAGCCGGGCCGCACCTCACAGCACGGCCCGGCTCCATAATTCAGCGCTAATTGGACATCAGCGGCGAGGGTCGAACAATGGCGTCATCGGCACGACGCCGTGCGCCTTGTCGCAGGCGTTCTGCAAGCAGGACAGGCCGAACGCCTTCTCAAGGCTGAGCAGCAGTGAGTAGTGGTTGTACGGCGTATTGTCGGCGACATGACGGTGACTCTTGTTCGTGATCACGATGGTCACCACGTGACCGCCGCCGGGGTCGGCGCCGCAGCAGCCGGTGCCTGGCTGACCTTGGTCTGAGAAGTCATCCTCGTCCCAGGTGACGACGATCGCGTTCCGGCCGCGCGTCCACACTTGAGAGTGCATGATCGCGTGGACGAGCTGCCCTACGTAGCTGTCGCCGGTCGAGATGAGCTCGTTCTCGTCGCCACATGCGCCGATGCCATGCATGTCGTGGCACTGGTCTGGCACGACGTAGCTGAAGTTCGGCAGCCTTCCGGTCGCCAGGTCAGTGAAGAGCTGGGTGTCCGGCACCATGTTGGCCAGGTCGTTCTGGGTGTTGGTGAAGTTCACGAACGGGTTGTGCTTGGAGGCATAGAGCGCGTCTACGTTGCTCGGCCACTTAAAGGTGTAGGGTCCGTTCGCGTTCGGCCCGGTCATGACGACCCCGGATGACGGGATCGGCGGGAGATTCTGGAAGTAGCCCTTCCAGGTCTTCCCGTGAGCGGCGAGCTGCGATGCGAGGTTCGGGGCCGAGATCGTGTGATCCACCGTGGTCCCGGCGCAGTTGGGGTCGGTGCTGGCGAGGGCGGGAGTGCAGTAGAACTGGTTGTCGTCTTGGATGCCGAAGAAGCTGCCACCCACGTTGGCAACGTAATTCGGCTCGCTCGGGTGGGTGACCCCGAAGTAGTCCGTGGCCAGTCCGTACTTGTTGGCTAGGGCGTTGAGATTGGGAGCAAAAGAGTTGCCGATGATGGTGGAGAAGCTAGTGTTCTCCATCATGATCTCGACGATGTGTTGGTAACGAGGAATGCTGCGGTTCTGGTGGTGGTTGACATGGGCTGAGCTCACGCCAGGCACGAGCATCCAGGCCAGCCCTCCGAGTGCCATCGCACCTACCGCGATCAGCTTGAGCCGCATAAGCGTCACTCACCCTCTTCTTTGGCCGCGATCCGCTGGCACTTAGC
>DATNEK010000187.1:0-30257 GCA_035553055.1 Streptosporangiaceae bacterium | reverse complement strand
ATCGCCTCCAGCACCACCTCGTTCACCGCCATGCCACGATCCTGCCACCGACACGCCGGAAACTCACGTTAATTTGAGATGTTCACTTTCCCTGATGGATCCCCGATTCCATCGCGCCGAACCGCGCGGGACTGGGTGTCGACGTGCGATGGATCCCCGATTCCATCGCGCCGAACCGCGCGGGACTGGGTGTCGAAGTGCGATGGATCCCCGAATCCATAGCACCGAACAACGCTCACTTCGATCAATCTCTCCCGGAGAGGGAGGCGCGTGAGCGGGCGAAGCGCTCGCAGCAGCGATCTGAGCAGAACCAGTAGGTGCCGTCCTTGGTGACTGACTGGCGCGGTGCCGCCGACTTCTCGACCTGCATGCCGCAGACCGGGTCGATCGCGTAGCCGTCGCCGGCGCCAAGCTTGTCCCGGTTCCGGTACATGTAATACAGCACCGCGAACACGAGCAGGAAGATGATGTTGAGCACGGTCGTGTAGTTCCAGGTCAGATGCTCGGGCACGATTCGCACTGCCCGGCGGGTCGGCACCAGGCCGGCCGCGGAGAACATGAGCTCGGTGACCAGCCCGGCAGCGGCCATTACGGCCCAGAACACGACGAGCATGCGCAGCGCGAGCCGTCCGCCGTAGAACTTGCGGTAGATCAGCACGAGCGGCAAGGCGATCAGGTCGGCGAAGATGAAGCTGACCACGCCGCCGAAGCTGATGCCGTCCTTCCACAGGGCGGCGGCGAGCGGGACGTTGCCGATCGAGCAGACGAAGCTGATCAGGGCTATGAACGGGCCGACGACGGCGTTCTCGATGCTGGTCCAGATGCCGTGCCCGGAGACGAAGAACGCGTGCCAGAACGCGGTGGGCACCGCTACCGCGAGGAAGCCAGCGGCGAGGAAGCCGATGATCATCTCCCGGCGGAGCATGGTCAGGTCGGCGATCGTGTACGTCGCCGCGTCGGCCCAGCCCGCCTTGCCGCGGACGGGAGTCTGACCTGGCTGCTTCCGGCGAGCGTGGGTGCCCTGCTCGTGGCCAGTGCTGTGCACATGGCCGGACCCCTGGTGGTGGTCAGCGTCGAGCTTGACCCGTGCCGAGGCCACCAGCCGGCCGCTCAGGAAGACCCCGCCGACCAAGGCAAGCAGCACGATCATGATGATGCCGCCCACGTATTGCGCGGCCACGAACTGCCAGCCGATCAGCACGACGAGCACGATGCCGAGTTCGACCACCAGGTTGGTCGAGGCGAACATGAAGATCATCGAGGTGACGAAGTCCGCGCCCTTCGCGAACAGTGACTTCGCCATCGCCGAGGCCGCATACGAGCAGGAAGAAGACAGCGCGCCGACGACCGATGCTCTGGTGACAGCGGAGGGTCGGTGATCGCCGAGCTTCGCCCTCAGCGCCTCTCGCGGGACGAACGCCTGCACCGCGCCTGACAGCGTGAAGCCCGCTACCAGCGCCCAGAGCGTGTCCCAGAACATGAAGAACGACTCGCGCAACGAAGCGCCGATGTCGTGGGGCACCGTTCCCGAGGCCAGAGCGAGCGCGTGCGAAGTGATCGACATCACGCTGCCAATATACCCCCCTGTGGTATATCTACATGCGAAGAGGTGGCGCGGTACCCGCCGGGAGTAAGTGAGAAGTTCCCGGCCGGTACCGCGCTCGCCTCGGCTACGCCGCTAGCCGACGTGGGACAGCGGGCCCTTGTTGACGGGGAACTGCGAGGTGTTCAGTGCCTGGATGCCCGCGTGCTGCTCGCCGTTGAACGGCGTCACGACCGGTGCCGTCGCGCCAGGCTCGCAACCGATGAGGAATGGCGTCTTCGGGTTGTTGAACCACAGGCCGATGTGGAACTGGTGGGTCGGCTTGAACGTGACGGTTCCGCCGGGCGACACCGAGAAGGTCTCCTTGCTGAAGACACCGCGAACCGTCGCCGATCCCGAACCGGACCTGCCCGCCTGGACGTCCGTCTGATACCAGGAAACACCGAAAGGCTTGAGCGGCTGCTGGATCACGAACGCGTCGAAGCCAGTACCCGGCGGCATGCCGTGAACGGAAATCGTCATCGTGTCGTTGATACCAGTGTGGGTGATCGTGACGTGCCCGCCGGCGTGCGGTAGGCAGGCGTGAATGTGCGGTGACGGCACGAGCCTGAACGAGAAGGACCCGTGCTTGGCAGCCGCGGTCGGCTTGGTCGGGGTCGCTCCCGCCGACGTCAGGCCGACGGAGAGTGCGGCAGCGCCGACGAGGCCGAGCGCGCTGAGGCCGATGGCCGCCTTGGTAAGCAGGCGCTTGCGTGGTGTCTGGAGGTGACTCATGATCGGAAAGCTCCTGTCTCGATGGCAGCGGTGTGCCGCCGGTCTGATTCCCCCCGGGCCCGGGATGTCGGACAGGGGTACGCAGCCGCGAGTCGGCATGGTTCAGCGCGGCGGGCGATATTTCCTGGGAGTTCGCTGAGAGCTTTAGGTGCCGTTGACCTTTGCCGTTGCCCGCGTCCAGTGATCAAGGGTCGCGGCGTCCATTGCAATGGCGTTGCAGCCGATCTTGCCTGCGATACGATCCGGGGAATTGAGGCCCATCTACGGTGCGCTGACGGGAGTTGTTCGATGGCGATTCCCGCATCTGGGCGGGGCACCGAAGACGACCGATTGGTCAGCGAGCTCTATCGTCAGTACTACTCGCCGCTGATGGCGTTCGTGCTCAGGCTGACAGCGGGGGACCGGCAGCAAGCCGAGGACGTCGTACAGGAAACCATGCTGCGCGCGTGGCGGCAAGGCGGCCGTCTCGACCCCGCCGCCACCTCATTGATGCCTTGGCTCGCGACTGTGGCCAGGCGTATCGTGATCGACGAACAACGCAGAAAAGACGCGCGGCCGGTCGAGACCGGGGAGGAGAGACTAGAGAAGGCCTCGGTCACCGACCTCACCGACGACGTGCTGCGCGGCGTCATTGTCACCGAAGCGCTGCGTACCCTTTCGCCTTCTCACCGTCAGGTGCTGAACGAGACAATACTCAGCGACCGGACCGTCAACGAAGCCGCCGCGGTCCTCGGTATACCGGCAGGCACGGTGAAGTCACGCGTCTACTACGCCCTCCGCGCTCTTCGACTAGTCCTGGCCGAACAAGGGGTGTCGCTGTGAGCATCGCGCACATGGACGTCGCCGCCTATTCGCTTGGCCTGCTCGAAGCGAAGGATCGAGAAGATTTCGAGGCTCACCTGGCCGGATGCCTGTCCTGCCAGGCGGAACTCGGTGAGTTCTCCGCGATGGCCGATCTGTTCGCCGGCCTTGGCCCTGTTTTGGCCCAAGCCGAGGAGCCGGACGACAGCGCGGTCGCCGACCTGGTGGCGCGCAGGGCATCAGCTCAGCGCAAGCGCACCAGGCGGAGTGCCTTGTTCGCCGCGGCGGCCGGCCTAGCGCTGCTCGCGGGAGGCGTGGCCGCCGGCCTCGGCCTGGCACCCACGAAGGCGCAGCCGGTGGTGCTTAGCGTGGTCGGCACGCGACATTCGGCCACGAATCTCACCACTGGCCTGCGGGGAGTCGTCGGCCTCGCGGCCAAGCCGTGGGGTACTCAGGTCACGCTCAAGCTATCCAAGGTGCGCGGACCGCTTGACTGCCAGCTCATCGCCGTGTCCGACACAGGATTGCGCCGGATCCTGGTTGGCTGGCGCGTTCCGCCGGCCGGCTACGGCGTTCCTAGCCACCCGGCGCCCCTGCTGATCGTGGGCGGCACCTCGATTCCCAAGCAGGACTTGTCCGCGATCGAGATTCAGGTCGTGCACGGCCCGACTTTGCTGACGATCTCGATCTGACTTTGTAAGATCGGCGCACAAGATGACCAGCGTGATCGCCGAGAAAGGATCAGTGCTGATGTCCGCACTCACCGTCGCGAGCAGGGGCCGACTGGCTGGGGCGCTCATCCCGGCAATCGCGCTTGGCATCGCCGGCATAGTCGTGGCCCAGTCGGGTGCGGAGGCGGCGCCGAAGGCGCCCGCTCTGCACGCCGGTCCGAAGATCGCGCTGGGCACCACAAAGAACGTTACGAACAACGCGTTCGCGCAAGCGCCTAACGGCGCGGTGTTCTACTCACGCGGCGCGGTCGTCTACGTCGTCGCGGGCAACTCAGCGCCTAGGACAGTGCTGCACGCCGGCGGCACGGTGCTCGCGATCGCCGCCAGCGCTTCTGACCTGTTCGTGCAGAACGGGCTCACCGTTACCGAGTACCGGAAGTCCGATGTCAGCAAGGTGCGGCATTGGAAGCTGCCGCATCAGCCAGCGCCGGTGACCATGGCAGGCCTTTTCGCCGAAGGCGGCACCCTCTGGTCGTGGATCGATACGGAAACGGATTCGAGCGGGCTGGAATTCGCGACGGTGAGCAGGATCGCAACCGCGCGGTCGGCCGTCCATGTCATCACCAAGTTCGCGTTCCCTGACGCGATGGACGCGAACTCGTCCGGGTTCTACTTCGAGAATACGAACAGCGGCCAGACCCGCTACTTCCTTGCTCACGCGACCGCATCTGGCGCGGTCAGCGAGCGCAAGCAGCCGGCCGTTCGATTCGGGCCGCTGCCGCTCGCGGTGATTGGCGGCCGGATCGATCTGCTCACCTTCGCCGCCCACCCGGGCGTCAACAGCTACAACGCCAAGACGCTCGCCTTGGTCTCGTCGAAGCGGGTAACCGCGACCGACACTTCGATCGCGGCGACCGGGATCGGGTTGGTCGTGCTAGGGCAGGTGTGCCACAACGGGTTGAAGTGCGGCAAGCCAGCTGTGAGCAAGCTGAACGCCGCCACCGGGCACAGTTCAGGCGCGGTCACCGTGCCTGACGCCTTCGAATTGGTCGCTGGTCCTTCCGCGGTGGTCATCGAGATCAGCCACGGCCTGCGCGGCACCATGACCCTGCAGCGAATCAGTTCCTGAACGTCCGTCCGGCCCCCCGGCCGCGCTGGCTGCAAGCTAAGTTCGTGCGGGCACCCACGCCCGCCGCCACGATGTCAACGACCTGGTAGACAAACTGATCATTGAGCGGCCGCTGGCGTTGCAGCAGCCGGTAGTAGCAGGCGCCGAAAAGGAGGTCAAGCACGACGCCCGCGTCGGTCTCCGCGGGTATTTCGCCGCGAGTGACACCGCGGTCGAGCATGATCGAGTACTGGGCTCTCAGCGGCGCGATGACCTGGTCCCGCCACGCATCCGCCAGAGCGCGATCGTGCTGGATCTCGGTGATCAGGCCGACCAGCATGGTGCCGGCGTTCGTGCCAGAGACCGCCTTTGCCCACGCGCCGATCGCGGCCCGCAAGTCGCCGGCGAAAGTGCCCGTGTTCGGCAGGCCCTGCTGCCACTCGAACTCGGCGAGGAACGCGTCGAGCGCCAGCGTCCCGCGCGATGACCAGCGCCGGTAGATGGTGGTCTTGCCCACTCCCGCGCGGACAGCGACCTCTTCGATGGTCAGCCCGTTGATGCCTTTTTCCGCCATAACCTCGGCGGCGGCGTCCAGGATGCGGCGGTCAGCGTGCGTGCTGCGCGGCCGGCCACGCCGTGGCCGTCTGGCCCGGCGCGGGGCATGCAGCGCCTTGCCCGATGACCTGGCCTCTGCGGTCGCCCGACCCGAGGGAGATGAGCTGTCTGGTCCTCGCTCATCAGGTTCCGTGGCTGGCGTCCCGGGCGCTCCCGCTCCGCTCTCGCTCAGGTCGGCCTTGCCGGTCTCCGCACTGCCGGTCTCCGCGCTGCCTGGCACGCCGCCGGAGTCCGGATCCGCCGATTCGCTGTCGCCGCGGACGTTGCCGCTCTGGTGCCCAGCGCGAGGTCCCGGCGAACCGGTGCTCATCTGTGTTACTAGCACCGGATATGCGGATTGGTGAAGTGCCGCCTCGCTCGTTTCGGCAGCGGACGCGTCTTTCATGAGCCGCATCGAAAATCCAGGGCTCCCCATGAAGCAACAGCCTACCTCAGGTTTTAAAAAACGGACCGTATCGTATTTCTTATATGAAAGGTCGATCGACCGAGCGATATCCGCAAGCTGGACTCAAAGTAAATCGCATTATCAAAGATCCCGCATCCCCAAAGCCTGGCCAAGTATCGCAGATCGGCATCAACCTGCCGGTCAGCGTGCGGCTGGAGTCAAAAATCGGGACCCCGTCGGTGAGAGCGGGGTCCCGATCCACCCGGCTTGCGCCGGAATTTCGCTAGCGGCGGTTAGAGCTAGAGCTGAGTTGATCCGCCTGCTCCGACGCCGAGTTGTCGGCGCCTTCGTCGGGTTTTCCGGTTGGCTTGTTTCTGCTGGCGATGCGTGTCAGCGCGGCCATGGGGGTCCTTCTCTCGGTTGTCGCGGTGCCGCCAGCACCAGCGACGCCCCCGCGTGAGGTCGCGGACAGCGGCGTCGTGACGTCGGTGGTGCGCGGATCGGTCACTATAGCTTCCGGGCTGTCCTTCGCCCCGCGCTCGGCCAGCCTGGTGTCTTTGGCCGAGATCACCGACAGGCGGCCGACGGCCACCGCCGCGACGCAGATGATGACCGCGCCGAGGCCGGTGAAGAACCCGATCTGCTCGGCAGCCCTGGCAATCGCGCCGCCGACCGGAATCCCCTGGGTCGGCGGATTTTGCGTCCAGAACCTGGCCACCGTGCTGCCGACGATAAACCAGGCACCGCTCATGGCGGCCAGCGTCGCCCCAGTCAGAGCCAACGGACGGAGCCTGCTCGCCAGCAGCAAGAGGCCGCCGACGACCGCGGCGGCGGCTGGGGCGAACTCAAGCCAGGCCCGGCCTGATGTAGTCGTCCACACCTTGTCAGGCGTGTAGGCGTAATGCACGTAGGGGCCGATCAGCGGGACCAGGCCACCCCAGATGCCCAGCAAGATGAGCAGCAGACCGCTCAAGGCACCGCGGCTTCTCGAAACCGTCAGCGCTGGAGCTGAACGGGCTCGAAAGGCGCGGTGTCTTGAACCGGAGGTTTCCGCCATAGCAATCACTCCTTCGCTCGCGAGCGATAGATCAACCCGGCGAAGCTACCCGAGCCGACGCGAACTATGCGAAGACGCCAATCTCGCGGACGCTGTCGCTGGCCAGGTAAGGTCAGGCATGCGCGGTTACAGCCAGGACAAGGACGCCTACCTCAAGCGCCTGCGGCGGATCGAAGGCCAGATCCGTGGCCTGCAGCGAATGGTCGACACCGATGAGTACTGCATCGACGTCCTCACTCAGGTTGCCGCGGTCACTCGTGCGCTGCAGTCGGTCGCACTCGGCTTGCTTGAGGACCACCTCGGCCACTGCGTGACCGAGGCCGTGGCCCGCGGCGGCACTGAGGGGGAGCAGAAGGTCAAGGAGGCAGCCGAGGCAATCTCCCGCCTCGTCAAGAGCTAGCCGAGCCGGTTCGCCTGGCTCCTAGGTGCGGCCATTTCCCAGCGAATATGTCCGCGTTGGCTGGGTAGTTGTGCCGAGCACTACCCGCATGTAGTGTTCGGGCCGTTATAACGGTCGTGTAAGCCTATCGGCCGATATGGCGTCGGCTGCGTGGATACTTGGGAGATCGGAGCTACGTCAGTGAACAAACGGGCCATGATGACGCTTCTCATCTTGATCTACATCGTTGTGGGAATCATTATCGCTGTCAGTAAGCACTACATCACGATTGGCTGGCTAAAGGTCATCGCCTCCGGGTTGCTCGCCGTTTTGCTCTGGTGGCTGACGCTGCTTGGAGTGAACCTGCATTTGCACTAAGGGAACTGATCGATCCGCTCGATCCGCTCGATCCGCCAATACTGTCGCTGCCGCCCCGGCTTCGCCTCGCCTGGGCGGTAGCGGCATTATTGAGCCCATGCACATCGGACTACAGGTTCCTGACTTCAACTGGCCGGGCGGTCCGGCCACACTCGGCACCGATCTGGCCACCGTGGCGCGGGCTGCCGACGATGCGGGATTCGAGTTCATCAGCGTGATGGATCACTTCTTCCAGATCCGGGTGGCTGGGCCGCCGGAGAACGACATGCTCGAGGCCTACACCACGCTCGGATACCTCGCGGCCTGCACGTCCCGTGCGAAGCTGCTCACGCTTGTGACCGGTGCCGTCTACCGGCATCCTGGGATACTCGGGAAGATCATCTCGACCCTCGACGTGCTGTCTGGCGGCCGGGCCTGGCTGGGTATAGGGGCGGCGTGGAACGAGGAGGAGTCCAAAGGTCTTGGCATACCGTTCCCGCCTGTCGCCGAGCGGTTCGAACGGCTCGAGGAGACGTTGCAGATCTGCCTCCAGATGTGGAACGACGACGATTCGCCCTATCGCGGCCTGCACTACGAGCTTGACCGGCCGCTCAACCATCCTCAGCCGCTGGCCAAGCCGCACCCGCCGATCATGATCGGCGGCGGCGGTGAGCGCAAGACGCTTCGGTTCGTCGCGCGTTACGCCCAAGCCTGCAATCTGTTCCCCGGCCCCGACCTGGCCCGCAAGCTCGACGTGCTGAGGGAGCACTGTGACGCCGAAGGCCGGGTCTATGACGAGATTCGCAAGTCCTGCTACTTCATCTTCGACACCGGCCGCAACGGCGAGAAGGCTGGCGAGATCGTCGAGGCGCTGGGCGGGCTCGCCGAGATGGGTTTCGACACCGCCATCGGTGCCGTCGCCAATGTCTGGGACGTCAGCCCGCTAGAGATCATCGGTTCCCAGGTGATCCCGCAGGTGGCTGACCTCTGACCAGCCCCAGTCAGCTCGCGGACCAGCCCGACCACCGAGCGACCTGGATCGCGATAACGGGGCCGCCGGGCGGGCTGGCCGCGTACTGGGGGTAGCGGTCGGCCAGCAGCCGGATCGGCCGCGCCATGGCCTCGGCGCCGGTGACGACGCGGGCGAGTCCGTCGGCGCGTACCCACCAAAGGGACGCCCAGTCTTCGTCGTAATGGTCGGCGAGCAGCGCGACAGCAGGGTTGTCACGAATGTTTCGCAGCCGTCGCAGGTTGGTGGTCGACTTCGGCTTGGCGTCCACGGCGGTGTAGACCACATCGCCGTCGACGGCGAACGTGAAGGGTACGACGTGCGGGGTACTCCCCGCCGAGGTAGCGAGTCTGGCTACCCGCGCGGTCGAAAAGAGCCGTCTGGCTTCATCTGGCTTCATGGGACCGATGTGGTGGTGATCGACGAACCGGGCTCCGGCCAGTTGGCTAGCTGGAAGTGGAGACGGCAGATGACCACGTTGACGGTGCCGCGCTGAATGGCCTGGTCAAGGACGAAACCTCGCTGGTTGTGCAGTATGCGCTGCCAGCGTCTGGCCGGCTGTACCTCGGGGATCAGCACGACGATGCGGTGATACTTATCCTGGGATTCCAGGTCACGCAGGTACTCAACGATCGGCGGCCCGAGCGAGCGGTGGTCGGTGTGGAGAGTGACTAGAGGCACGCCGGGATCCCACTGATCCCACTGCTCCCTGAGCCTGGTGTCGGTCGCTTCGTCGTCGGGATCCTTGTAGCAGACGGTCACCGCGACGATCTCGTCGCCGAGTGAGAGCGCGGCCGAGATGCCCTCTTCTGTCAGGCGCGAGATTCCGCCGACCGGGACCACGACCAGCGAGCCGATCAGCTTTGGTTTCGGCGGCAGCTTGCCGAGTTCGAGCAGCGCGCCGATCCGGTCGTAGGTCGCGTGCACCCGCCAGAACATGGCAACGAACAGCGGGATCACGATCACGACTAGCCAGGCACCCTCGGTGAACTTGCTGATCAGCTCGACCGCGAGCGCCGCGAGCGTGAGCACAGCGCCGAGGCCGTTGATGCTCGCCCGCCACTGGAAGCCGGCTGTGCGTCGCTGGCGCCAGTGCCTGACCATCCCGGCCTGAGACAGCGTGAAACCGACGAAAACCCCGATCGCGAATAGCGGCACGAGCCGCTGGGTGTTGCCATCGGCGACCACAAGCAACGCGGCAGCGAGTACCGCGAGAACGATCACCCCGTAGCGATGCACCTGCCGGTCAGCGCGCAGGAAGAAAAGATGCGGCAGGTAGTTGTCCCTCGCGAGCAGCGAAGCGAGCACGGGCAGGCCGCCGAACGAAGTGTTCGCCGCCAGCGCGAGCAGCACAGTGGTGATCAGCTGCACGAAATAGAACCCGATCCCCTTGCCAAGGCCGGCGGCGGCGAGCTGGGCGAGCACCGTCTGGCGCGGGTCGGGCGTGACGTGGTACTTCTTGATCAAGATCGCCAGGCCGATCAGCATCGCGCCGAGTAGCGCGCCAAGCCATGCCTCGGTGTTCTTGGCGTGCTTGGCTCGCGGCTTGCGGAACGACGGCACCGCGTTGGCGATCGCCTCCACGCCGGTCAGCGCCGAGCAGCCGGAGGCGAACGCGCGGAGCAGCAGCAGTATCCCGACCGACTCAATGGTGCCTGCCCCCGGCAGGTGCGACCGCGGCGGGACGACGGGGTGGGTGTGGACCAGGCCGGAGATGATGACCAGCGCGATCGCGCCGATGAAGAGCAACGTCGGGATGATGAAAAGCCGCGCCGATTCGGCCACGCCCCACAGATTGGCCGCGGTGATCAGCGCGAGCACGATCAGGCAGATCGGCACCCTAGCGCCGAACAAGCTCGGAAACGCCGAGGTCAGCGCCGCGACACCGGCGGAGACGCCGACGGCCGCGTTGAGCACGTAGTCGACGATCAGCGAGCCGGCCGCGATCAGGCCCGGCGTCTTGCCCAGGTGCGTCGAGGCGACCGCGTAGGCGCCGCCGCCACCGGGGAAAGCCTCGATGACCTGTCGGTATGAGACCACGAGTACGGCCAGCAGGACCACGATTGCGCCGGTCACTGGGAGCGTGTAAGCAAGGCCGGCGGTGCCGGCGGCTACCAGCACGACCACGATCGCCTCTGGCCCGTAGGCCACGGACGACAGCGCGTCAAGCGACAGCGCGGCCAGGCCGGACAGGGTGGTCAGCCTGTGCCGCTCTTCCTCGTCAGGGACCGACTCGCCGCTTGTGGTCACAAGAGTCAATCCAAGCACGGTGGCCTCGCGCGCATTCGTCAGGCGACCAGCCTCGGGCGCGACACGCCGCCGCAGGCCAATGCCGGTGAATGGTCCGCGCCGCCAGGCATGATGGAGCGCAGTCGATCAAGCACCTCTTCCCCGAGGACAATCACGGTGCGGCGATGAAACTGATCCACACCTCGGACTGGCATCTGGGGCGGACGTTGCACGGCGAAGACCTGCTGCCTTACCAGGCGACGTTTCTCGATTGGCTACTCGCCGAGTCGGTGAGCAACCAGGTTGACGCTGTTGTGGTGGCCGGCGACATCTACGATCGGGCCGTGCCGCCGATCGAGGCGGTCGCCGTGCTCGACCGCGCCCTGGGCGGGTTCGCGAGCGCCCGGATCCCCGTGGTGCTGATCAGCGGCAACCATGACTCGGCGGTCAGGCTTGGTTTCGGCGCGAGTCTCAGCGAGGTAGCGGGCGTGCACCTGCGCACCGGCGTCGCCGACATCGCAAATCCGGTCGTGCTGAACGACGACCACGGCGAGATCGCCATCTACGGCATCCCGTACCTGCTGCCGGACGCGGTCATGGCCGACCTGGGCGCGCAGCGCTCGCACACTTCGGTGCTGGCGGCGGCGACCGCTCAGATCCGGGCCGATGCCGCCAGCCGCGGCATAGGCCGGACCGTCGTCACGGCGCACGCGTTCGTCAGCGGAGCACTGCCCTGCGAATCAGAAAGGGACATCAGGGTCGGTGGCATCGGCGACGCGCCAGCGTCGGTGTTCGCCGGCCTGAATTACGTCGCGCTCGGCCATCTGCACGGTCAGCAGGATGTCCGGCCACCGACCGAGCCCGACCGGATCAGGTACAGCGGCTCGCCGCTGGCGTTTTCCTTCTCAGAACGCCACCAGGCTAAGTCGGTCACGCTTGCCGAGATCGACTCCGCTGGCGCGGTGACCACGACCAAGCTCGCCGCGCCGGTGCCACGGCGGCTCAGGCAGGTGCGCGGCACCCTCGACGAGCTGCTCGCGACCGCCGACGCCGACCCCGACCTAGCCGATGCGTGGGTCAAGGTCATTCTCACCGACACCGTGCGTCCGCCGTCGCCGATGGAACGGCTGCGCGAACGGTGGCCGCACACGCTCGTGCTCGATTTCGCGCCAGAAAGCGAGCTGCCGAGCCCGGCATCGGATTTGCGGAGGCTGGCGCGCGCCGCCGATCCGGCCGAGATCTGCGGCATGTTCGTCGAGTTCGCCAGCGGCGGCTGGCCGGACGACGAGCAACGGGCCGTGCTCGCTGACGTGATCGAGTCCGCGGCGCACGCCGACGCGCCCGAGACGGGTTCTTTGACGGCGTTGATCGAAGCGGCCTGATGCGGCTGCACAGCCTGGAACTCCAAGCGTTCGGGCCGTATGCGACCGCCCAGCGGATCGACTTCGACCAGCTCTGCCGCTCTGGGCTTTTCCTGCTCGAAGGCCCGACCGGCGCTGGGAAGACGACGATACTCGACGCGATCACGTTCGCCTTGTACGGCGGCCTGGCCGGGCAGGACGCGGCGCAGGACCGGTTGCATTCTGACTTCGCTGAACCCGACATCGAGCCGATGGTGCGCCTTGAGTACTCGCTGGCAGGCACGCGTTACCTGATCACCCGGGTGCCCGAGCACCAGCGGCTCAAGCGGCGCGGCCAAGGCCGGACGACCGAGCCGATGCGGGTGCACCTGCAGCGACTGACCGCGGGGCGCTGGGTCAGCGTCTCGTCGAACAAGGCCGAGGTTGGCGACGCGGTCACCACGGCGGTCGGGCTCAACCTGGCGCAGTTCACTCAGGTGATGTTGCTGCCGCAAGGCGAGTTCGCCAGGTTCCTGCGATCCGATGACGACACCAGGCGGGCGCTGCTCACCAAGCTGTTCGGCACCCAGTTGTACGACAAGATCACCACCGAGCTTGACCGGCGGCGTGGTGACGCGCTGCGGGCACGGCAGCGTGCCGACAGCGAGGTAGACACGGCGGTCTCCGCGGCAGCCGAGGCCGCTGGACTCGACGCTGACTTGCGCGGCGAGCTGATCGCGGCACCGTCGGCCGACAGGGCGCTCCGCTTGGCGCAAGTAGCTGACGAGCTTGCCGATCGGCTCGCCATCGCCGCGTCCGCGCTCGAGCTTGCCACCGACCAGGTGGCCTGTGCGGAGACAGCCGCGCAGGAGACGGCGCAGCGAGCGGCAAGGATGACGCGATTGACCTCGGTACTGGCCAGGCTCGCCGAGCACGAGGTGACCCGCGCCGAGCACGACCGGCGAGCCGCTGCCCTCGATGCCGTCCGTCGGGCCGAGCCGGTCAGGCCGCTGCTGGTCGTGCTAACCGAGGCCGAGCGCGCGGTCCAAGCGGCGAGGGGGGAACTCGCCGGTCTGCTTGACAGTGTCGGTGGCAGCGCCGGCACCGCCGGTGCCGAGGCTGACCGCTGGCAGGATCTCCGCGGGCTAGTCACCGGCTCGGCCGACACCACGCGAGCCAGGAAGGCAGGCAAGGATGCCGCCATCCGGGCCGAGGCCGACCAGCGCGAGGCGGCCAGCTTGTACGATTTCGTTCAATCTGAAAATCGAATTTCGCATTTCGAGGTAACGGTCGCCGGGCTGACACTCGCCGCTCGGCGGGCGATCGCGGCGGTCGGCGAATTGGATGCCGCCAGGTCCGATTTGCCTGGCCGGATCGAGGCGGCGCAGGCAGGGTTGTCCGCGGCCATCGGCGTGGCAGCCGGACTTGACGCGGCCAGACAGCAGCGGGCCGAGGTTGCCAAGATCTGCGCGGTGGCGCGCGAGCTGGCCGAGCTTGAGCCGCTCCTCTCGGCCAAGGCGGCGGCGATGCGGGAAGCGGTGGCTGAACATCAGCGGCAGGTCGACGCGCACCAGGCGGCGATGGACGCCAGGCTGGCCGGGATCGCGGCCGAACTCGCCACCGGGCTCGTCGATGGCGCGCGCTGCCCGGTCTGCGGTTCGGTGGATCACCCCGCGCTGGCCCGGCCGGACGCGCAGCCGGTGACTGCGGAAGCCGTGGCGGCGGCGAGGCGTCGCAGAGACGCCGCCGACCAGGCGAGGGTTGCGGCACAGGCAGCGCACTGCGAGGTTGATGGGCAGGTGGCTGTCCTGGCCGCTGTGGTCGGCGAGCGGACCGCAGCCGACCTGGCCGCCATCGAGGCGGCGGTTGCCGAGCGGGTGATCGCGGCCGAAGAGGCTCAGCGGGAAGCGAGTCGACTGGAGTCCGAGGTGGCCAGCTTGCGCGCGGATTCGGCCCGTCTGTCCGATGAGCTGATCGTGGCCACGGCTGAGCGGGCGCGGGCGGAAGCTGAGGCCGGGCGCGCCGAATCGGACCTGGTCGCCTTGCGTGACAAGCTCGCTTGGGTCGCCGCGCCGCATAAGACCGTGTCTGACAAGCACGCGGCGGTCGAGGAGTCGGTCCGCATCGAACTTGCGTTCGCCGCCACGCTCGACTGCCTCGCGACGGCACTCGACGCCGAGGATAGGGCGAGGAGACGGGCCGAGGACGAGGCGATGGCGAGCGGGTTCGGCCGCGCTGCCAGTGACGCCCACAATGGCACGCTTCCGCTTGACCTTGGCCTCGGTGCGCAGGCGGTTGAGTGCGCCAGGGCGGCGGTCCGTTCGCTAGACGAGCAGGCGAAGCTTGACCGGGAAGTGGCGGCCTGGCTTACCGCGCTGGCCGAGTTGCGCTCAGCCGCCCGCGCGCCGGACCTCGCCGGGCTTGATCCCGCCCGTGCCGACGAGGCGAGTACGGCGGCAGCCGCGGCGGCGGCCGAACTCGAGCGGGCGCGCGAAGCCGAACGAGAAGCCAGGTCGGCTCGCGACGCTCATCTGGCCAGCGCCAACCGGCTTGCCGCCAGGCTGGCCGAGGTGCGGGCGGCGCAGGAGACCTCGCGGGCGCTCGAAGCGACGACCGCGCCGGTGATCTACCTGGCTGGCCTGGCCAAGGGCATAGACGGACGCCGCAGGATCGCGCTGACCACGTACGTGCTGCGGCACTGGTTCGAGCAGGTTGTCGCGGCCGCCAACGTGCGGCTCGCGGTCATGTCATCGGGCAGGTACGAATTGCGCAGGACCGACGAAGGCGAGTCGCGGCGGCAGCGCGGCGGGCTGACGCTTTCGGTGATCGACAGGTACACGGGCGAGCAGCGCAGCCCGAGGTCACTGTCAGGCGGCGAGGCGTTCTACACCTCGCTGGCGCTCGCGCTCGGTCTAGCCGACGTGGTCAAGGCGGAGGCCGGCGGAGTCGATCTTCAGACGCTGTTCATCGACGAGGGATTCGGCTCGCTCGACGAGCAGACGCTTGACCAGGTGCTCGGCGTCATCGACGACCTGCGCGACCGGGGCAGGGCCGTCGGCATCGTCAGCCACGTCGCCGACCTCAAGGAACGGGTGACCGAGCGGCTGGAGGTCCGGCGCCTGCCAGACGGCTCTTCGACGGCGAAGGTCGTTGCCTGAGCGAGCCGCTGCGGTTGCGTACCTGCGCCTGGATAGCTTGGACCAGCCGGGTAGGGTGCTGGCGTGCTGTCACTCGTCTTGCCCAAAGGCTCTCTCGAACGGGCCACGCTCGACCTTTTCGATGCCGCGGACCTCACCGTGCAGCGGGCCTCTGAGCGCGACTACCACGCCAGCATCGAGGATCCGCGTGTCGACAGGGTGCGGTTCTTGCGGCCGCAGGAGATCCCTACTTACGTTGCCGAGGGGCTATTCGATTTCGGCATTACCGGTCGCGACTGGATCACCGAGACTGGTGCCGATGTCGCGTCGCTGGGAGAACTCGCGTACTCCAAGGCCACATCCGATCCGGTGCGGGTGGTGCTGGCCGTGCCGGCGAGTTCGGGCTGGGAATCGCTTGCCGACCTTCCGGCCGGGATCAGGGTCTCGACCGAGTTCCCCGAGCTGACAAGGAAATTCCTGGCCGAGCACGGGATCAGCGCCGTCGTCACTCCTTCGTACGGTGCGACCGAAGCGAAGGTGCCCGACATCGTCGACGCGATCGTCGACTTGACCGAGACTGGGTCGTCGCTGCGCCGGAACGGGCTGCGGATCCTGCACACATTGCTCACCAGCTACACCGAGCTGATCGCGAACCACGCGTCGTACGCTGACGACGCGAAGCGGGCGGCGATGGAGGACGTGGCCCTGCTGCTGCGCGGCGCGATCATGGCCCGCGGCAACGTGCTTGTGAAGCTGAACGTGTCCGCTTCTCAGCTCGCCGCCGTGGCCGCCATGTTGCCGGCTATGTCATCGCCCACGATCACCTCACTCGCTCGCGGTGACATGCACGCCGTCGAGGCCGTGGTGCCCAAGCGCGGCGTCAACACCCTGATCCCCGCCCTGCGCGCGGCTGGCGCCCGCGACATCCTGGAAATCCCCATCTCCAAGATCATCGAGTAACAACTGGTCCAACGCTGCGGTTCGCGCGCCGGAACCAACGACAGCAACTGTCCAACGCGGTCGTTCCCACCGCAGCAAAGTGCCCAGTGGTGTCGTTCAACACCGCGACCCAACGACAGCGGCGGTCCAGCGCGTCGTTCCGGCGGGGGCTGAGGGCGCTACTAGGGCTTCGGGGTGACTGAGCCTGGCGGCGGGATCTTGCCTGGGCCGGCGACGTCGCACCTGGCGGCCTTGACCGGGTGCATGGTGAGCAGCGGTTCGGCCAGCTTGGGCGGCTTGGCGAAAGCCGGCGTGCTCAGGTCGAGCATGTCGAGCATCACGTTCGCGTTCGCGTCCCTGAAGGTCATCGCTGGCAGGTTCCACTTGGCCTCGACGAGCGCGCAGACGCTTGAGTGGTCGAACACCTTGTGGGACACGTAATTCGGCCGCGCCCACGGTGAGACGATCGCGAACGGGACACGGAACCCCAGCCTGGTGAAGCCCTCGTACTTCGACTGACCCTTGGGAACCTGGGGCGCGATGTTGTCAGGCGCCAGCGCCCGGGGCGGCCGCACGTGGTCGTAGTAGCCGCCGTGCTCGTCGTAGGTCCAGATCAGCAGCGTGTGCGCCCAGCCTGGGCCGGACATCACCGCGTTGATGACCTTGGCGGCGAACTGCTCACCGGCCGCGACGTTCTGCGGGTTCTCCTCGGACATGACCTCGAAGTCCGGGTCGACCAGGGAGAAGCTCGGCAGCTTGCCGGCCGCGGCGTCGGTGAAGAAGTGCTTGATGTTGACGACTTTCTTGCCGGCGTTCTTCTCGAACAGCTTGAAGTAAAGCTCTGTGGTGGACAGCGTGCTGTAGTAGTTCTTCCAGCTGATCTTGGCGTGATCGAGCCGGTCGAAGATCGTCCCGTTCTTCGGGTACTGGCCGACCATGGAGATGTCGTCATTGACCATGCCCATCGAGGTGCCTGAGATCAGGAACCTGCGATTGGGGTCGGTCTGCCCGAGCAAGGAGCAGAAGTACCGGTCAGCGATCGGGAAGATCTTCGCCAGTGAGTAGTAGAACGGCTGGTCGGCCCACTGCCAGTAGCCCATCGACACCGGGCCGCTGCCTGACTTCACGAACCCGTCGAGATGGCCTTGCGCGAACTGCTGGTGGCTCGCCAGCCAGTCCTGAGCCGGATGACCGCTGAGCTGACAGGTGGTCGGCATGCGGAACGCGTGCTGAATGTCGCCGTTCTTATACGGGTTGGTGGCCGTCGGCTTGCCGTCCTTGCCGATGCGGAAGCCGTCGGCGCCTGGCCGCTTCAGCATGCCGAGCCTGTTGTCGTAGGAGTGGTTCTCCATCATCAGCACGACGATGTGCTTGATCTTGGGGATCGTGTCCGTGCCGGTCGGCAGGTTCGGATAGGGCAGTGATCCTGGCTTGCGCGGATGCGCGGCTGACGGGTGCCAGGCCGACCCGGACGCGGCACCGGCCCGCCAGCCGCCCACTCCGACCGCCGCTCCGGCGACAAGACCGGCCTTGAGCAGGCCGCGCCTGGTAGTCGCCCCGTCATGCTCGACTGACTCATCGATGCTGTCGCCGCTGGGAATGTCCTGCTGGTCGGCCACGAATGCCTCCTGCCTTGCCCGTGCACACTTGCCTATGAACTAAAAGCATGCCGAGGACGAACCGCAATGTATAGGACGCAAAAATGAAATCTCGCCGCCATTGCGGCAACCGATAGCCCAGGCCGGCGCTGCGTGGCCTACGTCAGCGCTCTCGGTCGGGTAGCGGCGTCGGCGACCGTGATGCCGTGCCGGTTAGGCTTGCCTGGTGCTCACCAGGCTTGATCTACGAGGACGACCGCCAGCCGAACTCGGCGATCGCTGGCTTGCCCGCATGCTTCCGCGGGCCCAACTCGATGTGTCCGCTGCTGCCCTGGCCATCAAGCCGGTGTGCGACGACGTGCGCGAACGCGGCGCGCTCGCGGTGCGTGAGTACACGATCAGGTTCGACAATGTCGATCTGGAGAGCTCGCTGGTGCCGCGCGACGCGCTCAAGGCCGCGCTGGCCGCGCTTGACCCGGAGGTAGCCACCGCGCTGAGCGAAGCGGCTAAGCGGGCCACTGTTGTCCATCAGGCGCAGCTGCCGACCGAGACTGTGACGATGGTCGCTGACGGCAGTTCGGTGACCGAGCGCTATGTACCGGTATCCCGGGCCGGCGTATACGTGCCAGGCGGCCTGGTCGCCTATCCGTCGTCGGTCGTCATGAACGTGATACCGGCTCAGGTCGCCGGGGTCGGCCAGATCGCGGTGGCTTCGCCGCCACGGCCGGAGTTCGGCGGCCTGCCGCACCCGGCGATCATGGCCGCGTGCGAGCTGCTCGGCGTCACCGAAGTGCACGCGGCCGGGGGCGCGCAGGCGATCGCGATGCTCGGTTACGGCACGCGATACTGCGCGCCGGTTGACACGATTACCGGCCCGGGCAACGTGTACGTGGCCGCCGCCAAACGACTGCTGCGCGGCGTCGTCAGCACCGACGCCGAGGCAGGGCCAACCGAGGTCGCGATCGTCGCCGACCATACCGCCGATCCGAGGTTCGTCGCCGCTGACCTGATCGCCCAGGCTGAGCACGACCCGCTCGCTGCCTGCCTGCTGATCACCACCGATCCGCGACTGGCCGACGACGTCGACGCCGAACTAGCTGGTCAGGTTCCCTCGGCAAGGCACACCGACAGGATCGCGGCGGCACTGGCAGGCCAGTCAGGCTGCGTGCTGGTCGACGACCTGGCCGTCGCTATCGCCGTCGCCGACGCCTGGGCGCCTGAGCACCTGGAGATACAGGCGGCGGGCGCCGCCGAGCTTGCCCGCGCGGTGCGCAACGCGGGCGCGATCTTCGTCGGCCCCTACGCGCCGGTGTCGCTCGGCGATTACCTGGCGGGCTCGAACCACGTGCTGCCCACCGGAGGGACGGCGCGGCACAGCGGCGGCCTGTCCGTGACGACGTTTCTGCGCGGCATCCACGTGGTGACCTGCACCAAGCCGGCGCTGGCTGAGGTGGCGCCTTACATCGACGCGCTCGGCGGGGCCGAAGACCTGGCCGCACACGTGAACGCGGTCCGCATCCGGGTCCCAGCCCCACCGGCCAAGCCCCAAGCAACTCAAGCAACTCAAGCAACTCAAGCAACGGAGACCGCCATGGGGTCAACCGCGACAAGCCAGCCACAGGCTAGTGGCGAAGGCCTGCCGCTCCTGCGCGCCGACCTAGTCGGCCGAACTCCGTACGGCGCTCCTCAAGTCCACGCCAGGGCCAGGCTGAACACGAACGAGAACCCGTTCCCGCCGTCAGCGGAACTCGTGCGGGCTATCGCCGATGCGGTCGTGGCGGCTGCGAGCGACCTCAACAGGTACCCCGACCGCGACGCCGTGGCGTTGCGCGGCGATCTGGCGAACTACCTAGGTCACGGTCTGGGGACCGAACAGGTCTGGGCCGCCAACGGCTCCAACGAGATCATTCAGCAGCTCCTTCAGGCCTACGGCGGCCCAGGACGCAGCGCGCTTGGCTTCGAGCCCTCGTACTCGATGCACCCGATCATCGCGAAAACGACGTGCACCACCTGGATAAGCGCTGCCCGGTCTGAGGACTTCAGCGTCGACGCCGAACGAGCGCTGGCCGCGATCGCCGAGTTCAAGCCCGATCTAATTTTCCTCACCTCGCCTAATAACCCCACAGGGACGGCGATGCCGCTGCCGGTGATAGAGCAGGTGTGCGCGCATGCCACCGGCATGGTGGTGGTCGACGAGGCCTACCGTGAGTTCGCCAGGGACCAGGGCGGAACCGCGCTTCACCTGCTCCCGCGCTACCCCAGGCTCGTCGTGGTGCGCACGATGTCCAAGGCATTCGCGCTCGCCGGAGCTCGCGTCGGCTATCTCGCCGCTGACAAGAACGTGGTCGACGGGCTGGCCGTCGTCAGGCTGCCTTATCACCTGTCCGCGCTGACGCAGGCCACCGCGCGGGCCGCTCTCGCGCACGCCGACGAGTTGCTCGCGCGCGTTCACGTGCTCAGCGCCGCACGAGACGACCTCATCGGCTGGCTGCGCGGGCGCGGCCTTCGTGCGGCGGACTCAGATACCAACTTCGTGTTGTTCGGCACGTTCGATGACCGGCACGCCGTCTGGCAAGCCTTGCTCGATCGCGGTGTGCTGGTCAGGGAGGTCGGTCCGCCTGGTTGGCTCAGGGTTACGATCGGCACGGACGACGAGCTTGACGCGTTCCGCACCGCGCTCGACGAGGTATTGACATGACGCTCGCGCGCAAGGCGTCCGTGCGCCGTGCTACCAAGGAGACCCAGGTCGAGATCGAGCTGGACCTCGACGGCACCGGCGAGGCGCAGACGTCGACCGGCGTGCCGTTCTTCGACCACATGCTCGGCCAGCTAGCCAAGCACGGCATGATCAACTTGCGGGTCAAGGCAACAGGAGATATCGAGATCGACGCCCACCACACCGTGGAGGACACCGCGATCACGCTTGGGCAGGCGCTGCGGGACGCACTTGGCGACAAGGCGGGTATCCGCCGGTTCGGGGACGCGCTGATCCCGCTCGACGAGGCCCTGGTCAGGGCTGCTGTTGACCTGGCCGGCCGGCCCTACGTGGTGCATAGCGAGCCAGACGGCATGGCGCCGCTGATCGGCACCTACGACACGACCTTGACCAGGCATTTCTTCGAGACTCTCGGCGCGACCGCGGCGATCTGCGTGCACATCGCCGTGCTGTCAGGGCGCAACCCGCATCACATCGTCGAGGCGCAGTTCAAGGCGTTCGCCAGGGCACTGCGCGCGGCGGCGGCACCAGACCCGCGCGCTACCGGCATCCCGAGCACGAAAGGCGTCCTATGAGTCCGAGTCGTGCCCGAGTCGTCGTGCTTGACTACGGTTCGGGCAACCTCCGCTCGGCGATGCGGGCGCTGCAACGGGTCGGCGCCGACGCCGAAGTCACCGCCGACGCCGATGCTGCTATGAGCGCCGCCGGACTGGTCGTGCCCGGTGTCGGCGCGTTCGCCGCGTGCATGGCTGGCCTGCGCGCCGTACGCGGCGACGAGATCATCTCCTGGCGGCTGGCCAGGGCGCTGCCCGTGCTCGGGATTTGCGTGGGCATGCAGGTGCTGTTCAGCGAGGGGCTTGAGCACGGCCAGCGGACCGCTGGCTGCGGCGCGTGGGGAGCGGTCGTCGGCAGGCTCGACGCGCCCGTGCTGCCGCACATGGGCTGGAACACGGTCTGCCCGCCAGCCGGGAGTCGGCTGCTTGCCGGGATGAACCCGACCGAGCGGTTCTATTTCGTGCACTCCTACGGCGTCACGTCGTGGCAAGCGCCTGCCGACGGCAGGTTCCCGCTGCTCTCGTGGGCGGTACACGGGCAGCGGTTCGTCGCGGCGGTTGAGGACGGCCCGCTGTCAGCGACCCAGTTCCATCCGGAAAAATCGGGCGACGCCGGTGCCGCCCTGCTAGCGAACTGGCTGGAGACGATTACGTGAGCGCGCACCTGGTGCTGCTGCCCGCGGTCGATGTCGCCGCAGGCCAGGCGGTAAGGCTGGTACAGGGTGCGGCGGGCACGGAGACCTCATACGGCGACCCGGTTGACGCCGCGCTTGCGTGGCAGCGGGCGGGCGCGGAATGGATCCACCTGGTCGACCTCGACGCGGCATTCGGACGGGGAAATAACGCTGCCTTGCTGGCCGATGTGATCAAGCGACTTGACGTCGCGGTGGAGCTATCGGGCGGCATACGCGACGACGACTCGCTCGCCGCCGCGCTGGCGACGGGTTGCCAGCGAGTGATCATCGGGACCGCCGCGCTCGAAAAGCCGGACTGGGTCAGCCGTGTGATCGCCGGCCACGCTGAAAGGATCGCCGTCGGGCTCGACGTGCGCGGCACCAGGCTGGCCGCCAGGGGCTGGACCACCCTTGGCGGCGAGCTTGTCGAGGTGCTTGCCAGGCTTGAGGCTGACGGCTGCGCTGGTTACGTGGTGACCGACGTGACCAGGGACGGCACCCTGACCGGGCCGAACCTCGACCTGCTCAGTCAGGTATGCGGGCTGACCGATCGCCCGGTGATCGCCAGCGGCGGCGTGTCGTCGGTTGATGACCTGCGCGCGATCGCCGCGCTCGTGCCGGCCGGCGTGACCGGCGCGATCGTCGGAAAGGCGCTCTATGCCGGGAAGTTCACGCTAGACGAGGCGCTCAAGGCGGTCGGGCCGTGAGCGTCGTACCGGAGGCGCGCGGATGAGCCTGGCGGTTCGCGTTATTCCCTGCCTGGACGTAGAGGCGGGCCGGGTGGTCAAGGGCGTCAACTTCCGCGGGCTGCGCGACGCCGGCGACCCGGTCGAGCTTGCCGCCGCCTACGACGCGGACGGCGCCGATGAACTCGTGTTCCTCGACATCACCGCGTCGAGCGAGGGTCGCGAGACCATGTATGAGGTACTCGGGCGCACGGCCGACCAGATATTCATACCGCTCACCGTCGGCGGCGGCGTTCGATCGGCCGACGACGTGGACCGGCTGCTGCGGGCAGGTGCCGACAAGGTCGCGATGAATACGGCGGCCATCGAGCGGCCCGAGCTGCTTGCCGAGGTGAGCACCAGGTTCGGCTCGCAGTGCGTGGTCATCTCCGTCGATGCCAGGCGCGCGAACGGAGCGCAACGCGGCGACCCTGCTTTCGAGGTGACGACGCATGGTGGCAGGCGCGGCACCGGCATCGACGCCGTGGCCTGGGCAGCCAAGGCGGCTGAGCTCGGCGCGGGCGAGATCTTGCTGAACTCGATGGATGCCGACGGCACCAAGACGGGTTTCGACCTGCCAATGATCAGCGCCGTCCGCGCTGTCGTCGACGTACCGGTGGTGGCCAGCGGCGGAGCCGGTGCGCTCGAGGATTTCGCTCCCGCGATCAAAGCCGGTGCCGACGCCGTGCTCGCCGCCAGCTTGTTCCATTTCGGTCAGGCGCGGATAGCGCAGGTGAAAAGGGCGCTGGCAGACGCTGGCTACCCGGTACGCCCAACCGAGCATGGAGGGCCATGAACAGCCAGGACCGAGCTGCCGTCAGCGGCGATGCCCGCGCGGATCTGGACCCGCTGATCGCGGCCAGGCTCAAGCGCGACGCCGCCGGACTTTTTCCGGCGATCGCGCAGCAGTACGACACCGGCGAAGTGCTGATGCTCGGCTGGATGGACGACGAGGCGCTGCACCGCACGCTGACCACGGGGCGGTGCACCTACTGGTCGCGCAGCAGAGGCGAATACTGGGTCAAGGGCGAGACGTCAGGAAGTGTGCAGCGGGTGATGTCGGTCGCGCTCGATTGCGACGGCGACACAGTGCTCGTCAAGGTGGACCAGACCGGCGGCGCCTGCCATACGGGGGACCGTACCTGCTTCGACGCTGACGTGCTGCTCGCTCCCGACAGCCGCGAGTAGATCTGCACACGTTCGCTTCATCGCGCCTCCACAGCCTGGTCATGTGGCCTGCACGTGCGTGGGTTTGCCTGACACGCATGCGCACATCCACGGCGGCTCCACACTCATCATCACGCAGCGGCCCAGCCGGCTAGGAGATGTTCAAGCCGGTCATATTCGGAATCGGCAAGCTGGGGCGTCAGCTTACCCTGGCCATTCTCGGCGTGGCCTTGACGGCGATCATCGTCATGTCGGCTCTCGGCGAGATCAGCGAAGGGCGAGACATCAACTCGCTGGTGACGCACCAGGAGCACGCGCTGAGCGATGCGGCGGCAGTGGCCTCGGGCGCGCTCTACGGACGCGACGGGTGGCGCCACGCCAACCTGCAGCCGGTATTCGATCTTGTCGAGGGGGAAGGAGGCGCCGCCCGGGTGCACGACATGCACGGCAAGGTCATAAGGGCCACGCCTGGGTTCGCGCGCTTCCGTGCCAGCCATGAGTTCAAGGACCCCGTGATGATGCACGGCAAGCCCGTCGGCTGGGTCACCGTCAAATTCGGCGACAAGGGCCTCGGCTCGGCGGTTAGCCAATTCGAGTCCGAGCGGATGCGCGCTACCCTCGGAGCCGCCGGCATCGTGGCGCTCATAGCGCTTGTCGTCTCGCTGCTCATCTCACGCCAGATCACGCTGCCGCTCGAACGCGTGCTGGCGATCATCAGGGCGCGCGGTGAGGGAGATCGGTCAGAGCGGATCGGCAAGGCGCGCGGGACCGGTGTGATCGCCGAACTCTCGGTCGCGCTCAATGAGTCGAGCGACGCCATCGACAAGCGTGACCGGCTGCAGAAGAATCTGGTCGCCAACATCGCGCACGAACTGCGCACGCCCGTCGCCATCTTGCAGGCCAGCCATGAGGCCATGATCGACGGCGTGACGCCGCCGACGCCGGAGAACCTCTGGTCGATTCGTGACGAAGTGCTGAGGCTCGCGCGCATGATCGAAGATCTGCAGCGGCTCGCGGCGGCCGAGGCCGCTGCCTTGCAGCTCACACTCGTGCCGCAGGACCTGTCGGTGATCGCCGCCGACTCCGCGGCAGGCCTTGTCGATTCGTTCGGTGCCGCCGGCGTCAACCTCGTGAGGCGGCTTAACCCGGTATGCATCATGTGTGACCCTGACCGGATGCGCGAAGTTGTCACCAACTTGCTCACCAATGCGCTGAAGTTCACCCCAGCGGGCGGCACCGTCGATATCGAGACGAGCCGCAACGGCGCGGGATCAGCCCGGCTTATGGTGAGTGACACTGGCATCGGCATCCCGTCCGACGAACTGCCTAGGGTGACGGAAAGATTCTTCCGCGGCCAGCGCTCGTCCGAGATGGCGGCGGGCAGCGGGATCGGTCTCACGATCGTCGCTGAACTGGTACGCGCCCAGCATGGCAACCTCTGCATTTCCAGCGAACCAGGCAGCGGCACTCAAGCGGTCATCACGCTTCCCGGCGCGAAGGAGCCAAAACCGGTCTGGCGCCGGTGGCTAGCTCACGAGGCAACGCCGACCGCCATCGTGCGCGCCGCGGATGGCGTCGCCGACCGGTCCGACGAGCCGAGGCAGCCACAGGGGTCCGCTGCTTCATCGAGCTAGCTGTGGGCATGAACACGTTGCTGAGCAGCCAAGACGCTGCTCGTTTGGGGCCGATCTCGGCGATGGGGGACGTTGGGTAACGATGACCGCAACTGTCCTGCTCGTGGAGGACGAGCGCAAGCTCCGAGAACTGGTTCGCTCCTATCTCGAACGAGCTGGGTTCGCCGTGTTGTCGACCGACTCTGGCGCGGAAGCGATCAACGTCGCGTCGACGGCCAGCCCCGACCTCATCGTGCTTGACCTCGCGCTGCCGGACGTGCCAGGCGAGACCGTCGCGCGGGAAGTGCACGCGACGAGCCAGACACCGATCTTGATGCTGACGGCCAAGAGCGGCGAGCAGGACAGGATCGCCGGGCTCGAACTCGGCGCGGACGACTACGTCACCAAGCCCTTCAGCCCGCGCGAACTCGTGCTGCGGGTTCAGGCCATCCTGCGCAGGAACGCCCCGGCCGCGACGGATAACGCGGTCACCACGTTCGGCGACGGCCAGCTTGCCATCGACGAGCCGAGGCGAATCGTCAAGGTGCGCGGCGATGAGGTGGAACTCACGCCGACCGAGTGGGGCATCCTGGTGGCTCTCGCCACCGTGCCAGGCCGGGTCTACTCGCGGTTCGAGCTGATCAACCGGGTGCGCGGCTACGACTTCGAGGGTTACGAGCGGACCATCGACTCGCACGTCAAGAACCTGCGTAGGAAGATCGAAGAAGATCCTGCCAACCCGGCGATCGTTCAGACCGTGCTCGGCGGCGGTTATCGGCTTGGCCTGTCTAGGGATGGCTAGGCCGGGCGGATGGTGGATCGGTCGGCTGGGGCTGCAGCTCACGACCGCGTTCGTCGCCGTCGCGCTTGCGGCTGTGCTTGTCGCCTTGCTGCTCTTCTCGCTGACCGTCGGCCGCGACTTCGACCGCCTGGTTCGCGATCAGGACGCTGATCTGGCCCATTCGGTCGCCTTCGCGGCCGCCGCGGCCTACGGCCACGTGGGCTGGGCGCGGGCGGACCTAGATCCCGTCAAGGCGCTGGTGACCAGCAGTGGCGCCGGTCTGAAAGTTCGTGACAATGCCGGGCATGTGGTGCGTGCGACACCCAGGTACGCCGCGATCGCTCGCACGGGGCCGACAGTGACCGACGCGGTCATGGTCAGGGGCAAGCGGGTTGGCTCGACAACGGTCGCCTTCGACCACAGCCAGAACTCGCAGCTGGTCAGCATCTACACCAGGGAAAGGTGGCAAGCCAGGATGGCCGCCGCCGGCCTTGCCATCCTGATAGCGCTGATCGTCGCGCTGCCGTTGTCCCGGCTGATCACCGCGCCGCTAGACCGGCTGATCTGGGCAGCGCAGGCACGAGGTAGCGGCGACGTGCACGCCAGGGTCGGATCGGTACGCGGCTTCGGCAAGCTCAAAGACCTGGCTTTGGCCTTCGATGAGATGGCGGAGACCAACGAGGAGCAGGATCAGCTCAGGCGAAACCTTGTCGCAGACGTGGCGCACGAGCTTCGTACCCCGATCGCCGTGCTGCAAGCTGGCCACGAAGCCATGCTTGACGGCTTCACCGAGCTGACCGCCGAACACCTCGGATCGCTGCGCGACGAGGTGCTGCGGCTGGCCAGGATGGTCGATGACCTGCAACGACTGGCCTCGGCCGAGGCCGCGGCGCTGCAACTGACGCTCATCCGCCGAGATCTCGCCGGGGTCGCGGCAACCGCGGCCTCCAGCCTGATCGACACGTTCGAAGGGGCGAGCATCACGTTGGTCGAACGACTCGCCAAGGTCGAGGTGCTTTGCGATCCGCTGCGTATGCACGAGGTAGTCGTGAACCTGCTGACGAATGCGATGAAGTTCACCCCGTCCGGCGGACAGGTCACGCTCCAGACCGAGGAGTCCGACGGGAACGGGAGGCTCACCGTCAGCGACACAGGGATCGGCATCCCGCCGGAAGAGCTGCCCCACGTGGCCGAGCGGTTCTTTCGCGGCCACAGATCAGCGGAGGTGGCGGGCAGCGGGATCGGGTTGACGATCGTGACCGAACTCGTCGACGCGCATCATGGCACGCTCAACATCGACAGCGAGCAGGGTCACGGCACCACCGTGACGGTGACGTTGCCGCTGGCAGGGCCGATAAAATACGGTCAGCCAGTCGCGCAACGACCACACAACCCGCAGCCGGGTACCAGACGCCGACACGTCAGGATCATCGCGAAGACCAACGGCAAGCCGGGCTAAACAAGTCAAACGCGCCAGGTGCCGCACCTGGCGCGCTCGAACTTCGCGCTGGAGTGCCCGGATATGCCCCCGCTATATCCGGACACCTCCAACGCGCTAGACGCGGTCGCTCACCGGGATGCGGGCACCACAACTGGTCTGCCTGCGCATCCCGTCCCCCTTGATCGCCCCAACGTCCGAATCACTACAGGAGATATAACCGAGCAGCTATGGCGCGGCGGCGAACTCCGCGTGGAGATCGCGTGGAGATGAAGAATCAGAGCTTGGCTGGCGACTGAACTGGTCACTCGCGGCTTCGCCGTAGCCATTTCGGTCTTGTCGCCGGTTATGCCAGACTACGGGCGTATCACTTCACTGGAGGCGACATGGCCGAGCTTGAGCAGGTGCCCACTGGTGTCGATATCAGCAGGCCAAGCCCCGCCCGGATGTATGACTACATGCTGGGCGGCACGCACAACTTCCAGGTGGACAGGGATGCCACGCAGGAGTTCCAGGCGCAGTTCCCTGACCTTGAGGACGCGGCGTGGGCGAATCGCGGGTTTCACGGAAGAGCAGCCCGGTGGATGGCCATAACACACGGCATTGAGCAATTCATCGATATCGGTTCAGGCTTGCCGACTCAGAGCAACACCCACCAGGTGCTGCAGGCGGTGAATCCGGCGGCGCGCGTCGTCTATGTCGACAATGACCCGATGGTCCTGGCCACGGCGCAGGAACTGCTCACCGGCGACGGCACCACGGCGGTGATTCAGGCGGATCTGCGCGACCCTGATGCCTTGTTCGGCAACCCCGACCTGCGGCGGCTCGTCAACTTCGACCAGCCCGTCGGCTTGCTGATGACCGCTGTGGTGCAGTTCGTGAAGGACCCGGATGACCCCTGGCGTCTTGTCGGCCGCTATGTCGGCGCATTGGCGCCGGACAGTTGCCTCGCGCTTTCCCATATCACCGGCGACAAGATGCCGCCGAGGTCGATCGCGACCGGCGTACGTATCTACACCAGAGCGACAGAGAGTGCCTACCCGCGGACGAGAGCGGAGATCGAGCGGTTCTTCGATGGGCTCGAGATTGTCGCGCCCTATCCAGGTGCCAGCCCCGCCCTGTGCCATGTCGGCGTCTGGGGATCTGAGGACCCGGAGAGCGCCGACAGTGA
The DNA here is from genome assembly GCA_035553055.1 of Streptosporangiaceae bacterium. Taxonomy (GTDB): domain Bacteria; phylum Actinomycetota; class Actinomycetes; order Streptosporangiales; family Streptosporangiaceae; genus Chersky-822. The sequence continues at coordinate 1,476 of DATNEK010000187.1, read as the reverse complement.
CGGTTCGCGGGTGTTCTGGTGCGCGGTGGCCCGCAAGCCGTAGCGCTGGGCCGACCCAACGGCGTGATCACGGTAAGAAAGCGCTCTCCGGGTATGCGGGAAGTCTCCGTGATCATGCCGGGCGGCGTGATCGTGGAACAAAACCGTGCTCTGCGCGGTCAACTTTCCACGATCATGGGCGGAACATGATCACGGCCACTCCATCGAGTCGGCTAGCTGGGGCGTACCAGCACCCACAGCGCGAATGTGATCAGGAAAAATGCCCACAGAAGTATCGTGGATCGGCGCACTCGCAGCCTGCTGAGGGACTTGCGGGCACCCGCCTGGTTCGCTGTTGGCTGGCGTTGCTGGCTCATTTGGCCGAGACCGCTGTCGGCTCGGCGGCGTCAACGCCCGCCGGGACGCTGATGCCGGCGTGCAGCAGGGCCATGGTCACCCGGACCCGGAGCGCCCGGCCCACCTGGAACTGCTTGCCTGGCTGAGTGCGTGCCACCATGCGGATCTTGAACTGGTCGATCCCGATGTCCTCCACTCCCATCACAGCCGGCGGGTCCAGCAGCAGGTCATGCAATTCCGCATCCTGGTAGGCCTCCTCGCCGACCGTTTCAAGCAATTCGCTGACGGTCGCGACGTCAGCGGCCGCAGGCACCGGCACGTCGACGACGGCCCTGGCCCAGTCTCTGGACAGGTTGACGACCTGAACGATCTGCCCGTTCGGTGTCGTCACGACCTCCCCATCCGCTGTGCGCACACGGGTAATACGCAAGGTAACCTCCTCGACCGTGCCGGTCACCGGCGCGGCCACCGAGCTCGCGTTCAGCCGCACTAGATCGCCGAATCCGTACTGCCGTTCCGTGACCATGAAGAATCCGGAGAGCAGGTCCTGGACGATGCGCTGGGCACCGAAACCGAGCGCGACTCCCACGACCGTGGCCGGCGCGACGAATCCGCTCAGCGGCAAACCGAGCCGCTCGGTGACCAGCACCCCGGTCAGGCAGTAAACCAGCACCAAGAACACCCAGGTGACCACCTGGGTGACCGCGTGCCTGTGCTTGGCCCCCTCGCTGCGCAGCACGGCGTCCTTTTCGCCGGCCACGCGGTCGATCCGGGCAGTGAGGCGGCTACTGAGCCAGGTGGCGCAGCGAGTCAGCAGCACCGCACCGGTCACGAACAATACGATTTCAAGCCCGTTGCCGCGCACCCAGACCGAGACATCGGTCAACGGCGTCAACGCGACCTGGCACATGTGGCAGCGCATGGGCGAATCTCTACCCACGATCGGCCACGTAACCCCGCGAACCGGCAAATATCGGCGCGCACCGCGGCTAAGTGGTCCGTGGCCGGTATCTGGCGGCCCTGATGATGCTCCGTGCTAATGGAAACATCGGCCGGGGTTGACGGGGAGATGCTATGCCGGTCCGGGAGGTAAGCGACAGCACACGGTGTACCCCGCTCCTGTGCCTACCGTTCGCGGGC
>DATNEK010000186.1:0-22423 GCA_035553055.1 Streptosporangiaceae bacterium | reverse complement strand
ATCCGTGACCTCGCGCATGAGATGGCCACAGCGCGCACCATGGTGACCGTCAGCTGGTCGCTGCAGCGTGCCCGGCACGGGGAACAGCCGCTGTGGCTCGGCGTCGTCCTTGCGGCCATGCTCGGCCAGATCGGGCTGCCTGGCGGCGGCTTCGGCCACGGGTACGGGTCCACGGCTCTGGTCGGCGAGCCGGCGCCCCAGGTGGGGGTGCCGCGGCTGCCGCAGGGCCAGAACGCGGTTTCCACGTACATCCCCGTGGCGCGGATCGCCGACATGCTGCTGAATCCCGGTGTCGGCTATGACTACAACGGGCAGCGGCTGACCTACCCGGACATCCGGCTCGTGTACTGGTGCGGCGGCAACCCGTTCCATCACCACCAGGATCTCGCCCGGCTGCGCGAGGCCTTCGCCCGACCGGACACAGTGGTCGTGCATGACCCGTTCTGGACGGCGACGGCCAGGCACGCCGACTTCGTGCTGCCGGCGACGATGAGCATCGAGCGAGACGACTTCGGTTCCGGGCAGAACGACCGGATGTTCTTCCCGATGCCCGCGCTGACCCGGCCGCACGGCGAAGCCAGGGACGACTACACGATGTTCTCGGACCTGGCGGACAGGCTCGGCGCGGGAAAGGACTTCGCCGAGGGGCGCACCGCGATGGAGTGGCTGCGGCACCTGTATGAGGAATGGCAGGGCGATCTGGCCGAGCAGGGGCGGGTTTCGGTTCCGGATTTTGACTCGTTCTGGGCCGGCGAGGGCATCGAACTGCCGGTGGCCAGCGATCCGCAAGTAGCGCTCGCTGACTTCCGCGCCGACCCGGAGGCAAACCCGCTGTCCACCCCGACGGGGAAAATCGAGATCTTCTCCTCGACCATCGACAGTTACGGGTACCCGGACTGCCCGGGTCATCCGGTGTGGCTTGAGCCGGACGAGTGGCTCGGATCCGCTGCCGCGCGCCGCTTCGGACTGCAGCTCGTCGCCAACCAGCCGAAGGCGCGGCTGCACAGCCAGCTAGATGTCGGCGCACACAGCCAGTCGGTCAAGATCATGGGAAGGGAACCGGTACGGATGCACCCGGCCGACGCTTCGGCCCGCGGGCTGAGTGACGGTGACCTCGTGCGGATCTTCAACGACCGGGGGGCATGCCTGGCGGGGCTTTGCGTGGACGACGCGGTGCGACCAGGGATCGCCCAGTTGTCCACCGGGGCCTGGTACGACCCGGACCCGGCCGATCCCAGCTTCTGCCGTCACGGCAATCCGAACGTGCTCACCGCCGACCTTCCGTCCTCGACCCTCAGCCAGGGGTGCACAGGTCAGCTAGCGCTCGTCGAGGTTGAGGCGTACCAAGATGCGCCGCCAGAGGTCGCGGTCACCCAACCGCCCGCGATCGCGTGAATTAGTGATCCGTTTCCTTCGGATGGCCGGGAGATGCCTTAACGACCCAGACCGTGTACTCGACAAGGACGCGGCGGTCGTGGATCGTTAAATAAAAATTGCCGCCACACGGAGAACGCTATGCCTGATTACGTCATCGTCGGAGCAGGCTCGGCCGGCTGCGTGCTCGCCGCCAGGCTCAGCGAGGACCCGGCGGTCCGGGTGACCCTGCTCGAGGCCGGGCCACCAGATACGGCCATGGAGATCCACGTCCCCGCTGCCTTCGGAAAGCTCTTCCAGTCCAAATGGGACTGGGACTACCTCACCGATCCGGAACCTGGCATCGACTACCGGCGACGCTATCTACCACGAGGAAAAATGCTCGGCGGCTCGTCGTCCATGAACGCGATGATCTACATCAGGGGCAACCGCCTTGACTACGACGACTGGGCGGCGGCCGGCGCGACCGGCTGGTCGTGGCACGACGTGCTGCCGTACTTCCTTCGCGCCGAGGACAACGAGCGCGGCGGCAGCGAGCTGCACGGCACTGGCGGTCCGCTGACCGTGAGCGACGGCAGGTCTAGGCACGCCCTGATGGACGCCTACCTGGCGGCCGCGGAAGAGGCGGGGTACAAGCCGAACGACGACTTCAACGGTCCCGAGCAAGATGGCGTCGGCTACTACCAGCTCACCCAGCGCAACGGGATGCGGTGCAGTGCGGCGGTCGCCTACCTGCATCCAGCGATGGAGCGGCAGAACCTCGACGTCATCACCGACGCGCTGGCGACGAGAATCTTGTTCGACGGCAGCCGGGCGATCGGCGTGGAGTATGAGCGGGCGAACGAGCTCTCTCAGGTGCTCGCCGACCGCGAGGTGATCATCTGCGCGGGCGCCTACAACTCGCCGCAGCTGCTGATGCTGTCCGGCATCGGGGTCGCTGACGAGCTGCGAGCCTACGGTATCGACCCGCGGGCTAACCTGCCCGTCGGCGAGAACCTTCAAGATCACGTGCACGCCGCGATCGGCTACCTGACGGACACGGAGACGTTGCTGACGGCGGAGACAGAGGCGAATGTCGCGCTGCTGACCGAGCAGGGACGCGGTCCGCTTACTTCCAACATCGGCGAAGCGGGCGGGTTCTTCCGCAGCGAGGACGGGCTTGACGCGCCGGACTGCCAGATCCATGCGGCTCCGGTCATGTTCGTCGACGAGGGCCTTGGCTTGCCGACCGACCACGGTTTCGGATTCGGCGCGGTCGTGCTGAAGCCCGCTAGCCGCGGCAAGGTCTTCCTCCGCTCGCTGCTGCCGAGCGCGAAGCCGCACATCGTGCACGGCTATTTCACCGACCAGGACGGCGCCGACCGGCGGACCATGATCAGGGCGATGCGAGTGCTCGCCGAGATCGCCGCGCAGCCGGCGCTTACCCCGCACCGGCGGGCCAATATGCGCGTGCCCGAGTCGGACACGGACGCGGACCTCTGGGAGTTCATCAAGCGTGAGTGCCAGACGCTGTATCACCCGACCAGCACCTGCGCGATCGGTTCGGTCGTTGACCCGCAGCTTCGAGTGCTCGGCTTCGAGGGCCTGCGCGTCGTCGACGCGTCGGTGATGCCTACGGTGATCCGCGGCAACACCAACGCCCCGACGATCATGATCGCCGAAAAAGCCGCCGACCTAATCCGATCGAGCTAGGCGACGTGCTCGTTGCTGTCGTTGCGGCGGGCTGACGAGCAACGGCGATGTGCACTTTGCTGTCGTGGGGACAGCCGCGATGTGCACTTTGCTGTCGTTGGCGCGCGCTGGCGAACAACAGCGATGTGCACCCCGGTGCGGACGGTGGGCCTGGAGTTGCCGCGCTGATCGAGCCGCGTCAGCGCGGCGTCCAGCGGGTTGGCGATCCAGTGAAGTCGGCGGTGTCCAGGCCGATCACCTTGATCGGCCTGACCTTGAAGCAGGTGTTCATCGCCGGATCGAGCATGTCGATGCCGTAGCTGGTGCCGTACTTGGTGTTCTCGGCGTCGAGCAGCCTGTGGAGCTCGGCGATATCGGAGATCACCTCGGCGACACCCTGCACCACTACCGGCGCCGCGGCATCGTCGGTCGCCAGCGAGCACCGCCCGTCGGCGCGCAGGTTGCGGGTCTTTCGCGAGCCGTTGGCGCAGCTAAACCACAGCGCGTCGGCCATCCACACGGCCCAGACAGGCATCAGGTGAGGCTCACCGTCCTGGTTGGCGGTAGCCAGCCAGTAGTCGTGCGAACTGGCGAGCCGCTCAAGCGCCCACGACCACGGGAGCAGTCCGGTCCCCTCCAAGGGCGGGCGGACGCCGTAACCGGGCATCTGTGGCCGGTCAGCGTGCGGCGTCGTGGTCACGTAACCCGCCTTTCCCGAGCCCGGCGCTTGCCTTCGTGCATGGCCTGCACCCTGGCGACGGGAATCGCATGCCCCTCCTCGATCAGGTCGCCAGGCAGCGGCTTTGCCTCGGGCATCAGATCAGCCCATGGATCGCGGTCGCCGACCTGCCTGGCGACCGTGTGCACGGTGAAGTCGGCTGGCTTTACAGCCCCGAGCTGATCCCAGGGCACAGGGAAGGACACGGGCGTGCCCGGCCTGATGCGCGGGCTGTACGCGGCCGCGACCGTAGCGCCGCCGGCTCTGGTCGAGTCGATGAACACCTTGCCGTGCCTGTCCTCCTTGATGAAGGCCGTCGTCGCCAGGGCTGGGTCGATCCGCTCGGCGCGGGCGGCGAGCGCACGGGTGACCGCGGCGACATCCTCGACTCTCTCCTGGCCGGTCAGGGGCACGAACACGTGCAGGCCCTTTGCCCCGCTGGTCTTGACCGCGCCGGCCAGGCCGATCTCGGATAGGGCCTGGCGCACGAGGTGAGCGGCACCGACGGCGAGATCGAAGGCGTAAGGATTCGGCGGGTCGATATCGAGAACCAGATGGGAGGGCCGGTCGAGGCGGTCGGCGAGCGCCAGCATCGGGTGGTACTCGACGGCACGCTGGTTGGCGAACCACAGCAGGGTACGACGATCGTTGCACAGTGCATAGGAGACTTCCCGTTTAGAAGCCTCTGCCCACATCCGCACAGTCCGCACCCAATCCGGCGTGTACTTGGGCACGTTCTTCTGCATGAAGGGGTCCTGACCACGCAGCACCCTGATCACCGACAAAGGACGATCGGCCAGCACGTGAACGATGCGATCCGACATCGCGTCCAGGTAGTCGACCAGATCGCGCTTCTTCGCCTCGGCGCCGTCGAATAGCGGCTGATCGAGGTTCGTGAGGGAGACGCCATCGCGCTCCTGCGCCCGAGCGTCGCTATCCGCCATAGTCGAAGAGTAGAGCCAGCGCGTCGTCAAGCTTGCGAAGCGTGCCGGCCGAGACCCGGCCGATCGCGTCGGTACCCAGCCGATCGCGCCTGACCCTGACCACCGAGTAGGACTCAAGGAACCCGGCTACCTGGTCCGCGCTCGTCAGCGCGACGACATATGGAGTCTCGGTCAGGTCGGGGCGGTCACTGACCCTGACGACGACTGGATGGCCCGTGACAGCGCTGAAGCCATCGTTGCTGACGATGACGACGAATCCAGCCCGGCTTAGTCCGTTATGAGAGAAAACGTCGCCACGATTCACGCAGCGCCCTTCCCCGCATCCGGGTTAGTGAAGTCTTGCTCGCTTGCCTCGGTCCACGCGACCCACGCCTGGTCGGTGTCGGCGTCAAGCTCGGCCACCGACACGGCCGCATCGCGTTGTACTTTTTCTCTGGCCGACCTAGACATCCAGGCTGACATCGGCAATCCAGCTTTCGCGGCGGCCGCCTTGGCCTGCCGGTAAGTCCGTTCGTCCATGCTGATGCTGATGGTCTTCACAGCCACGTCAATAACGTTACCAACATCAGCGCTACCGCGACCAGTGCCCGACGGTCCGCTGAGCAACGCTATGGCGCAGAATGTGCCTCATGCGCGCTATCACGATTCCCTCGCCCGGCGGACCAGATGCGCTGCGCCTCGCCGAGGTCCCCGACCCGGTTCCCGCCGCCGGTGAAGTGCTCATCGCCACAGCGGCGGCCGGTGTCAACCGTGCCGACCTGATGCAGCGTCAGGGGTTCTATCCGCCGCCACCCGGCGCGTCGCCGTATCCCGGGCTCGAGTGCGCTGGCCGGATCGCCGCACTCGGTGACGGCGTCGATGGCTGGCAGGTCGGAGATGAAGTCTGCGCCCTGCTATCCGGCGGAGGCTACGCGGAACTCGTGGTCGTCCCGGCCGGCCAGCTGCTGCCGCTCCCGAACGGAACCACTGTCACCGAAGCCGCCAGCCTGCCAGAGGTCGCTTGCACGGTGTACTCCAACGTGGTGCAGCTGTCGGGTCTGGCCGCGGGCGAGACCCTGCTCGTACACGGCGGAGCGAGCGGCATCGGGACCTTCGCGATCCAGCTGGGCGTGGCTCTCGGGGCAAGGGTCGCATGCACGGCCGGCTCACGCGTCAAGCTCGACCGTTGCCGTGAACTTGGCGCGGAGCTCGCGATCCCCTACCGCGACGAGGACTTCGTCAAGGCGATAACCGCGTTCACCGACGGGCGCGGCGCGGACGTCATTCTCGACATCATCGGTGCCGCGTATCTTGAACGGAATCTGGCCGCGCTGGCTCCCGGCGGGAGGCTGGCCATCATCGGACTGCAAGGCGGCGCCAAGACTCAAGTCGACCTCAGCGCGATGCTGCGCAAGCGCGCGACCGTCCGCGCGACTACCCTTCGGGCCAGGCCGACGCACGAGAAGGCCGCCGTCGTGGCTGGTGTCAACGAGGTGGTATGGCCAATGGTGAGCAATGGCCAGATCCGGCCCGTCATCGACACCGTCCTGCCGCTGGCACAAGCCGCGGAGGCGCACAAGCTGATGGAAGCTGACACGCACGTGGGAAAGATCCTGCTAGCTACGTGAGACGTTACCCCGCTGATACGGCGCGTTGGCCAGACCGACAGACTAGGGCCATGAACGACGACGATGGGATGCCAGACGCGCAGACGCCCGCCAAGATCGTGGTGGTGGGACCGGACGGCGTCGCCGTCGAGACCGACGCGGCTGAGGCTGGGGGCGAGCGGCCAATCACCGAGATGGTCGAACAGCCGGCCAAGGTCATGCGGATTGGCAGCATGATCAGGCAGTTGCTCGATGAGGTCAAGGCGGCGCCGCTTGACGAGAAGAGCCGAGCCAGGCTTAAGGAAATTCACACCAGCTCGATCAAGGAACTCGAAGACGGGCTAGCGCCCGAGCTAGTCGAGGAGCTTGAGCGACTCTCCCTGCCTTTCACGGAAGGGGAGATCCCTAGCGAAGGCGAGCTGAGAATCGCGCAGGCCCAGCTCGTCGGTTGGCTCGAAGGCCTGTTCCACGGCATCCAGACCACGCTTTTCGCGCAGCAGATGGCCGCTCGCGCGCAACTTGAGCAGATGCGCAGGGCGCTGCCGCCCGGCCTGATGACGCCGCCAAGCGAGGAATCACAACAGCGCGCCTCCGGCCCCTACCTCTAGGAGTAAGCCGCGGCCTGATCTGATCTCATCGAGCCAGGCAGCCGCCGCCACGAACTTGTCATCGCTGCCAGCGTCATGTCGGCCGAGCGACGCGGCTGCCGCCACCGCGGTCGGCCGCGGTGCGGTCGCGTAGCTGCCGAGGAAGCGCACGTCACTGCAGGTACGGCGCAGTCCCATGAGTGCCTCACCGACGCTTGGCCGCGCGATGTGCCCTTCACAGTCGATGAAGAAGCAATACCTGCCGATCCCCTCGCCGGTTGGCCGAGACTCGATCCGGCTGAGGTTCACCCCTCGCACGGCGAACTGGCTGAGTATGTCCATCAGCGCACCGGGATGATCGTCAGCGAGGTAGGCGATGACGGACGTCCGGTCGCCCGCTGTTGGCGCCGGCAACGGCCCAGGCGCGGCTAGCTCGACGAACCTGGTGACCGCTCCCGCCCGGTCAGCCGCGCCGGACGCCAGCACCGCGAGCCGGTAGTGCCCGGCCGCGAAGCTCCCGGCCAGCGCGGCGTCGAACTCACCATCGGCCACTCGCCACGCGGCGTCGGCATTAGAGAGCGCGGACCGCCACTGCGCGTCAGGCAGATGCTCAGCCAGCCAGCGTCTGCACTGCGGCTGCGCCACCGGGTGCCCGCCAACGACCTTGATGTCAGCGAAAGTCGTGCCCGGCCTGACCAGCAGCGCGAATTCGACCGGCACGAGAACCTCGGCTCTGATCAACAACGGCGTGCCTGCCGATAGCTCGTCGAGGGTAGCGTTAACGCCGCCTTCCACCGAACTCTCGATGGGCACAACCGCCCGTTCGGCGAGGTTGGTGCGAACCGCGTCGATCGCCGAGCCGATCGTCGGGTAAGCCACCGGCTCGAAGTCGCCAGCCTGATGCAGGGCCAGGACTGCCTGCTCGCAGAACGTGCCTCGCGGCCCGAGGTAAGCGCACTTGCGGTCAGGACCGCCCGCGCTCACGCCGCCACCAGCTTGATCCGATCGCCTCGCCATAGCCAGACGATGGCGAGCACCAGAACGACAAGCAGCGCTGCAGGCGTGATCGCCGTCCTGACGACACTTTCAAGCCAGCCAAGTCCGGCAGGCAGCGGCAGGCCGCGCGCTGGCAGATATCCGATCGCCAGCGCCATCGTTCTCGCCAGCATCAGCCAGTCGAGCCTGGACGCGGGGAGCACGGCGATCAGCGCCCAGCCGAGCCCGTCATACCAGGGCAGCACGTACGGCCAGGCGAGCAGCCAGGCGAACACGAAAACGAAGGCGCAAGCGGCGAGCAATTGTTCACCATCGGCCCGCAGATGCCTGAGCAGCAAGACGACCAGCAGGACGGCCAGCACGACCGCGCCGACCTTGATTACATCCTCGGCGACGTTCTCGCCGATCAGCGCCCTGAGCCCGCTCCTGGCCGCCCGCCACGGCGACCCGATCGATGTGAAGCTGCCCGCATGCAGCGCAGGGCCGAACATGCCAGTACCCCAGGGAATGAGCGCCGCAAGCACCGCCACGCAGAACCCCGCCGCCAGGCCGGCGATGACGCCGGCCAGCGCGCGCGAAGCGGCCAGACGCCGCCAGGCCAGCATCAGGCCGACCGCGATTCCAGCCCCAACAAGCGCCGTGGTCACCTTGATCGCGAAACCCAGCCCGACCAGCGCACCTACCCCGGCCCCGGTGACGACAGCCCGTCGAACCCCAGCCAGGCTGATCCCCGTCGCGAGCGTGACGGCCGCTACACCGAACACGATCGCCTGGGTATCGATGTGCGCGCCGGCCACCAGGATCATCAGCATCAGCGGGTTGGCCGTCCACAGCACCGCCGCCCGAAGCTGCCGGCCCGCGTCCCGCCGGCCAAGCCAGTGCAGCATCAGCCCGGTGAGCGCGAACGCGAGCACGTTGACCAGCGAAAGCACGAACACGATCAACCGCACCGACGTCCCGCCAACCCACGCGGCGAACGCCTGCACGCCTACCCCAAGCGAGCCATAGACCGATGGACTTGTCCGCCAGTCCTGTACCGCCCTGGCTACCGGGTCACCAAGCCGGGCAAGGTGGGCCGGAGTGGTAGTGAACGGATTGTGACCGGTGATCGCCATCCGGCCGTACGCCGCGTAACTGAGGTGGTCAGACGAGCCGAACGGCGGCAGGAAAGCCAGCACGAACGCCCCGGCGATGCCCGCGAGCAGGATCGGCCTTGCCGGGATCGACCAGCCGCGCCGAATTGCGTTCATGCTCAAAATCAGTCCGGCACCGGCGGCGACGATGGCTGCGCCGCTGAGCGCGACGGTCAGGCCAGCGGGAGGATGGGCGGTGACCGACCACGGCGGCTGCGACGCCGTGCCGGGCAGATCAGGCTCCATGAGGGACGGTCCGAGCAGCGCGACCGTCACAATCAAAACAAAACTGACCCCAGTAGCAGAAAATCCTGCGGCACCCAGTCGCCGCACCGCCCGACTGCCGCCCACGCCGGTCCCCGCACGCCGCGCAGGCGACCGATCGGGCGACATCAGGCGGGGCTTCGACGGCACAGCCGTCACGCTGTATCTGCCCGGGGGGGCGACCCCCCGCTCTGCCTGCCCAGGGAAATACCCCCTGAGCCCGCCGGTGGACGGCGCCACGGCTTGCGCGCGGCCAGCGCCCGGGCGACATCGGCGAGCTGGTGCGCGCGATGCAGCTGCGACGCCACGTCCTTGCCGGTGGCCCGGTGGGCGAGCGGTACCCGCACTTCGGCGATCCGCATGCCCTGGCGCAGCAAGTCAATGGTCAGCCCAGCCTCGGCACCCCAGCCGCCCGCTAGTGGGCGTGCCGCCTCGAACGCCGCCCTGGTGATGCACCGCTGGCCGTTCAGCGGCTCGGCCGGCCGCCAGCCCGTCGCCCGTTGTATCCCGGCGCCAGCCAGCCCGAGAACAAGGCCGTGCCCACCGCGCTTCTCCCTGGCAGCGAAGACGGCGATCGTCATGTCGGCTTCCCCGGCGCGCACTGGCTCGGTCAGCGGGCTTGCGTTCGCCGCCGTTTCCGCGAGGTCAGCGTCGAGGAACAGCAAATGCCTGGGGCTGGCCGACCGACCAGGATTGGACTGGGTCGCCTGCCGGGATTCGATCGCCTTAACCGCCTCGGCGCCGGTCTCCATCGCCGCCGCCTTGCCGCGGTTGCGCGCGTGCCTGGCCACAATCGCGCCGGCGTGCGCCGCCTCGGCTCCGGTGCCGTCAACCGAACCGTCGTCAACCACGACAACGATGTCGACGCCAGGAAGGCTTGACGCCGCCTTCACCGTCGCCCTGATGCGGTCCGATTCGTTCCTGGCTGGGATGACGACGGCCAGGTCGCCGCGTGCCGACATGGCTGCGAGCTTAGTAGCAGGCTCAGATGGCGTGAGCAGGATTGTCGATCACGGTGAACACCGTTTCAAGGCCGGTCACCTGCAATATCTTCCTGACCGCTGGCCTTGGTGCGGCCAGTTCCAGGTCGCCGCCTTTGTCGCGAGCTTGCCGGTGCGCGGCGAGCAGCACGTTGACTCCGGTCGAGTCGCAGAAGTCGACTCCCGACAGGTCAACGACCAGCCGCACAGGGTCACCGGTGGCCAGTACGCTGGCTAGCTCGCGCTGCAGCCTTGGGACGGTGTACAAATCGATCTCGCCCTGGACCGACATGACAACGTATTCCCCCTGGGGCCGGCTTGTGACCTTAAGCTCCACGAGCGGCACATTACTCGCCCGCGATGGGATGCACCACAAGCAGGCCGGCTATCGGCGGCGGAACCCGCGTACTGTAGATGGCATGATGCGCACGATCGCCTTTATTGTCGCGGCGGCAGCGCTGCTGCTTGTGCTGTGGTGGCTGTTCTGGGGACTCGTTCACACGCTGATCCTCGCCTTCTGGGTTGTTCTCGTTGTCCTGCTCGGCGTCGGCCTGCTGCGGGTCACTCGCTGGTCAAGGCGCGGAACGCGTTAGCCCCGCTATCGCAGCGGCGCGAGTTCGTCCCGCCTGACCGGCTGTTGTGGTACGACCTGCTCAGGCGTTAGCGGAACGGCGACCGGGTCTCTGACCATCGGGACGCACATGGCACGCGGGCCGCCGCGTATGCGGCCAAGCTCTCCGCAGGGCACGGTGATCACTTCGAAGTCCGCCGCGGTCAGCCTGGCGTTAGTCTCAGCGTTCCGCTCGTCGCAGACGATCGTGCGGTTGCCGACTGCGAGCGCGTTGCCGCCGTCGTCCCACTGACCCGACCAGCCGCTGACCGAGTCGATCCCGGTCTCGATGACTGTCAGCCGGTCAATATCCATCGCGCTCGCGGCTGCCTCGAGAAACGGGCGGGGACTCGATACTCGCAGCTGGCCGTTTCGCATCGTGATCGTCAGCGCCGTCATGGTGAAGGCCGTCGACGGCGCCATCAGCACCACTCCGTGATCGAGCACGGTGCACATCGTGTCCAGATGAGATTCTGAGCCGCACCGGGCAATCGGAACGCCGAGTACGCGATCGGCGATCCCGGCCGTGATCAGGTGCCTGGCAAGCAACTCAGCGCCGGCTGGCGCGCTGCCGGATCCGACGCCGACCGCGACGACCCCCGGCGCAAGCAGCAGCAGGTCACCGCAATCCAGGCGGATGTGGCTTTGCTGGTACGGCGGCCTGACTCCGATGAAACTTGGGTGGCGGCGATAGACGATCGCGAGCAGGTCTGTCTCCCTGCGGCGCGGCCCTGGCAGCGCGCCAACGATGGCCTGGTCGCCTACCCAGGCGCTGGCGTCCCCGCTGAAAACCAGGTTCGGCAGCGGGTCGATGACGAAGTCGTGCGCGTCGAGCAGGTCGAACACAAGTCCGTGGCCAGTCCGCAGCTCGGTGGTGGTCAGCCCGCCGATGAGCGCGGAGGCCAGATCCTCTGGCGCCAGCGCCTCGAGGTGCGTGCTGACCGCGGACGCGAGCTCGGCTCCGAGCTCGGAGTTCGCCAGCACGGAAGCGATCGCCTCGTCACGGGCGCTGGCGTATTCGAGCACGTCCTGCAGTAGTCCGGCAAAGTAGATCACCTCGGTGCCCATGTGCGTGAGCACGTCGACGAGCAGGTCGTGTTCCTGCTGCGCCTTGGCGACCCAGGGCAGGCTGCCGAATCCCAGCGAGTTCTTGGTCCGGGGCGTGATGCGCCGTAGCTCGCATCCTGGCCGGTGCATAAGCGCGGTCCGCAGGCAGCCGACTTCGCTGTCAGCACCAACGCCGTAGCTCACGATTCCCCCGCGGCTCCCCGACCACCGCGCCCGATGAGGCGCCCCTCCGGAGTATTCACCAGTCCCGTATCGATTACGCCTGCGAGCCACGGTGGCCGCGTTGGGTAGGACAGGCGCTTTGTCTTACGGCGCCCACGCGGGGTCGGCCAATAGCTGGCAGTTAGCGTGCCCAGCGAACCCGTTGTGGCATGGCGCTGCCAAGATCGCCCAGACGGTCAGCCCGACGTCGTCGGTCCTTACCCCCCACGTCTGGCTGATATGCGCGACGATCGCCAGTCCGCGCCCGCTGACTGAAGTCGTCGTCGGGTGGCCGGGCTGCGGCGTGGTGGCACTGCCGCCGTCGCTGACCGCCACCTCAAGCCAGCCGTCGTCAACTACCCAGGCAACCTTGAGCCGCTCGCCTGGCAGTGGATAGGCGTGCAAGATGGCGTTGCTTACGAGTTCGCTCAGGACCAGGACCGCGTCACCGACGGCGTTGTCGAAGACGCCAGCCGCCTTGAGATCGTTGGACAGGGCACGCCTAGCGAACGCCACGCTCGCCGGGGCGCAGGGCAGGTGCACCACGCTCGACGTTCTCACCTCCTTGTACACCAGCCCTCACTGCGAGCGATGCCTTTTCGTTGCGGACGATCCATGCCCAAGCGGGCCGGACCGGAAACCGGTGAGATAGCAGGTGATCGTCACACTCATCTCGGGCGCGATCACCCCGATTGGGCGAGCCAGACGTAATGCGTCAAGCTGGGCAAGCGTTTGCGCGTCATTGACCGGCCGCTTACTCGCCAGTTCTAGTTACTAAATCGTTACCTTCGCAACGGCGTGGCGGGCGACCTGCCGGGCCGCACGGCCTCTCGTCGGGTACAGTCGGCGCCGTGATGATCGCCCGCTCATGCCGCCGGCCGGGACCGGCGGCACTTACCTGAGGTTCCAATTGAGATCGAGCCGGGTCAGCTCGCCTGGCCAGTTGCTAGACGGCGCGGAGGTCCTAAGCTCAGGCGATCAGGAACCAGAGCAGGGCGACGGTTCGCTCGCCGCGCTCGCCGCGCAACACGGGCTTACGCCGAGCGCGCAACGCGCCCCGCTCGGCGTTTACCTGCGCGAGCTTGGCCACCGGTGGAGCTTCATCATGGGCTTCGCCACCGCGCGCAACATCGCCATGTACACCGAAGCCAAGCTTGGACAGCTATGGCAGGTGCTCGCGCCGCTGCTCAACGCCGGTGTCTACTTCCTGATCTTCGGCGTGATCATCAAGAACGTCAGCCGGGGTGTGCCTGACTACCTCGCCTTCCTCGTGACCGGCGTGTTCGTGTTCAGCTTCACCCAGCGCACGTTCATCTCGACATCAAAAGTGATCACTGACAGCTTGCCGCTGATCCGGGCGCTGAAATTCCCGCGGGCATCGCTGCCGCTCGCCTACGTGATGATCGAACTGCAGCAGATGCTGCTCTCGATGATCGTGCTTTTCGTCCTTGTACTGCTCAGGGCCGAGCCGCTGACCTGGCACTGGCTGCTTGTCGTCCCCGCGCTTGTGCTGCTGACCTTGTTCAACGCCGGCATCGGCCTGTTCGCTGCCAGGACCGGCGCCCGGGTCAACGACTTCGCCCAGCTATTGCCGTTCCTGATGCGGACCTGGCTCTATATCTCGGGCGTCATCTACAGCGTGCAGCAGTTCGTCGCCGACCACAGCCAGCACTACGGCTGGACGACGACCCTGCTCCAGCTCAATCCCGCCGCGATCTATATCACGATTGTGCGCAACTCGCTGCTCGCCTCGCAGCGATTGAGCGCGTTCGGTGCTCAGCCATTCAACGCTGCCAAGTGCGCCGCCTGGGCGGGCCAGACCACCGCGCCGACCGGAGTCAGCGCGACGGCGTGGGCGCACGCTACCCGGCTGGTCAGGCAGCAGCTGCCGAAAAAGTACCCGCTCAACCAGTTCGGCAGCGCGTACTGCCATCCGACCTTCGTCTCCAGCCACCTGTGGCAGATCGGCGCCGGCTGGGCGGTCGTGGCGCTGCTGTTCGGCTTCTGGTTCTTCTGGCGGAAGGAGGTGTTCTACGGCCGTGGCTGAGCCAACCGTGATCGTCGACGGCCTGCACGTCGTCTACCGCGTCTACGGCGCCGGCGGTGATCGTGGCACCGCATCGACCGCCTTGTTCCGCATCATCGGCCGCAAGACCAGGCCGACCATCCGCGAGGTGCACGCGATCAGGGGCATGTCGTTTGTCGCTTACCGCGGCGATGCGATCGGCATCATCGGCAGGAACGGCTCAGGCAAGTCGACGTTGCTGCGAGCGATCGCCGGCCTGCTCCCCCCCGAGCGCGGCACGGTGTACACGACCTGCGACGCGTCGTTGCTCGGAGTCAACGCGGCTCTGCTCGAAGACCTGACCGGCGATCGCAACGTCGTGCTCGGCTGCCTGGCGATGGGAATGACCAAGAAGGAGATCAATTCCAAATACAACGACATCGTGGACTTCTCCGGGGTCGGCGAGTTCATCCACCTGCCGATGAAGACCTACTCCTCGGGCATGGGCTCGCGGCTCAGGTTCGCGATCGCGGCCGCCAAGGACTACGAGATCCTGCTGATCGACGAGGCACTAGCCACCGGTGACGCCGAGTTCCGCGTGAAGAGCCACGCCAGGATCGATGAGCTGAGGAACAAGGCGGGCACCGTGTTCCTCGTCGCCCACGACCTCGAGGAGGTCGAGGAGACCTGCAACCGGGTGATCTGGCTGGACACCGGCAAGATCGTCGAGCAGGGCGAGGACGTGGTCGGCATCATCGACAGGTACATCGAGGCCTCCGGCGGCGAAAGGGTCACCAGGGACCCAGTAACGCGCAAGCGAATCAGCGCCCCAGATCCCGCCGTCACCTAACCAGCACAGGCGCCGCGCCAGAAGGACGCCCGCCACCGCGGCAGCAACCCCAGCCCCCCGCCTGCTGCCCCACCGGCAACAGCACCAACGGTCCAACGCCGCTGTTGGCCGCCGCCGACCAACGACAGCAACGGTCCAACGCGGTGGTCCCCACAACAGGAACGGTCCGACGCTGTCGTTGCCACCCGCCGGCCAACAGCAGCAACGGTCCGACGCCGTCGTGCGGGTTCTCGATCCGCAGGTTTGAGTTGTGATGAGGCGATGCGGGAGCGCGGCGGCGGTTGGCGCGGCGCTGCGTGATCACGGGGCGGGCCGAGGGACGCCGCAGGGCGGGCCGAAGGACGTGGAGCCCGCGCCGCAGCGCGGGCCGAGGGACGCGGAGCGCCCAAGTTAACGGCATTGCCCTGGTGCCGTCGAGATTTGGTGATCTTGCTTGCTGTCCTGATCACAGAACGGTAACGTCACCTATCGCGGCTATGGCTCCGTGATCACGGATCGCAACCGTGGTCGCGGAGCCAAGCCGCGCTACTAGGGGTGCTCGCTTGTGCCTCCGCCGTAGGCGTCCTGATCGTCGATCGGCTTCCTGGGGGACGGCAATATCGGTCTGGCCAGGGACGACCAGGGCAGGAGCGGGCGTCCCCGGCTTGGTTTGGATGTCGATGACCGGTCCGGTGGCGATGGCTGCGACGACATTCCTGACTCATGTGCTCCGCCTGATCCAGCATGATCGGCGTGCCCGTTCGCGTCGCCCAACGTCTGATCGGCTCCCGCTTTTGGCGAGTCGATCGGCGCTGGCTTGGTGGCGTCTGGCGGGCACGAGCTGGCACGACGCAGTGTCAGCGTCATTGTGGTGCCGCCGCTCGCACGTCGCGCCGCGGTGACCTCGCCACCCTGGGCTCTGGCTAGCTGCCGCACGATATACAGGCCGAGCCCGATTCCGCCGAACCGCCTGCGATCGCCCGCGTCTCCCTGGACAAACCGGTCGAACACTCGCTCGAGGTCGGCCGCGGCTATGCCGATGCCTTCGTCCTGCACGGTGACCGTGATCCAGCCCGCGTCAGGTGCCGCCAGGTCAGCTGGCTCGCAATCGCCAGGCACTGGGCCGTCGGTCGTTGGCTCAACCCGCGCGCTGATCCTGATCGCGCCGCCATCCGGTGAGTACTTGAGTGCGTTCTCGAGCAACTGGCTGACGATGCTGTCGGTCGCCGCCACGTCGCCGTGGGCAGGCGGCAGGTCGTCGGGGATATCGGTGATCAAGGCATGCTTGTCAGACAAGGGCCGGAACACCGCTGCCGCGTCGAGCAGCACGCTGGCGAGATCGAACGGCTCGTGACTGACGGTCAGCCGGTTGGCGCCGGCTCGCGACCCAAGTAGTAGCTGATCGACAAGCCGACCTAGCGACTCGGCGCGCTCGGCGATCGTCTTGACGGCGCCGCGCCTGTCTTCGTCGAGCAGCTTGTCCCAGCGGTTGGCCAACGTGCTCGCGAAACCTTGGACCACCGTGATCGGGGTACGCAGCTCGTGACTCGTCGTCGCCAGGAACAGGTCCTTGGCATCTTCGAGTTCCTTGGCCGCCGTCACGTCGCGAAAGTCGATGACCTGCTCGTCGCGGCCGTCGAGCACCGTGCACAGCACGTCCATCCAGCGATTGTTCGGCAACTGGCAGGTCAGCGTCGCGCCGGGATCTGGCACCGGGAATGGCAGCGGCTTGCCTGTCACCTGGGCTGCCGACACGCCAGTCAGCACGTGCGCTGCCCTGTTCCACTGCCTGACCAGGCCGTTGCCGTCGAGGACAGCGATGCCGTCAGCGCTGCCGTCAATTACCGCGCGCTCGTGCGCGCGCTGACTGACCACTTCGGAAAACGCGGTCGCGTTCGACAGTGCGACGCTGGCGTGACCGGCCAGGAGTTCGAGCAGTTCAAGTTCGACGTGGCCGACCTTGCGCCTGCTGTACAGCGCGTAGAGAGCGCCGTATGGCCGGCCGGCGACGTGGGACAAGCTCAGCGTGATCGTGTGCAGGCCTGGCAGCGCCGACCAGATCAGGTCGTCGAACTCGCCAGACTCGCCGGTCCGCATCAGCACCGAGTTGCCCGACCGCATTAGCTCGCCGACCAGGCTGGTCTGCAGGTCGGCGGTCCGTCCTCGAAGCTCGGCAGGCAGCCCATCCATCGAAACCAGCCGGAGCCCGTCCCCTTCGACGAGTACGAACCCCCCGGCGTCCGCTCTGGTCAGCTCTCGCAAGCTGGCCGCGATCCGGTCGAGCACCGGTTCCAGGTCGAGTTCCGCGTTCATGTCGGCGACGACGTCACCAAGTCGCCTTACCAGGCGCGCACGCTCGGCCATGTAGTGCCGCACCGTGGCATCTTCGCCGCTGCGATGGCACACGCTGAGCCAGCCGAGCCGCTCGCCCGCCGCATCGACTAGATCGCTCGTATCGATCCGGACGTCGATAACCTCGCCCGCCTTGCAGATACGCCTGGTGGCAAGCGAGACGTTGCCGCCATTCGCCACCCGCTCGAGCACGGCGTTGTGCTCGGCCCGCAGCTCCCTCGGGACGATCGGCGGCTCAAGCCCGAGCACTTCTGCCGCCGCCCAGCCGAACATCCGCTCGGCTGCCGGGTTCCATACGCAGACGGTCTTGTCCTTGCCGAGCGCGATGATTGGGTCAGCAGCGCAGTCGATAACCGCACGCGCCGTGGCATCGATCCTTGCCTGCCCCGGCTTGGTCGTCGTCGCCCGCCTCAGCCGCACGTCACCTATGGTCGCACTAGATAAGCTGATCGCAGTGCAAACGACTGACCAGCGCGCCGCGGGTCGCCGATACAGCGGCACGGTCCCGCCGGCAGCGCGGCCTGTACCGTCCTATGGAACCAGCGCAAGGTAGTGGCACGTCCAATGGCCGTGATTAACCTCAGAACTAGGGCCCGGCTAACTCGCAGGCCCTTTGCTCGGCCCGCGACCGCCTTCGGTGCGTCGTCCGCCTGCGGCGACGGCTCGCGAAGGTCAGGGCACATGCTGCTCACAACCCTGGTCGGCGTGATCGCGGTCGCCGGCCTGCTAGCTGGCTGCGGCACCGCCGCGGCACCCAGCGCCGGAAGCGGGGGCTCGGCGGGTTCGCACGCTTCCGCTGCGAAGGCGACTCTGACTATTAAGGTCACCGACAAAGCCAACGGCAAGGTCACGCACTGGACTCTGCGATGTGGCCCGGCTGGTGGCACCGCGCCTGACCCA
The DNA here is from genome assembly GCA_035553055.1 of Streptosporangiaceae bacterium. Taxonomy (GTDB): domain Bacteria; phylum Actinomycetota; class Actinomycetes; order Streptosporangiales; family Streptosporangiaceae; genus Chersky-822. The sequence continues at coordinate 4,205 of DATNEK010000186.1, read as the reverse complement.
GCCGCCGCGTGCAAGACGCTGTTCGGCACCAAATACGCGTTTACCCCGCTCAAGCGTCACATCATGTGCCCGATGATCTTGCTCAGCGGTAAGCAGATCGTCGTGGATGGCACCTGGTTCGGCAAGCAAGTGCACCGGGTGATCATCGACGGCGGCTGCGATCTGCCGTTCTTCAACAGCCTGGCCAAGACGTTCAGATGAGCGGCGCAGGTTGCCTGCGACCGGACCGGCCGGGCACCCGCTCGGCCGGGCCCGCGCTCCGATCCCTCGCTACTTGAGCAGTTTGGACAGGCGGCGGTCGGCCAGCGGCTTGCCGCCGGTCTGGCAGGTGGCGCAGTATTGCAGCGCGGAATCGGCGAAAGAGACCTCGCGGACCACGTCACCGCATACCGGGCAGGCTTGACCCGCCCGGCCGTGCACGGCCAGGCCAGCCTTCTTTTCCGCCTTGAGTTCCGATGCGGCTAGCCCAGCCGACCGTTCGATCGCCGTGCGCAGCGTCGCGATGATGACCTGGTGCAGTTCTGCCACTTCATCGGCACTCAGGCTGGACGCGAGCTTGAACGGCGACATCTTGGCGGCGTGCAGCACCTCGTCGGAGTACGCGTTGCCGATTCCCGCGATGATCTTCTGATCCCGCAGTACGCCTTTGATCTGTGTCCTGCGGCCTGCGAGCAGGCCAGCGAGTACATCAACGGTGAAGTCGGGTGCCAGCGGGTCAGGCCCGAGTGAGGCGATGCCTGGCACCGCCATCGGGTCGGTGACCAGGTACACGGCAAGTCGCTTGCGAGTACCCGCCTCGGTCAGGTCGAACCCCGCACCGTCTTCGAACCTGAGCCGGAACGCGAGTGGGCTCTTGCTCGGCCTCGGTGGCGCTGTGGGCAGATCCTCGCGCCAGCGCAGCCATCCGGCCCTAGCCAGATGGGTAATCAGATGCAGCATGGTCCCGGTCGGCTGCTTGGCGATCAGGTCGAGGAACTTGCCGTATCTCGTGACGCCGGTGATCACCGCGCCATGCAGAGCGGTGAGCGCCGGATCGTAGGTCTTAAGTACTGAAAATTCCGCAATATCAGCACGATCTATCGCGCGCCCGACCGCACGCTCGCGCAAGTCAGCGGCAAGCGACTCCACTTCAGGAAGTTCCGGCACGATAATGATTCTGCCGTGTCCGCGCCGGTGCCGCGTCCCGCTCCGCCGTTGCCGCAGGCGACTACCGCGGCCCGCATAAAGTCGCGCGACACGGGCAGAGAGGGCGGATCAATGGTGTGCGGAGGACGGACCGCGATGCCCAACATGCAACTGCCGACCCCCGCGAGCCGTGCCCGTGGAGATCCGGAACCGAAGCGGCTCACCCAGCGCCACCCGGACCGCGAAGGCCCAGCACCGTAGAAAGGCCCGTACCCGTGAAGGTCCAGGCCCGTGAAGGTCCCAGACCGTGAAGGTCCCAGGGCCGTGAAGGTCCAGGCCCGTGAAGGTCCAGGACCGTGAAGGTCCAGCGAACGGAAAGCGGCTCACCCAGCGCCAGCCGGACCCGTGGGGGTCCGGGGGTTCGGACCCCCGGGACAACATAGCGGCCCACCCGCGAAGCTGATCCTAAGGATCAGCGAGCAGGCGAAGCCGGCTCGTGGGCGAGGAGGGATTTGAACCCTCACGTCCTCTCGGACACACGGACCTGAACCGTGCGCGTCTGCCGTTCCGCCACCCGCCCTGGGCGTCAGACAGGTTAGCACGCCGCGAGCTATGCCAAGCCGCCGATACCATCGAATGCGAACGGGAGAGGAGGTGCATGGTGGGAGTGCTGCAGCGCTTCGAGCACCGGCTCCAGGGGATGTACGACGGCGGATTCGCGCGCGCGTTCAAGTCCGACCTGCAACCAACCGAGATCGCCGGCGCCGTCCAGCGTGAGATGGACGATCGAGCCGCGATCGTGGCGCAGGGGCGGACGCTCGTGCCGAACGACTTCGTCGCCGAGATCGCCCAGGCCGACTACGACAGGCTTCAGGTGTTCGCCGACAATCTCGGCATCGAACTCGCCACCCTCGCTCGAGATCACGCCAGGGAGCAGGGTTACTCGTTTGTCGGTCCGGTGCGGATCAGATTCGAAGGCGTGCCAGACCTCACCATCGGTACCTTCCGCATCAGGTCGGGGGTGATCAGGGGCACCACCGTCGAGGATGGCGAGATCCGCAGGCCGGTCAGCGACATACCTCGCCCGCTAGAAGGCTTCCCTGGCTCTCCCAGGCTCCTCGTTTCCACCGCCGACCCAGCCGCCGGAGGCGCTACCCAGCGCACGTTCCCGCTGAGCTCGCCGCTGACGATTCTCGGCCGTGGCACTGATTGCGATCTAAGACTCGTTGACCAAGGTGTGTCGCGACACCATGCCGAGATCCGAGTGGAGGACGGTGACGTTGTTCTCGTGGACCTTGGATCGACAAACGGTACTTTCGTCAACGGGCAGCCGATCCGACGGGTATCGCTCACGGACGGTACTCGCGTTACCCTTGGCCGCACTACCTTGGTTTTCCGCAGGGACGGTACGTACTGACGAGCAGCGAAATACATCAGTTCTTTACACCGAAGCCGCGGTGCTGGCCCGGAGGGGCGACCCGCCGGAACTATCGCGGCGCGCTGGGAGCAACGTGCGCTTTCGGCTAGCTAAGGACGCAACCCGATGAATCCGCTCACCCTCGACCTGATCAAGCTGGCGTTCCTCGCTGTGCTCTGGCTGTTCGTCATCGCTGCCGTCGGGGTGGTACGCACCGACCTATTCGACCAGCCGACGTCACCGCGACGGCAACGACGCGCCGCGAGACAGCGCGCTCGCCGACCGCCGCCTCCTCCTGTGCCGGCAAGGCCACCCCGACAGAGTGGGAGATCCCGGACTTCGGCTAGGCAGGTTGTCGTAACTAGTGGCAACCTCGCAGGAACTACGATTACGCTCGCCGATCAGCAGATCACTATTGGCCGGGCCGCTGACGCCACGCTTGTGCTGACCGACGACTACGCCTCGACCAGGCACGCCAGGTTGTACCCACAGAACGGGGACTGGGTGGTCGAGGACCTCGGCTCGACCAATGGCACGTATCTCGACAGGCAGAAGGTTACCCAGCCCATGCCGGTCCCGGTGGGCGTGCCCATCCGCATCGGCAAGACCGTCCTGGAGTTGCGCAGATGACGATAGCCCTGCGCTACACGGTGCGGTCCGACGTCGGCTTGCTCCGCGAGGGCAACGAGGACTCGGCCTACGCTGGCCCGCACCTGCTTGCCATCGCGGACGGCATGGGTGGTCACGCCGCTGGCGAAGTCGCCAGTGCCGTCGCCATCAAGACTCTGGCGCCGCTTGACACCGCCATCGAGTGCGACGAGATGCTGCCAGCTCTCGGCACGGCGATCGCGGACGCGAATTCGGCGCTTCGGCAGATCACCGAGACCGACCCGGCCACCGAAGGGATGGGAACTACCCTCACCGCGTTGCTGTGGTCCGGAGATGAGGTCGCGCTCTGCCACATCGGCGACTCCCGCGCCTACCTGCTTCGCGATGGCGCACTCCAGCAGATCACACACGACCACACGCTCGTGCAGTCGCTGGTCGACGAGGGCAGGCTGACGCCTGAGGCAGCGGCGTCACACCCGCAGCGTTCGCTGGTCATGCGGGCGCTGCAGAGCAGCGTCCCGGCCGATCCCGACCTCGCGATGCTCAAGGCCAGGGTCGGTGACCGCTTCCTGCTCTGCTCTGACGGCCTGACCGACGTCGTCAGCGACGAGACGCTGCGGACGACCCTGCAGCAGCTCACCGACCTCGACGCCGCGGTAGAGCAGCTCATCGACCTGGCGATTCGCAGCGGGGGTCCTGACAACATCACCTGTGTGCTTGCCGACGTCATTGACACCGACGCCGGCCAGACACCGAGCGAGGACATCATCATCCTCGGAGCGCTGGCAACCGACGGGCCCGATGACAGCGAACCGACCCGCAGCGACAACCCAGCGGCACGCGCTCACCAGCTGGCTCAGAGCGCTCAGCAAGCGAATGGCGCTCAGCGAGACAGCGGCGAGACAGATAGCGCGCCTGATCCGCCAAGCACCGGTACCGACCAGGCGCCGGCCGGCCCGACCGCGGGCGATGAGGACAATCGCGAGCGCGAGGATGACGCCAGCGGTGTCGACCGTCGCCGGTGGCCAGTCGTCACTTGCGTCTTGATGCTGCT
>DATNEK010000185.1:0-8444 GCA_035553055.1 Streptosporangiaceae bacterium | reverse complement strand
GAGTAGGGAGCAGCGGATCACGCGTACCTGCCATGCGGCAACCTCTCACTTCTCGGCCGAAAGCGAGATGCGCTCGACCAGGTCGATCAGGTCCGCCACGTTCACAAGCTCGATCGTCATCAGGTCCTCGTCAACCAGGTGAACGTTGAGCCTGACCTCAAGCTCGACGAGCAGTTGGGCGAAGGCCAGCGAGTCCATCCCCAGGTCGGCGTAAAGCTCTTGCCGCTCATCGACTGCCTCGGCCTTCAGGCCGAGGATGACGGCGGTCAGAGCTTCGAGCACCAGGCTCCTCGCCTGGGTTCGATCAAGCTCGGGCCGGACTATCACTTTGCTGTCGTCTGCAGTGGCCATAAGGACACCTCCGCTTGGGAGAAAATTTCACCCGCTAGCTGTCTTCGAGAACACGCACCTGTCGTGCCTAGTTAGACACTATGAGTCACCGTGGTGATACATATAGTCACGGCGAGTACGCGGCCTTGGTCGCGGCATTGCCTGTGCGACGTGGGTGGTGATTCACGGGGATGTGACGCTGCCGGGCCCTACCAGTCCGGGCCCGGCCTGCCGCTGAGCGCGCCGGTGCCGCCTTAGCGCGGGTCGATGCGGCGGTATCCCAGCTTGCCCAGTCCGGCGGCGTGGTCATCGGTCAGGCCGGGCAGGTCCGATTCGGCGACCGGGCGGCGGTGCCGGTGTCGTGGCCGTGCCGGGTTGGGGTGATCCCTGGGCTGGCTGACTGCTTTCAAGCCAGGACCGCCACTGACATGCTTGATGGGGCGCGGCCTGCCCGATGATCAGCGCACGGGCCTGGACGCAGCCTGGTCGCTGTCGGTTGAGCAGGCCGGGCGGCTGCCGCCCACCGGGCTTGCCAGGCCGACGCTTGAACTGGCCGCGATGGGCGATCCGAACGGGATCCCCGCCGCTGTGCTGACCAGCGCCCCTGCGCTTGGCTACCTGAACCGGCGCCGCGAGGATGATCCGGGCGGCAGCGAAGCCAGCGCGGGCGATGCCGAAGATGCGCTGCGGTGCCTGCACCGGCTCAGCCTGGCCGACTTCGATCCAGGGACGCCGGATAGGCCAGCCTCGCCGAGGACGAGCTATGGCAGGACCGCGGGCACGAGGTGCTGTTCCGGGCCGGGCGCAGTCTCGGCGAAGCCGGGCTGGCGCGTGCCGCAGCCGAATACCTCCAGAACCTGCACACAGCCGCCATGCGGCATCTCTGCCCCGACCACCCCGACACCCTGACCACCCGGCACGACCTCGCGTACTGGCGCGGCCAGGCCGGGGACAATACTCGAAGGCACTCGTAGTGTCACGGGCACCGTGGGCGAGGAAGGCCGTCAGTGTTGTAGCTCATGATCCAGTCGTGACGCTGAAACCATTGACTTTAAACGTCTGACCGCCGCCGTACGGTGCTTCAATGCCATATTCGACATCGAGAATGCCGGTGTCAGCAGAGGTTATGTAACCACGGGCTTCAAGCTGGCTGACGATGCTCGCGATGTCGACGCTGCCGATGGTCTCATTCTTTGGCAGCACGACCGAAACAGTCCCGGTCTGGTTGTTACCAGCCACCCAGACCTTCGACCCGTCACTAAGCGTCGCGGCCACTGATCCAATGGGCACCTGGCCGTTGACGTACGTCCAGATCATTAGCTCTAGATCGTTATTCCAGTTGTTGCTGGTAGCTGCGGCAGCGGTTGTGAGCCAGATGTCGTAAGCGTATTCGTAGTCAAGGCCGCTGCTGTCTGCTGGTGGCGTAACGTCGAAACTTGACGTAAGCGTCATCGGGAGTGCTGAGTAGGTCAGGCATTGGTCAGAGGGATAACCGACAACCTCGGTATTTCCCTTTCTTGCGTTCAGCGCGACGGTGAATGATGCGAGATTGCCGTTTGACGCCTGCGTTTCGTTGACTGAGTAACCCACTGCGCTCGCGTCACCGGACCAGGTGTCGGAACTGTAATTACACGACACGTTGCCAGGGCGAACCGAGGTGATCGGCGACGGCACTGGCGTTGGCGACGGAGATGTCGGCTGAGGTGACGGGGAGGTCGGCTGGGGAGACGGCGATGAAACGACTGGCACTGAGGGCTTCGGTCTTGGCTTCCTCTTCGGCGTCCGCGTCTGCCCGAACACGTGTGTTCGCCCTGCCTGGAGCTCGTGCTTTGATTTGAAGCCAAACTTGTGAGTTGGCTTTAGCGCACGTTGCACGCCCATCGCAGAATCAGAGAAAGCTTGAGATGCCCCTACTGTTGGCTTGATCAGCGTTCCGCAAAGATAGACCCCTAGCGCAAAGGCTGCGAGAGCTGCCGCAGCCATTCCGAGCTTCGGCTTCGTAGTCGCGCGCCGACGTTTACCACCCATCGATATTGCTGCTCCCTGAATCTATCGTGTTGGACGTGCCCTGCGCTGCTATCGCTCTGAGTGCCGTGACGTCCGTTCTCCGGACCACGGCGGCGATGCCTACGGCGGGTCGTATTGCTGCACCGATGCCCAGACTACGCCGCTTGTCATCACATAGTTAGTTTTTAGCGAAATTTCACCTTGCGTCCGGACCCTGGTGCCGACCGCGATCGGGGTGGTATCCAAGGCGGCAGTGACCTTGAGCCCGGTGGTCGTGGTGACCGCGCCGGTGGTGGAGTGACCGCCTTGATACACGCAGTGATGGTCGGAGGTTCGCCGGACCTGCGGTCAAGGTCGGTTGGCGGCTCGCCGCTAGGAGCAGTGCGTGGTGGTTGCGACCGCGGCGAACTGAGGTTCTCGCGAGCTCGCTATCGAGCCGATCTGCTTTTTATTGGGATTTGTAACTTTTCCGAGAACCCAACGGCGGGTCTTGGTGTTGAAGCTAGCCGAGGCGTGGAACGTCCAGCTCAGGTGGCGCAGCGCGACCCAGATTCCGATGTGCCCGAATCCGGTGGCCTTGTAGTTCGGCCGGTACACGAGGTAGTCGGTGAAGTTAACGTACTCTTTCCACGTTCCGCCGTTCTTGAGCTTGACCGACGGCGCGTCCAGGCTGGTGAATTCGGCGGTCTTGCCCGCTTTGATGTCGATCATGTCCGTGCCTGCGCTGAATCCGGTTACCTGATTGCCGTGGACCTTCGGCTTGAAAGTGCCAGTTGTATAGAAGGCACCGCCGTCGGCCACCCATTTTCCGTTCGTGTCCAGGCACGCCTTCTTGCTCGTGCTGTGCCGCACGGTGCCCTGCACAAGCTGGACAACGGCCAGGTCACCGTCAGCGAGAACGGGGCTCTTCAGCTCGACCTTGGCCGTCCAGGTCATTCCCGGGGTTGTGACGCACTGGCCGTCGTTCAGTCCGAGAGACAGGCGAGGCGGCGCGGCATTAGCGGCCGGCAGATGGTACGTCCACCGCGTATCGAGGCCGGCCTTGCAGGTCTTCGCGGTGAACTCGGCCTGTGGCGCCTGGACGTCGAAGCTGGCGGTGGCCTTCCTTGGGGTGCCGTTAACCGACGCCGTGGCCGTGACCGTATAGGTACCGGGTTTGAGCAGGTAGAAACTCAGGGTCGCGTTGGTGAACTTGGTCAGCTTCACCAGCGTCGTTGACGTCTTGGTGGCGTCGTCGTCGATCTCGTACTTGCTGAGCGTGACCGGGTACCCCGAGCCGGCCGGCAGCTCCCACGAGAAAGGCCCGGTCGGCTCGCGCCCGCCCCTGACGCAGGCCAGGGACAGGTCAACCGGCTCGCCGACGCCCACGGTCGTGGTCTTGCCTGTCACCTTGACCGCTCCGCCGCCCGGCTTGTGCATCTCGATCTCGAATGGCGGCGCGGCGGCCGGGCGGACGGCATGTCCGGCAGCAGCGGCGCAGCCGCACGAGCACACGCCGCTGGCCGGGGTCAGGGTGACGGTCGCGGTCAGCGGGGTCTGCGGCGGACAATCACCGGTCACCGAGATCTCCAGGTAGAAGGTCTGCGCGGTGTCGACGACCAGTTCGGTCCCGTCGTCATCGCCGAGCGTTGCCCCGCTCACCTCGCCCCCGCTGTCCAGCAGGCTGACACTCTCTTCCTGGCAGTTGTCCTGGCTGCTTGTGGTGTCCTGCACGCTGACCGTCACCGCGGCCGAACCGATCGCGTCGAAGAAGACCCAGTCCTGGCTGCTGGCGTTCGACAGCGAAGCGTCGTAGGTGATCCCGCCGCTGAGCGGCCCGCCCGCGGCCTTCTCGTCCGGTCCCGACGGCAGCCGCGCCGATGCTGGCTTGCCCGGATTGGCCCAGCCTGTGCCGGGCTCCGGCTCGATCCGGTACGTCGCCCCGCCCGACGGGCAGCCGGCGTCCTCGATCTCCAGGTAATACCGGCCCAGGTAATCAGGGCCGCCGGGGGCCGGGACATTCAGCGTGGCGGCGCTGTTATCACCGATCGTCGCCCCTGACTGGGTGTCACCGGTACCGTCAGCCCCGTCCAGAGTGGCGGTCAGTCCCGGACACGAGGTCGTCCCGGCCACCGTCGTGTCCTCGACGCGCACCGACACCGGGCTGGTACCTGGCTTCTTGTAAAGCACGTACCAGTTCTCTTCCGAGCCGCTTGTGATCGTGCCGTCATAGGTGGTCCCGCCCAGAAGCGGCGGCCACGCGCCGCCGATCGACGAGCCCGGTGCCGCCTTTCCTGCTGGCAGCCGGGCCGGGTGCTGCCACTCGGCGGCGGGTTCAGGCTCGATCCGGTAGGAGATCCCGCCAGCCAGGCAACTATGGGAATTGACCTCCAGGTAGTAAAGGCCTGCGGTATCGGTGCCGGTCTCACCAGGCACCGTGAAGGTCGTGGCTGAGTTATCGCCCAGGGTGGCGCCGCTGACGACGTCGCTGCTGCCGTCGGCCGCGTCCAGGCTCACCGTCACCTCCGCGCAGGCGACCGTCCCGGCATTCGTGGTGTCCTCGACCCGGATGGTGCCCGGGTTCGTGTCGCGCTTCTTGTACAGCACGTACCAGTCGTCCGAACTCCCGCTCGCGATGGTCCCGGTGTAGGAGGTCTTGCCCTCAAGCGGCGGCCACGCGGTCCCGATGGATGTCCCGGCGGCGATCGATCCGGCGGCCGGGGACGGGGCGGTACCGCCGCCGCCGCTATCGAGCGTCAGCGTGTACGTCACCGGCTCGCCGGGCGATGGCTCGCAGCCAGCCACCTGAACCTCAACGAAATAACGGTCCGACCCAGGCCGCGAACCCGAGAACTTGTGGCTGGCGCCAGCCCCGAATGTCGCGCCCTCCAAGACATCAGAGGTGCCGTCCGGCGCGTCGAGCGACGCCGTGAGCTGCTTGCAAGTATCCGAGGCCGAGGTGGTGTTCTTCACCGTCACGGTGACCGGGTTCCCGTGCGTGGCGGGGTAGATAACCCACCAGTCGTCAGAAGCCGACGACTTCAGCGACCCCGAGGCAGTGCCCGCCAGCTGCCCGGCGTCTCCGATGTTCGTCCCGGCGCCACCAGAAGCCAGCACATGAGCGGCCTGACCGATCGCCCGCGCCCCTGACGCGGGCAGAACGCCAAACACGAGCGCCGCCATGCCGGCGCCTGCGACAGCTCGAGTAACCACGCAGGCGCCGAAAAGCCGGCCATTCCCGCGCCACGCCACCGAACGCGGCACGACGTCCCCCCATCTGCCGACGGCATTGCGCCGACATGCCACCAAAGGCCCGACAACCGAAACCTTACGTTCGCTAGGTCTGATGAGGGAATACCGTTGTTTCCCGCGCTGGCGGGCATCTCGCGGTCAGGTTAGGTCAAACCGGTCCAGATTCATGACCTTGTCCCACGCCGCCACGAAGTCGCCGACGAACTTGTGCTGCGCGTCGTCGCTCGCGTAGACCTCGCAGAGGGCGCGGAGTATCGAGTTGGACCCGAAGACCAGGTCGAATCGGCTGCCTGTCCACTTCAGCTCGCCCGTCTGACGATCGCGGCCCTCGAAAGTGTCCTCGGCTTGCGACGTCGCCTGCCACTGCGTGCCCATGTCGAGCAGGTTCACGAAGAAGTCGTTGGTCAGCGTCTGCGGCCGGTCGGTGAACACGCCCAGGTCGGATCCGTCGTAGTTGGCGTTCAGGACGCGGAGACCACCGACCAGCACGGTCATCTCCGGCGCGGTCAGCGTCAGCATGGCTGCCCGGTCGACCAGCGTATGCTCGGCCAGCTGCGGCTGGAGCTTGCCGAGGTAGTTGCGGAACCCGTCGGCGACCGGCTCGAGCACGGCGAAGGACTCCACGTCGGTCTGCTCAGCCAGCGCGTCGGTACGGCCGGGTGCGAATGGAACAGCCGCGTCGTAGCCGGCGTTGCTGGCGGCCTGTTCCACGGCCGCGACTCCGCCGAGCACGATCACGTCGGCCAGGGACACCTGCTTGCTACCGCCGGCCTGCGAAGCATTGAAGTCACGCTGGATCTTTTCCAACGTCCGCAGCACCTTCGCAAGCTGTGCCGGGTTGTTGACCTCCCAGTCGCTCTGCGGTGCGAGGCGTATGCGCGCGCCGTTGGCGCCGCCGCGCATGTCCGTGCCGCGGAAGGTCGACGCCGCGGCCCAGGCGGTGCAGACCAGTTCGGAGATCGTCAGCTCGCAGGCGAGGATCGTCGCCTTCAGAGCGGCGATGTCCTCCGCGCCGATCAACTGGTGCGTGACCGCCGGCACCGGGTCCTGCCAGATCTGCGGCTCGGCGGGAACCAGGGGCCCGAGGTATCGCGTCACCGGCCCCATGTCGCGGTGCGTCAGTTTGAACCACGCCCTGGCGAACGCGTTGGCGAACTCCTGCGGGTTCTCGTAGAAGCGGCGCGAGATCGGCTCGTAGACCGGGTCCATCCGCAGCGCGAGGTCGGTCGTGAGCATCACTGGCGGGTGGCTCTTGGCCGGGTCGTGGGCATCCGCGACCGTGGTCGCGGCGGCCTGATCCGTCGGGATCCACTGCCACGCACCGGCCGGGCTCTTCACCTTCTGCCATTCGTAGCCGAAGAGGGTCGCGAAGAAACTGTTGTCCCACGTCACCGGTGTGGGCGTCCAGGTGCCCTCAAGACCGCTGGTGATGGCGTCGTCACCCGTGCCCGTGCCGAAGCTGTTCGACCAGCCCAGACCCTGCGCCGCGAGCGGCGCGCCTTCTGGCTCAGGACCGACGTGCTCGTCGGGCACGGCCGCGCCGTGCGTCTTGCCGAACGTGTGCCCGCCGGCGATGAGCGCGACCGTCTCCTCGTCGTTCATGGCCATCCGGCGGAACGTCTCCCTGATGTCCCTGGCGGCGGCGAGCGGGTCAGGATTGCCGTTCGGCCCCTCCGGGTTGACGTAGATCAGGCCCATCTGAACGGCACCGAAGGGATCGGCTAGCTCCCGGTCGCCGCTGTAGCGCTCGTCCGCGAGCCAGGTGGCTTCGGTTCCCCAGTTGATGTCCTCTGGCTCCCACACGTCCTGTCGCCCGCCGCCGAAGCCGAACGTCTTAAACCCCATCGACTCGAGCGCGCAGTTGCCTGCGAAGATCATCAGATCGGCCCAGGAGATCTTGCGGCCGTACTTCTGCTTGACCGGCCAGAGCAGCCTGCGCGCCTTATCCAGGTTCCCGTTGTCTGGCCAGCTATTGAGCGGGGCGAAGCGCTGCTCGCCCTTTCCCCCGCCGCCACGGCCGTCGCTGATGCGATAGGTGCCCGCGCTGTGCCACGCCATCCTGATGAACAGCGGGCCGTAGTGGCCGTAGTCGGCGGGCCACCACGCCTGCGACGTCGTCATGACCGCCTGAATGTCATTTTTCAGGGCGTCGAGATCCAGGGTCTTGAATTCCTCGGCGTAGGTGAAGTCCTCGCCCATCGGATCGGTCAGAGGAGAGTTCTGCTGAAGCTGCCTGAGGTCAAGCGCGTTCGGCCACCAGTCTCGGTTGGACCTGGCCAACGCTGAGTTCGCGACTGGGCACTTGCTCTCGTCCATTGTCATCCTCCCTGTGGCGGTGCTGGCGTTTCCTGTGATACGCGTGCCGACATTTGGCGTGCCGCTAGGCGGCATGTTCTTATTGCTGGCTGAGTTCTCGGCCCGGCCTAGATCGAGGCGGGCTCGCCTTCAGTTCTTGGTCTGCACTCAGGGCAGCGGCCCCAGTAAATAACCTCCGCTTCGTCGATCTCGTAGCCCCGGTCATCGACTGCCGTGAGGCAGGGCGCCGGTCCGACCGCGCAGTCCACGTCGGACACGCGGCCACACGCCCGGCAGATCACGTGGTGGTGATTGTCACTGACCCTGGCCTCGAAACGGGCCGCCGATCCGGCCGGCTGGATACGCCTGACCAGCCCGACGTCGACGAGGACGGCCAGGACGTCGTAGACGGCCTGGAGCGAGATGAACCCGACCTCGGCCCTGACGCGCTCGGCTATCGCGTCGGCCGTCGCATGGGCCGCGGCCGCGACCGCACGCAAGACGGCCAAGCGCTGGACCGTGACTCGATGACCGTGCTCCCGCAGGACTCTGGCCGGATCTACAGGCACGCTCACGAGTCT
>DATNEK010000184.1:0-15645 GCA_035553055.1 Streptosporangiaceae bacterium | reverse complement strand
GAACATCCGCTCGGCGATGTGCGCCAGCGGCAGGTAGGACACCCATCGCACGTGCATCTGCGTGCTGCCGCCCATCTCCGCGGTCGTGCATTCGTACAGCACGCTCCGGTGGGTGATGATCACGCCCTTGGGGTTGCCCGTGGTGCCCGACGTATAGAGCAGGGTGACCGGGTCGTCCGACGTGATTGCCTCGATCCGGCTCGCGACCTGCGCCGCCGCTTCGGTCTGCGCCGCCCGTTCGCTGAGCACGGCGAAGTCGGCCCAGGTCATGAACTTCTCGCCAGCCGGACATGCCGCGGCATCCCTGACGATGATCTTCCGCAGGCTGGGCAGGTCATCGAGCAGCGGCTGCCACCTTGACAACTCGGACGGGCCGTCGATGATCGCGATCGCGACGTTGCAGTCGCCGGCGACGTACCTGATCTGGTCGGCGGCCAGCGTCGCGTAGAAGGTCACCGGGACGCCGCCGGCGTGCAGTATCGCCTGATCGGCAAGCACGTGCTCGAATCGGTTCGGCAGCATGAGCGCGACCCGTTCACCTGGCTCAAGTCCGAGTTCGACCAGGCCGGCCGCCAGGCGCAGTGCCATGTCGCGGTATTCGCGCCAGGTCACTGTCTGCCAGGCGTCGTCGCCTTCCCTGTCGGAGTAGGCAGGCAGGTCGCCGTACTGCGTCGCCGTCGCAGAAAGCAGGTCGCAAAGCGTGCTTCCACCGACCTTGGCCTCGATCGTTGCCCGGTCCGCCATTATCGAACTGCTCACTGACCCGCCTCCGTTACGACAGCACCTTGGGCGATATGCCACCACGACCGGCCAGGAGCACGCAAGCGGCGGTTGGTTACAGTGCAGCAATGGATACTGGGACAACCGAGACGGTACGGCTCACTCAGTTCGCGCGGGGCGGCGGGTGCGCGTGCAAGATACCGCCTGGCGAGCTTGAACGCGCCGTGGCGAACCTGGTACCCGAGCATCGGCCCGCCGACCTGCTGATCGGCGTGGAACACGGCGATGACGCCGCCGTGGTGCGGATAAGTTCCACGATGGCGGTGATAGCCACCGCTGATTTTTTCACCCCAGTAGTCGACGACGCCCGCACGTTCGGCCGTATCGCCGCCGCCAACGCGCTCTCGGACGTCTACGCGGTTGGCGGCAAGCCGGTAGTCGCGCTCAACCTGCTTGGCTGGCCGATGGAACGGCTTAGTGCTGACCTGGCCGCCGAGGTGCTCAGCGGCGGGCTTGAGATCGCGCGGGAGGCGGGTTGCCACGTCGCTGGCGGGCACAGCATCGATGACCCAGAGCCGAAGTACGGCATGGCGGTGACCGGCCTGGCTGACCCGGACAGGTTGCTGCGGATTGACGCCGGTGCGGCCGGCCTGCCGCTGTCGCTCACCAAGCCACTCGGAACCGGCGTGCTCAACGCCATGCACAAAGCCACCGGTGAGGTGAACGCGGCCGCGATCGAGGTGATGACCACGCTCAACGCCGACGCGAGCCAGGCGGCGTTGGCGGCCGGAATCCGCTGCGCGACCGACGTGACCGGATTCGGGTTGCTCGGTCATGCGTTCAAGCTGGCCAGAGCCAGCGGCGTGACCGTGGTGATCGACCACGACGCTGTGCCGTTCATCGACGGGGCGCGCGAAGCACTGGGGAACGGCCACGTGCCGGGAGGCAGCAGGCGTAATCTTGCCTGGGTCGCGCCGCACGCGGACTTCTCGGGGTTGCCTGAGGCCGAATTGCTGTTGCTTGCCGACGCCCAGACGTCCGGTGGCCTGCTTGTCGCTGGCGAAGTGCCGGGGGCCACGGTGATTGGCGAGCTCGCACCGCGATCGAATGCGATACTTAAAGTAAGGTAATAGCTACGTTCAGTAGTCAGCGTCATCGCATATCCTATGCGGATACCCACCAGGAGGACTCGCCCGTTGCAGGTACAGGCGGAATCGGCCGCTGCCCCGCACCAAGTCCGGCGTCAGGCACTGCCGTTGGCCAAGACACTTGCACTCGCGAGCCTGGTGGTGGCCGCGTTGTTCTTCGCCGCGGCCGTCACCGCGTTCCTCACCGATTCGGCCGTCCATCCAGGTGCGTTGCTCGATTGGTATGACCTCAATGTCTACAACGACGCCGGCCTGATCACCAGGCAGCTTCCCTCCTACCTGTACATCTGGCAGCTCACGCAGAACATCAAGTTCACCTACACGCCGTTCGCCGCCGTACTTTTCGCCGGATGCTCGTATCTGAGCTGGTCGGCGCTGCGCTGGGTGATGACGCTGGTCAGCCTGGCTGCCATCCCGCTGACGACGTGGCTGACGCTCGGCGCGATGGGCAAGCGCGGAGTTGGCAGGGCGGCGATGGCGCTGGCTGTTGGCGCCATCGGGCTGTGGACCGAGCCGATGATCAAGGCGCTGGCACTCGGGCAGATCGAGCCGCTCTTGCTGCTGCTTGTCGTCTGGGATCTCACCCGGGATGACGGCTGGCGCTGGAAGGGCGTGGGACTCGGCGTCGCGGCGGGCATCAAGCTTGTTCCGTTGCTGTTCATCCCTTACCTGCTTGTCGCGGGAAAGGTGCGGCACGCCGTCGTCGCGGCGGTCACGTTCGCCGTGACGATGGGCGCCGGTTTCGTCGCGCTGCCAGGGCCATCGATCTCGTACTGGCTGACCGGCTACTTCATCAAGCCGGGCCGCACCGGCGCCGTGGACTCCCTGGTGAACCAGTCGCTACTCGGCATGCTCGCGCGGCACGCGGGTAACGGGAACGCCGCCGAGCCCGTCTGGCTGCCGGTGGCGATCGTGGTCGCGATCGCCGGAATAGGCGCCGCCGCGCTGCTGAGCCGGGCAGGCAAGCCGGTAGCGGGCTGGGTGCTCGTCGGCATCACCAGCGTGCTGGTCTCACCGATTAGCTGGGATCACCACTGGGTCTGGATCGTAACCCTGCTCGCGCTGATCGGTGGCCTGATCATGGATGCCCGGCGCATCGCCCTGGCGGCCTGGGTACTCGCCGGTATCGCCATATCGGTGGTCTTCGGCTCGTGGCCGCAGTTTTACTCAGGCTCGATGGCGCTGGTGCCGAGGAGCGGATTGGTCGGCTGGTTCGTCCGGCCACCGCAAAGCTACGCGGTAACGACGCTGCACGGGTGGGAGCTGCTGACCTGGAACCTGTTCGTCGTGGCCGGCTCGATCATCTACCTGGTGATGATCGTGGTCGCGCCGCTGCTCTGGCTGCGGAGCCGCCCCAAGCCGCCGTCCGCCCCGGCGCCGCCGAACCGGCCGAGCGCACCGATCGACGCGCTGCTTGCCCGCGCCGAGGCGCTACTGCGGCCAGGGGCGTAGGAGCGCCGTGGCGCCCCCCGGGCGCTAAGTCCTAGGCTGCCTGCGGCTCGCGCTCAGGCGGCCATTCTGGCTTGCGGGCTAGACCTCGCGGCAGGTGATGCCGGTCAGCACGAACTCGCTGACCCTGGCGATCGCTGCGGCCTTCTCCTCCTCGCTCAGCAATCCGAGCGGGCCGTCGAGCAGCAACGTCGAAAGACCGTGCACTGTCGCCCAGGCTGAGATCTCTGCACCGGGCCGTCGGCTCACCTCGAGCACGCCAGCCGCGACGAGCTCGTCAAGCACGCTGCTGACTAGAGCAAACGGTCCGTTGGCTGCCATCCGGGACTTGACATCAGGTATCGGGCGATCAGGACGGCAGAACGCGGTGCGAAACAACCCAGGATCACTCAGCGCGAAGTTAATGTACGCGGTGCCGAGCGCGCGCAGCCGCCTGATCGCCTCCTGACCCGGATCGGCGAGAGGTTCGCCGGCGTCAAGGCTGGCGCGCATCGCGTCGCCGAGCGCGTCGAGTGCGCGCTGTCTGACCGCGTGCAGCAGTTCGCCGTGGTCGGTGAAATGACGGTAGGCGGCGGCCGCCGACACCCCGGTCGCCCTGGCGACCGCACGCAGAACGACCGCGTCAGGCCCGCCTTCCTTGGCCATCTCGGTCGCGGCGTCGGTGAGGGCGTTCGGCAAGTCGCCGTGGTGATAACTGGATCGGGTGCGGCGCTGACCGCGCCCGCTGACTGTCGACGCCATCAAGCCATAGTGCTGCAGAAGTACGAAGTTGACAACGTTCACCGACGGCCTGGCCAGCGTCACCTCTCAATTAGCGACGGGCCAGCTTCGCAACCTGCCCGAACCCGTCGTCTTCTGACAAAGTAATCGTGACGGGGCATGCGGTACCGAAGGGGCAGTGCCGAAAGGGGGGGACCTGGCCAATGGCAGTCGCCGTCCTGCTCGCTTCCGGTGCGGCGTTCCTGTCCGCGCTTGCCGTGGTTTTCCAGCGGGTAGCGCTCGAATCGGCGCCGACATCCAATAGCTTGAGTCCCCGGCTGCTGACGCACGCGCTGCGGAAGCGTGGCTGGCTGGTCGGATTCGTCCTGATGCTCGGCACGTTCGGGCTTCAGGCGACGGCCCTGCGATTTGGCCAGCTCAACGTCGTGCAGCCGGTGCTCACCACAGAGCTGATCTTCCTGGTGGCGATCCTCGTCGTGGGGTTCAGGCGCAGCGTGGGCTGGCGCGAGGTGGCGGGGATCGTGGCGATCGTCGTCGGCCTGGCCGCCTTCTTCGGATCGGCGTCGCCCGCCGTCGGCAAGGGTCAGCCGGACCGGGCAGCCTGGATCGCGGTGGCTGCCGTGACCGTAGCCAGCGCGCTGGCGCTCGTGATGGCTGGGCGGGTTGGCCCGCGCTGGTGGCGGGCGACGGCGCTTGGTTCCGCGGCGGCGATATTGTTCGCTGACAACGCGGCCTTCACCAAGACGGCGACCACGCTGATCCGTGATGGCGGCCTGGCTGGCTTGTTCGGCAATGCCGACCCATACCTGATCGGCCTCTCTGGCGCTGTCGGGCTGTTTTTCCTCCAGGGAGCTTTGCACGCGGGTCCGATAACCGCGTCCCGGACGGCCAACGTTGTCGTCAACCCGCTGGTGAGCATTGTCATCGGCGCGACCGCGTTCGGCGAGCGGCTGCGGGCGGGCACGTGGTCGGTGACCGTTGACGTGCTGGCGATCGCTGTGCTGTGCGCCGGCATCGCTGTGCTCGGCCGCTCGCCGCTGGTGACCGGAGTGGGCGGCGAGGCCAGCGGCGAGTATTTGGGCGCACGCGCCGTGGCGGCTGCGGCGCCGGTACCGGTCGCGTCCGACGAGCCGCGCTAGTTCATCGGATCGCGCTGGGTCTGGACTACGTACTTCGGATCCTTGGCCGAAGCGACGCCGGCCCGCAGGACCGCGTACTTGGCCAGCAGGCCGCCACCCGCCAGCAGGGAGGCGGACGTGATGGCGGCGATCCGGCTGCGCCTGGCGCCAAGCGCTACCGCGGCGCCGAGCATTGTCGTGAGCCTGGCGCCGCGCAGCATCATCGCGCTCTGGCCCTGCTGATAGGGCTCGGCGGCGACGTCGGTGCGGCGCTCGAGCGCGAACTCAGCGGTACCTTCCACCGCCGCGCCGATCAGCGCGAGCCGCTGGACCGGGCCGAGATCGGCGGGGTCGCCCGACAGTGCGCCCGCCACGAGACCGGCCGCCGCAGCGGCGGTGAGCGCGCCGCCGGCGAACAGCATGGGCAGCTCACGATGCGAGGTGTGCCAGGCAGGCACCGCGGTGTTGGCAAGCAGCACGCCCGGGTAAGCGGCGAGCAGCGGACCGGTGACCGCCGACGCCGCGGCAGCCGCACCGCCGATCACGGCGGCCCGCCCGGTGACCGAGCTAGCGGCCGCCGCCGCGGTCAGGCCGCTGTGGCTGACGAGAATCCACGAGCCCATGCTCATCGGCGAGGTGGGCTTGGCGACCCTGAGCATGTTGAGGAACCGCTCAGGCCGGCCGAGCTCAGCGGTCAGGAACGCGGCCCCGGCCTGCGCGGCGGCGGCCGCGACCAGCCGCCCGGCCTTGACCAGGCCAGGCCGCCGTCTCGCGCTGGCGGCGACGCCGAGCACCGCGGCCGCGCCGGACAACTCGCCAAGGAACAGGTAGGCAGGCAGATGCGGCTCGCGCCAGCGAGTGACCTTTAGTATCGGCCGGCCGTAATACGAAGCGAAATCGGCTGGTGGCACCGCCAGTTGCTCGGTCACGACGCGTCTGCCCGGCCGGCAAAGGCGACAGCTACGCCGGCAGCCACAACGCCGGCGGCGATCCCAGCCCACCGCCACATCGACGGCAGATCCTTCGTCGTCACCACCGGATCGGGCGGCAGCCCGTACACCTCAGGTGAGTCAAGCAGCAGGAAGAACGCACCAGCTCCGCCGATCCCGTCATCGGGATCGGCGCCGTACAGCCTAGCCTCGCTGACCCCGGCGGCGTGCAGCTCACCGAGCCTGGCCTGCGCCGTAACCCTCAGCTCGTCCAGCGCACCGAACTGGATCGAGTCGGTCGGGCAGGCTTTGGCGCAGGCGGGTTCGAGGCCGCCGCGCAGCCGGTCGTAGCACATCGTGCACTTCCACGCCCGGCCGTCGCCCTCGCGGCGGTCGATGACGCCGAACGGGCAGGCCGACACGCAGTAGGCGCAGCCATTGCAGACGTCCGGCTGCACGATCACGGTGCCGAACTCGGTGCGCACCAGCGCGCCGGTCGGACATACGTCAAGGCAGCCCGCGTGCGTGCAGTGCTTGCACACGTCGGAGGCCATCAGCCACCTGGTCGCCCCAAGATCACCGTCGTCCGATGCGGAAATGATCAGGTCGCCGTCCTGGTCGCGAGATAGGGCCGACGCCGGCGGCGCTGCCTGCTCGACGAACGCGACGTGCCGCCAGCTCTGCGAGCCGAGAGCGCCGGTGTTGTCATACGACATCCCGGTCAGCGCCAGCAGGTCTGGCTCGGGCAGGCCATTCCATTCCTTGCACGCGACCTCGCACGCCTTGCAGCCGATGCACACGCTCGTGTCGGTAAAGAAGCCAACCCGCGCAGGATGATCGGCCGCGTAGCCGGCGTCGGCTGACACGTCGTCGAGAGGTCCGTACAGCCGGTTGCTCGTCATGACGCGGGCTCCCACTCGTCGGGCAGGCCAGCCCGCTGCCGGTACTGCCGCACCAGCTCGATCCTGGCTGGGCCGCGCGGGCGCCGCCCCGGCACGATATCGCAGGTGGCGGCTTTGCTCTCCTGGATGTACACGTTCGGGTCGAGCAGCACGGGCAGCAGGTCGTTCACCGAGTCACCGGTCACCAGCCCCTCGCTGCCCCAGTGATACGGCAGCCCGACCTGGTGGATCACACCCTCGCCGGGGATGCGCAGCGGCCGGTTGCGCCTGGTGACAAGCACCCGTGCCTCGATCGCCGCCCTGGCGGTCACGATCGTGGCCCAGCCGCCGTTCTCCAGGCCGCGCTCGGCCGCCAGCGCCGGTGACACCTCGCAGAACAACTCCGGCTGCAGCTCGGCCAGCCTGCTAAGGGTGCGGCTCATCGAGCCGGCCGTGTGGTGCTCGGTCAGCCGGTAGGTGGTGACCACGTAGGGGAACGTCGCCGCGTGCCCGGCGAGCTGGTCGCGGGTCGGACGCCGGTCCGCGTAGCCGATGGAGGCGGGACTGCTGTCCTGGCGGTACACCCGGTTGCGCAACGGCGACTCGCCAGCTTCGAAGTGCGCCGGCAGCGGGCCGTCGGCCAGCCCCTTTGGCACGAACAGCGCCGCCTTCCCGTCCGCCTGGAGTATGAAAGGATCGGCGCCGCCGAGCGCCGCCTGTGCTCTGGCGCCTGGCTCGGGCACGAACGACGGCGGCTTGGTCTTCTCGAAGTCAGGCACGTCGTGGCCGGTCCACTGCCCGGCCTGCTCATCCCACCAGACGTACTCCTTGGCCTTGCTCCACGGCTTGCCCTCGGGGTCGGCCGAAGCGCGGTTGTACAGGATGCGGCGGTTCGCTGGCCAGGCCCAGCCCCACTCGGGCGCCACCCACGACTGCTCGCGCCACGGCTTGCGCCTGGCGGCCTGGTTCACCCCGTCAGCGAACACGCCTGCGTGAATCCACGAGCCGCACGCCGTCGATCCGTCATCGGCGAGCTGAAGAAAGCTCGAAAGCGGCGAGCCGTCCGCACCGAACCCGTTCAGCTCGGCGAGCACCGCCTGCGCCGACGGCTCGGCCTGCTCGCCTTCTTCCGGGTAGTCCCAGCGCAGGTCGAGCACGGGCCGGTCGGCCGGCGCGTCAGAATCGGCCAGCTTGGCCCTGATCAGCTTGCCGAGGTGATAGATGAACGACAGGTCGCTGCGCGCGTCGTCGGGCGGATCGAGCGCCTTGGCGTGCCACTGCAGCAGCCGCTGGGTGTTGGTGAAACTGCCGTCCTTCTCCACGTGCGAGGCGGCTGGCAAGAAGAAGACCTCGGTAGGAATCCGTTCGGTGACCAACTCGCCGCTTTCGATCTCAGGTCCGTTTCGCCAGAACGTGGCCGATTCGATCAGCGTCAGATCCTTCACGACCAGCCATTCCAGGTTGGCAAGCGCCAGCCGCTGCAACCGCCCGCCTGCCGAGCCGACCGCCGGGTTCTCGCCGAGCAGGAAGTAGCCCTTGACGGTGCCGTCGATCATGTCGAGTGTCGTCCGGTAGGTGCCATGGTCGCCGCTGATTCTCGGCAGGTAGCCGAAGCAGAAGTCGTTCTCCGCTGTCGCGGCGTCGCCGAACCAGGACTTCATCATGCTGACCAGGTAGGCGCGCTTGTTGCCCCACCAGCCGGTATCCGGCATCCGCGCCAGGTAGGTTTCGACGCTCTCGCCGGCGGCCGGCATCGGAAGGTACCCGCCGAGCAGGTGGAATAGCGTTGGCACGTCGGTCGCGCCCTGGATGTTGGCGTGGCCGCGCAACGCCATGATCCCGCCGCCTGGCCTGCCCATGTTGCCGAGCAGCATCTGCAGGATCGACGCGGTCCTGATGTGCTGTACGCCGGTGGAGTGCTGCGTCCAGCCGACCGCGTACACCCACGCGGTCGTCTTCTCCCGACCGCTGCAGGCCACAAGCGCCGCGGCGATGCGGTCGAAGTCGTCAGGCCTGATCCCGCACACCTCGTCGACCAGCTCACGGGTGTACCTGGCGAAGTGCCGTTTGAGCACCTGGAACACGCAGCGCGGGTGGGTCAGCGTCAGGTCGCGCTCCCCCGTCGGCTGCCAGGTCGAGTTGTCGTAGGTCCTGCTCTTCGGGTCGTAACCCGAGAACAACCCGTCGCCGTCCTCGGTATCGACGAAGTCGTCGGGCAAGATGTCAGCCGCGTTCGTGTACGCGGTGACGTACTCGCGGAACTCGTGCCCGCCGGACAGCACGTGGTTGATCAGCGCGCCGAGTAGCACGATGTCCCCGCCTGCCCTGGTCGGCACGTGCATCGAGGCGAGCGCGCTTGTCCTGGTGAACCTCGGGTCGACGTGGAAGACGGTCGCGCCGCGCATCTTCGCCTCGACCACCCACTGGAAGGCCACCGGG
This sequence comes from Streptosporangiaceae bacterium, assembly GCA_035553055.1. Taxonomy (GTDB): domain Bacteria; phylum Actinomycetota; class Actinomycetes; order Streptosporangiales; family Streptosporangiaceae; genus Chersky-822. The sequence goes on along the minus strand of DATNEK010000184.1, from coordinate 6,241 downwards.
TGGCACTCGGCCATGTTCGAGCCGCAGATCACGATGCAGTCGGAGTTGATCAGGTCGCGCGGGAACGTGGTGGCCCCGCCTCGGCCAAAGCTAGTCCCCAGACCGGGGACTGTAGCGGAGTGTCAAATACGCGCCTGGTTCTCGATCTGGATCGCGCCGAGCGCCGTCCAGAGCTTCTTGATCAGGTAGTTCTCTTCGTTGTCGAGGGTAGCCCCGCCCAGCGAGGCGAACCCGAGCGTCCGGTTGACGCTCTTGCCGTCGAGCGACTCCTGCCAGGTCTGCTCCCTGGTGCGGAGCACCCGGTCGGCGATCATGTCCATCGCCGCCTCAAGCGTCAGCGGCTCCCACTCGGTACCGAACGGTCGCCGGTAGAGCACCTCGGTCTGCCGACCCGAGTGCGTCACAAGCTGCTTGCTCGCCGCCCCCTTGGGGCAGAGCCTGCCGCGCGAAACCGGCGAGTCCGGATCGCCCTCAATCTGAGTGACGTGTTCCCTGCCGCCCGCGATCGACACGTAGACCTTCTGGCCGCAGCCGACCGCGCAATACGGGCAGATCGACGACGTGACCCTGGCCGCGGTCGCCGTGCGCGGTTGCGCTGCCTCGGTATGAGGCGATCGGGCAGCTTGCCCGCGCCCAAGGCGGTCGGTTCCAGTCAGCTGGCGGTATACCGGCCAGTTCTCCACCCAACGTGGACGCTGCACAACATTTATCAAAGCACGTAGCCTCAACGCAGCGACAGCGGGAGGGTCAGGATGGGTGGCAGGACGGCGCGTCGGCTGGTGCAGCGGATCCGGCTGCCCGAACCGAGCACCACGGGCCAAGCCGTAACCGAGCGCGCGGACCTGCTCGCGGCTGAAGAGCCGCTCGGCATCAGGGTCGCCGGCGAGGCGGTCACACTGACCATGCGCACTCCGGGCGACGACATCGACCTGGCGGCCGGCTTCCTGTTCAGCGAGGGCATCATCAAAGGCGCCGACGATCTTGCCGAGATCAGGATCTGCGACGGCACGAGTTGCGGTCACGCCGGTCACGACGGCATGGGGAACATCGCCGACGTGACTCTCAGGCAGCCAGCTCAGACCGGCGTGCCGCGGCGCAATTTCCTGACCACGAGCGCGTGCGGCCTCTGCGGAAAGGCGAGTGCCGCCGAGCTTTTCGTTCAGAAAATCTGGAATTTGAACGAAGACCACACCGCGATCCCGGCAGCCGCAATCGCGTCGATGCCGGACGTGCTGAGTAACGCCCAGCGGGTATTCGCCAGCACTGGCGGGCTGCATGCCGCTGCGGTGTTCGGCCCGTCGGGCGAGCTGATCTGCGTCCGGGAGGACGTCGGCAGGCACAACGCGGTCGACAAGGTCGTCGGCTGGGCGCTGCGGTCGGGCCGACTGCCGCTACGAGGCTGCGTCCTGCTGGTGAGCGGGCGCGCCTCGTTCGAGCTGGTGAGCAAGGCGGTTCTGGCCGGGTTCCCGGTCCTCGCCGCCGTCTCGGCACCGTCGTCGCTGGCCGCCGACCTGGCCGAAGAGGCAGGCCTGACGCTGGTCGGCTTCGTGCGCGGCCAGTCGATGAACGTCTACACCGGTAGTCACCGGGTGCTGGTCGGCGACGAAACGTAATCAGCCGGTCGCCGCGCTGTCGAGCAGGCCGCGGCGGCGCCTGACCGTCAGGTCGATCTTGGAGAAGACCATGTCGATGGCGATGCCGAAGACCAGGATGACGATCATGATCGAGATCGCGCCTGACAGGTCCTGGTTCTCTTGCGCCGTGTTCAGCAGCAGGCCGAGCGACACGTGGCCGATGATGACCACGAGCAGCTCACCGGCCAGCAGGCTCCGCCACGAGAATGCCCAGCCTTGCTTGAGTCCGGCCAGATACGCGGGCAGCGACGCCGGAAGGATCAGGTACCGATGCAGCGCGATCCCGCGCAGTCCCATCGTGCGCCCGGCCCGCAGCAGCAGCGGCGGCGTGTAATCGACGCCGGTGATCAGGCCATTGGCGATCGAAGGAGCGGCCCCAAGCACCATCACGAACAAAATGGCTGACACGTTGGTGCCGAACAAGATGATCGCGAAAGGGAACCAGGCGATCGACGGCATTGTCTGAAGTCCGCTGATGATCGATCCAACGGCGGCGCGTAGCGGCGGGATCCGGGACACCACGGCGCCGATCGCGGTCCCGATCACCAGCGCGAGTGCGTAGCCGGCCAAGGCCGTACGGCCGGTGTCCTCGATGGCCTGCCAGAGCTGGGCGTGACCAAGCTGGGTCGCCAGTGCGCCGAGGGTTGTCGCTGGTCCCTTGACCAGGCCGGATGCGGTGTCGCCGCGGAAGTTGATCGCGTAGAACAACTGCCAGGCGGCCAGCACGATGGCGATCGCGAGCACCTTCGGCCAGGTCGTGCTCCAGGTTTTGCCGGCGATCCGTGCCGGGCGGCTGGTGACCTGGTGCTGGCCGAGTTCGAGGCTGTCGAGCCCGGCGATCGCCGAGTCCTTGACGCCGCTCGTGCCTGTGCTAAGCGCCATGACGCCTCATCTCCTCACGCAGCCGGTCGGTCACGTTGCTGGCCAGCTCGGCCACCTGAACCGAGTCGATACGCCGCGGCCCGGTTCTCGGCACCTCATACTCGTCAATCACCCGGCCAGGTCGGCTGCTGAGCAGCACGACCCGGTCGCCGAGCCTGGCGGCTTCCCTGACGTTGTGCGTGACGAAAAGGACGGTCAGCGACCGCTGCGCACAGATCCGCTCGAGCTCGTCGTGCAGCAGGTCGCGCGTCATCGCGTCAAGCGCGCCGAATGGCTCATCCATCAGCAGCACGTCGGCCTCGTGCGCGAGCGCGCGGGCCAGCGCGACCCGCTGGCGCATGCCGCCGGACAGCTCATGCGGCCGCTTGTCGGCGAAGTCGGCCAGGTGCACCGTGTCGAGCAGGCCGGCGGCCCGGCTGGCCCGCACGGCCTTGGGCACCTTCCTGGCGCGCATGGCGAGCTCGACGTTCTTGCGCGCGGTTAGCCAGGGAAACAGCGCGGGCTCCTGGAACATGATCGCCACCCGCTGCCCGCCGGTGTCCACCTGGCCCGAGGTCGGAGTGTCAAGGCCGGCCACCATCGAGAGCAGGGTTGACTTGCCGCAGCCCGACGCGCCGATCAGGCAGACAAACTCGCCCGTCGCCACGGTGAGCGACAGCCGGTCGACGGCCAGCACAGCGGCATCACCCTTGCCGTAGACCTTGGAGACCTCGGTCAGCCGGATAGCGGTGTCGTGGTCGACGCGGCCGTGCGGCGCCCCAGGGATCGGGGGCGCCGCACGCCGCTGCATCACGCTCACGAGCTGACTTGCTGCTGGCCGTCGGCCGTGAGCAGCGCGTTCAGCGGGCCGAGGTCGTAAAGCCCGGGCAGGTTGCTGACTGGCTTGAGCAGGCCGACGCTCAGTGCGTGCTGTGCGTCGGTGGCCAGCGACGAGGCGATCGGGTCGTTGGTGAAGGTGATCTGCTTGAAGGAGGCGGCGAGGACGCTGGACTTGAGGCCCTTGCCGAGCAGCGTCGTCAGCTCGCCGTTGGCTGCCGCCTCAGCCGCCGCCTGGTCGCTGTGAATGTAGTTGTTCGCGTCGATCTGGCCCTTGAGCAGCCCGGTCACGGCCGAGGGGTGCGCGGCGAGGAACTTCGATGTCACGACGAGATTGGTGGTCACGAACTGGCCCTTTGGCCACAGGCTGGCCTCGTCGACGAGCACGTGCCCGCCGTCGGCGACCATTTCGATGTCGTAGGGGGCCGGTTCCCACCCGCCGGCGATCTGGCCTGACTTGAAGTCAAGCACCGCGGCTGAGTTCGGCGTGACCGGGGCGATCGGCACCTGGCCGCCGCCGGTCGGGCTCGACGTCAGGTGGTGCTGGCTTAGCCAGTAGCGCAGCGCCACGTCCTGGGTGTTGCCGAGGGACGGGGTCGCCAGCTTCTGCCCCTTAAGCTGAGCCGGGGTCTTGATGCTTGGCTTGACCACGAGCGCCGCGCCGCCTGAGGCGGCACCGGAGATGACCTTGATCAAGGTGCCCTTGGATGTCTGCCACGCCTTGAGCGTTGGGTTAGGGCCCACGTACGCCGCGTCGAGTTGCCCGGCGAGCAGCGCTGTGGCCTCCTCCGTGCCCGTGCTGAACGGCTGGATGTCCAGCTTCACGCCCTTGCCGAGCTCCTTGGCGAAGAACCCCTTCGCGATGCCGATGAGCGCGGGCGCGTCGGTGATGTTCGCCAGGAACCCTAGCCGCAGCACTACCGGGCTGGCTGAGCCGCCTGACCCCCCTGAGCCGCCTGTGCCTGCCGATGACGCGGAGCAGCCAGCCGCCATGGCCGATGTTGCCGCGATCCCTGCCGCGACGCCGATAGCGACGAGCGTGCGCCTCATGATGCCTCCAGTTGCCGGTAGTCCTAGTCCCTCAATGTTCCCAATCAATATAGTATCTAAATATCTATACTAGGGAAGTAGATTTTAGCGTTCCATCACGACAGATGCTGACGCAGGTCGAGCGACTAGCTGTCGCCCTCGTCCATCTGGGTGAATCCCTGGATGCTGGCAGGGAACTTGCCTAGGCATTGCTCAAGCAGCGCTACCTGGGCATCGGTGGCGTTGGTCGAGTTGTAGCGCACCGAATCGACGACGTCGGCCTGCGCGGTCGTCGGCTTGACCCGGCCCTCAAGGCGCAGGTTGGGCACGTGCGAGCAGACCGAAGTGATGTGCCTGGCGGTCGCCACCGATGTGTTCGGCGCGAACGTGACCACGATCCACTGCTGGCCGAGTTGCTTGTCAAACTGCGCGCAGCCGCCGACGCTTCCGGCGATGGCGATAGCGGCGACCGTGATGGCCGCTGACCTGAGGCGGACTGCTCGGCTGGACACGCACATAGCTTAGGCTGCCTGGCGCGTGCCGCTCATCCAGGCCGCGTTCAACCTAGCCGGTCACGCCCCGCACCACAGCCGCCGCGCGCATGCCAGCTAGCCGATCGAGTGCCTGACCGCGCAGGCGGGCGCGCAGGCCCGCGCCCGCCCTGGCCAGCCTCTGGTGCGCAGCACCGCCGCGATCTGCACTGCCGTCTCACATGGCCTACGACCAACGTCAACCCAGCCGTACCGCAAAGTGACGAGTCCGTGCTCTGCGAGCTTGTTAGTCCGCCGGAGGTCCTGCCATCGCTGATCATCAGGATGAGCTTGCAGCCCGTCTAGTTCCACGCACAAGCCGTAATCACCGTACAGATTGTCCAGGTAGCGGCTGCGGCCGACATTGGTGATCCGCGCTTGCCGAGTCGCTTTGGGTAATCCGTGCGGTCGCTCAACCAGGTGCAGATAGCGGTATTCGAGCAGCGAGTGCGCACCGTCGCCGACGGCACCGAGCACTTCGGCCAGGCCGACGCGCCACCGCATTTTCTTGCGCTTGGTCATCGCCATCGCGAGCCGTTCCGCCGTGGTAAGCCTGCGCTGGCAAGCCGTGCTCAGGACGGCGACCGCCGCATCGAACGTCGGGGCCGTCTCGACCATATCGAGAACCGTCTCATCGATGCGCGTCCGAGGCGGCCGCAATGTCGGATGGACGGCTTCTGCCACCCGTCCCGATCGGTGGATAGCCAGGCCGGCGGCGGGAGTGACTCTCCGATGCACAGGGACGGTCACATGTATTGGCGAGTCATGCCGATCGGTGATCTTGAACAACTCCGCCGCGGTCTGATGGCTCAGCACAGCATCGCGCCCGGCGTACTGTACGGCGGCCCAGAGTACCGCGGCTCTGGGCGGATCGCCGGAATTTGTCAGGTAGACACCGCGCCGCAATACCCGCCAGCGCCCGCTCCGGACCAAGCTGTCGATCGCGTCGGCCGGCAACCCGTGACTAGCCGCTTGCCGCCGGGAGATGACCCCGGCTTGAAGTTGCACAAGAGCCTTGAAGTCGCCTGACATCTCGAACGTCACCAGGACAGGCTGACCCGATCGGTCAGCCCGGCCAAGACCCGGCTAGGCAGCTGTAGATAACTGCGACCCCGCCGCCCGGGGATGTGGGAACCTTGCCCGCCGCGGTGCCGACGGCACCGAGAATTCCAGTGCGACCCCCCGAGAATTTTCCATGATCATGGTTCGCGTCATGATCGTGGAGACTTAACCACGCAGACGTCGTTGCCTTTCCACGATCATGAGAGAGAGCATGATCGCGGAGACTTGCCGACGGCGGGTGGGGTTCGCGGGGCGTCGGGCGGGGTTCGCGGGGCGGGCGGGGTTCGC
>DATNEK010000183.1:0-11511 GCA_035553055.1 Streptosporangiaceae bacterium | reverse complement strand
GGGCGGCGAGTGCCCGCTGCAGAACCAGGCCATGTCCTCTGGTGCCGGGGAGACCAGGTTCACCGGCACCAAGCGCAAGTTCGCCAAGCCGATCGCGCTGTCCACCCAGGTGCTGCTCGACAGGGAACGCTGCATCCAGTGCGCTCGGTGCACCAGGTTCGCCGACCAGATCGCCGGTGACCCGCTGATCGACCTGATCGAACGCGGCCCGGAAGAGCAGGTCGGCATCGCCGACGGCGTGCCGTTCGACTCGTACTTCTCCGGCAACACCGTGCAGATCTGCCCGGTCGGCGCGCTGACCGGAGCGTCGTACCGGTTCCGCGCGCGGCCGTTCGACCTCGTCTCCACCCCGAGCGTCTGCGAGCACTGCGCGGCCGGCTGCCTGCAGCGCACCGACCACAGGCGTGGCGCGGTCACCAGGAGGCTGGCGGGCAACGCGCCAGAGGTGAACGAGGAATGGAACTGCGACAAGGGCCGCTGGGCCTTCACCTACGCCACAGAACCCGACCGGCTGATCTCCCCGCTCGTCAGAGACGACGACGGCGTGCTGCGGCCGGCCTCGTGGTCGCAGGCGCTTGACGTCGCCGCGCGCGGGCTGCTTGCCGCGCGCGGCAGCGCTGGGGTTCTCACCGGCGGCAGGCTCACGCTCGAGGATGCCTACGGCTACGCGAAGTTCGCCCGGCTGGCACTGCGCACCAACGACATCGACATGCGGGCGAGGCCGCACAGCGCCGAGGAAACCTACTTCCTGTCCGGCGGCGTGGCCGGCAAGGACGCCGGGGTGAACTACACCTCGCTCGAGCAGGCACCGACGGTCCTGCTGGCCGGATTCGAGCCAGAGGAAGAGACACCGATCGTCTTCCTGCGGCTGCGCAAGGCGGTCAGGAAGCGCGGCCAGCGGGTTTACTCGGCCGCCGCGTTCGCAAGCGCCGGCTTGGTCAGGCTGTCTGGCATCTTGCTGCCGACCCCGCCAGGCGGCGAAGCCGCGCAACTCGACCGGCTCGCTGACCCAGAAGGATCGGCCCCATCGGCGGATGCCGCGGCGGTGGAGGCCGCCGAGGCTCTCGCCAAGCCGGGCTCGGTCATCCTCGTGGGCGAGCGCCTAGCCGAGGTGCCCGGCGCGCTGTCGGCCGCGGCCAGGCTCGCTCAGCGGACCGGCGCGAAGCTGGCCTGGATACCCCGCCGGGCGGGCGAGCGCGGCGCGATCGAGGCCGGGGCGCTGCCCGTGCTGCTGCCTGGCGGCCGCCAGGTGTCCGACGCCGACGCGCGGGCCGAGGTGGCACGAGTGTGGGCGGTGGCGTCGCTACCCGCCGAGCCCGGCCGCGACACAGGGGAAATCCTCGCGGCTGCCGCATCGGACGAGCCCTACGCACTCGTCGTGGCTGGAGTCGACCCGGCGGATCTGCCCGACCCGCGGGCCGCGCTCGCCGCGATCGAGCGGGCTAACTTCGTGGTGAGCCTGGAACTTCGGGCGAGCGCGGTGACCGACCGCGCCGATGTCGTGTTCCCGGTCGCGGCCGTTGCCGAGAAGCCAGGAACGTTCGTGAACTGGGAAGGCAGGCTCAGCCACTTCGGCGTCGCCCTCGCGGTGCCAGCGGCTCGTAGCGACCTGCAGGTCCTGCACGCCGTCGCCGACGCCATGGACCTGCACCTAGGCCTGCCAGACGTAGCCTCAGCCCGCAGAGAACTGTCCTCGCTCGGCGTGGGCACCAGGGCAAACGACGGCCAGGCCTTTGTTCACGCGGTGGCGGCGAGTTCGGCGTACCGGCCCGTTGAACACCCCGATCCGACCCCAGGCACAGCGTTGCTCGCGACCTGGCATAATCTGCTCGACGCGGGCCGAATGCAGGACGGCGAGCCAAACCTGGCTGGCACAGCCAAGGTCGCCGTGGCGAGAATGTCGGCCGCTACCGCCGCCGAAGCTGGAGTCGCAGCCGGCGCGAAGGTGACGGTCAGCACCAGCCACGGAGCGATCACCGTGCCGGTCGAGATCCAGGCGATGCCCGACCGAGTGGTCTGGCTGCCGTCGAATTCAGACGGCTGCGCCGTGCGGGATCAGCTCGGTGCCGGCCACGGCTCCCTAGTGATGGTGAGGAGCGCGGAATGATCTCCCAGCTAGCGGCGGGGAGCGCGGCGACTTCGGCACTGATCGATGACGATCCGTGGTGGCTGACCGCGATCAAGGTACTGATCGTCTTCGCGTTCTTGATGCTGACGACCTTGTTCATGATCTGGGCCGAGCGCCGGGTCATCGGTCGGATGCAGCAGCGCCCTGGCCCGAACCGGGCCGGCAAGTTCGGCCTGCTGCAGTCGTTGATGGACGGCATCAAGCTGCCGCTGAAAGAAGACATCATCCCGCGTGGCGTCGACAAGGTGCTGTTCGTCGTGGCCCCGGCGATCGCGGTAATCCCGGCGTTCATCAGCTTCGCGATCATCCCGGTCGGTCCCACGGTTTCGATAGCCGGCCACCACACTCCGCTGCAGCTCGCCAACCTGCCGGTCGCGGTGCTGCTCGTGCTCGCGATGAGCTCGATGGGCGTGTACGGGATCGTGCTGGCTGGCTGGTCGTCCACCTCGCCGTATGCCCTGCTCGGCGGGCTCCGGTCATCGGCGCAGGTGATCAGCTACGAAATCGCGATGGGCCTGTCGTTCGTACCGGTCTTCCTCTACGCCGGATCGCTCTCGACCTCGCAGATCGTGCACGCTCAGGCGAACGGAGCGCCGTTCCACTGGTTCGGGGCGGTGCTGCACTACCCGTCGTGGTTCGCGATCTTGCTGCTGCCGTCTTTCGTGATCTACCTGATCACGATGGTCGGCGAGACCAACAGGCTGCCGTTCGACCTGCCAGAGGGCGAGGGCGAGCTTGTCGCCGGTTACCACACCGAGTACTCCTCGCTGAAGTTCGCGCTGTTCTACCTGGCCGAATACGTCAACATGACCACAGTGGCCGCCCTGGCCACCACGTTGTTCCTCGGTGGTTGGCACGCGATCTGGCCGATCTCGGTCTGGTCGGGCGCCAACTCGGGCTGGTGGCCGGTGCTGTGGTTCCTGGCCAAGATGTTCATCTTGCTGTTCGTGTTCATCTGGCTGCGCGGTTCGCTGCCCAGGATCAGGTACGACCAGCTGATGTCGTTCGGCTGGAAGGTGCTGATTCCCGGCGCGCTGGCCTGGGCGCTGCTGATCGCGACGCTCCGGGTCTACCGGCGGGAAGGCGGCGGGCTTGTGGTCTACATCGTCGGTGGCGGCATCGTCGCCGCCGTGCTGATCTGGCTGTTCGCCGTGGACATCGCGGCCGATCGCAGGACGCAGCAGCAGGCGGAGGCCGATGCCGAGCTCACCGAACAGATCGGTGAGACGTTCCCCGTGCCGCCGATGGATCTGCCGCATTACCACGGCATCGCGGCCGAAGGCTCGATGCACGAACTGAATCCCGGCGAGCGAGATACCGAGCCGGCCAGCGTTTCGGAGGTCACCGGTGCTTGACTTCCTCAACCCAGTCAAGGGCTTCGCTGTCACCTTCAGGCAGATGTTCCGCAAGGTCGACACCGTTGAGTATCCGGAAGTGAAGCTGCCGACCGCTCCGAGGTTCCACGGCAGGCACCAGCTCAACCGGTGGCCAGATGGGCTTGAGAAGTGCATCGGCTGCGAGTTGTGCGCCTGGGCCTGCCCGGCCGACGCGATCTACGTGGAGGGCGACAGCAACACCGCCGATGAGCGCTACTCGCCCGGCGAGCGGTACGGCGCCGTCTACCAGATCAACTACCTGCGCTGCATCCTCTGCGGCCTGTGCGTAGAAGCCTGCCCGACCAGGGCGCTGACGATGACCAACGATTACGAGCTTGCCGATGACAGCAGGGAAAGCCTGATCTGGACCAAGGAGCAGTTGCTCGCACCGCTGGCGCCAGGCATGGAAGCCCCGCCACACCCGATGCGGCTCGGCGAAGAAGAGGAAGATTACTACCGGCTCGGTTCCACGTTCGCCTCGGCCGCGTCGGCTGACGTGCTCGGCACGATGGTGCGTGAGAGTGACGGCACGGCGAAAGAGGGTGGTGAGCGGTGAGTCACGCGCTTATCCTCGCTTCTCCTGGTAGCAACAGCGCCGAACTCGCGGCGTGGTGGCTGCTCGCGATCCTCGCCGTCGGAGCCGCTTTTGGCCTGATCTTCACCAGGCGGGCCGTGCACTGCGCGGTCATGCTGGCCATCGTCATGCTGATACTCGCGGCCATGTACGCGATGCAGGGCGCGCCGTTCCTGGCGTTCGTGCAGGTGATCGTCTACACCGGTGCCGTGCTTATGCTCTTCCTCTTCGTCATGATGATCGTCGGCATCAGCGCGGCCGACTCGATCATCGAGACGATCAGGGGACAACGGCTGTGGGCGGGGCTGGCCGGGATCGCGCTGTTCGTGCTGCTGGCTCTCGTGGTCGGGCATGCCGCGATCGGGGCGGCAGCGCCATCAGGCCCGCGCAACAGTTCGGCTAACGTCGGCGATCTCGCCCGGCTAATTTTCACCACCTATGTATTTCCTTTCGAAGTAACCAGCGCATTGCTGATCACCGCCGCTGTCGGCGCTATGGTGCTGGCGCACAGGGAGCGGACCGGACCTAAGCCGACCCAGCGCCTGCTGTCGCGGCGGCGGGTGGCGACCGGGCATCCCGCGCCGCTGCCAGGGCCTGGCACCTACGCCCAGCACAACGCGGTTGATATGCCGGCGTTGCTGCCCGACGGCAGCCCGTCCAGGCTCTCGGTCAGCGGAGTGCTCGCCAACCGCGCGATCGAGGCCGAGCGGTCCGGCGGCCGGGCGGCGATAACGGCGCAGGTGCTTGAGCCAAGCGAACCGGTCGACGCGAACGGCCGGCCTGACGACAAGGTGGAGGAGCGGTGATTAGCCCGGCGCACTACATAGCGCTCGCGGTGATCCTCTTTGTGATCGGCGGCGTCGGCGTGCTCATCCGCAGGAACGCACTCGTGGTGTTCATGTGCATCGAGTTGATGCTGAACGCGGTCAATCTGTCGTTCATCGCGTTCGCCAGGATGCACGGAACCCTTGACGGCCAGGTCATCGCCTTCTTCGTGATGGTGGTCGCGGCCGCCGAGGTAGTGGTCGGCCTGGCGATCCTGACCTCGATTTTCCGCGCCCGTAAGTCGGTGTCGGTAGACGACGCCAACTTGCTCAAGAACTGATCTCGACAGGAGTACGCAGTGACACTGACCTCGGCGGAGGTTACGCTGCCCGCGGTCGGCGCGGTGCACGCGGCCTGGCTGCTGCTCGCGTTCCCCTCGTTTGGAGCGGCTGTCTTGCTGCTCGGCGGCAAGCGCACCAATGCCTGGGGCCACTTGCTCGGCGTGACGATGTCGCTGGCGTCGTTCGTCTACGGTGTCGCGCTGTTCGCCCAGATGCTCGGCGAGCGGGGTGCCGGGCGCAGCAGGGACGATCACGTCTATACCTGGGTGCCCGCGATCGGGAGGTTCCACGTCCCGATCGGGCTGCAGATCGACCAGCTTTCGATTTGCTTCGTGCTGCTGATCACCGGCGTCGGCTCGCTGATTCTTATCTACGCGGTCGGCTACATGGCTGCCGACCCGGACCGGCGCAGGTTCTTCGGATACCTGAACCTGTTCATCGCGGCGATGCTGCTACTGGTGACCGCCGACAACTACGTGGGCCTCTATATCGGGTGGGAAGGCGTGGGCCTGGCCTCCTACCTCCTGATCGGGTTCTGGTACTACAACCCGGCGCCGCCAGTCGCGGCCAAGAAGGCATTCGTGGCGAACCGGGTCGGCGACGCCGGGCTCACGCTGGCCATATTCCTCATGTTCGCCCAGTTCGGCTCCGTGAGCTTCGCCGGCGTGTTCAGCCAGGTGCACAATGCTAGCCCTGGCGTGGTCACCGCGCTCGGCCTGCTGCTGCTGCTCGGTGCCTGCGGCAAGTCCGCGCAGTTGCCGCTGCAGTCCTGGCTGCTCGACGCCATGGAAGGCCCGACGCCGGTCTCCGCGCTGATCCACGCGGCGACGATGGTGACCGCTGGCGTCTACCTCATCGTCAGGTCGGCGCCGATCTTCAACCTGTCGTCCGACGCCAGGCTGGTCGTCACGATCGTGGGCGCGGCCACGGCGCTGTTCGGTGCGCTGATCGGGTGCGCCAAGGACGACATCAAGAAGGCGCTCGCCGGTTCGACGATGAGCCAGATCGGCTACATGATGCTCGCGGCCGGCCTCGGGCCTGTGGGCTACGCGCTCGCCATCGCGCACCTGCTCGCCCATGGCTTCTTCAAGGCCGGGCTGTTCCTTGGCGCCGGCGCGGTCAAGCATGAGATGAACGACGAAGTCGACATGCGCAGGTTCGGCGGCCTTGCCACGGTCATGAAGATCACCTTCGTGACGTTCACGTTCGGCTACCTGGCGATCATCGGCATCCCGCCGTTCTCTGGCTTCTTTACGAAAGACCCGATCATCGAGGCCGCGTTCGCCAAGGGCGGTACTTCTGGTGCCCTGCTCGGGACCGCCGCGGTGATCGGCGCTGGCATCACCGCGTTCTACATGACGCGGGTGATGTTCATGACGTTCGCTGGCAGGAAGCGCTGGGATGATGGGGCTCACCCGCACGAAGCCCCGCCGGTGATGACATCGCCGATGGTCATCCTCGCTGTGGGGTCGCTGTGCGCTGGCGGCTTCCTGATGTTCTCGAACCGGCTGATCGACTTCCTGGCTCCGGTGACCGGCACACCGCCGCTGTCACACGGCTTCCTCGCGCCTATCAGCGACATCTCGCTGGCGGTAGTGGTGGCCGGCGCGGCGGTGGCCTGGGCCATGTACGGACGCCGCGAGGTGCCCGTCACCGCGCCTCGCGGCAGCTTCGCCACCGTCGCGGCCCGCAAGGACCTCTACGGTGACGCGTTCAACGAGTCCGTGCTGATGCGGCCAGGTCAATGGCTCACCCGGCTGTCGGTCTTCTTCGATAACCGAGGCGTGGACGGGCTCGTCAACTCGGTCGCCGCCAGCATGGGCGGCACCTCGGGCCGATTGCGCAGGTCCCAGACTGGGTTCGTTCGCTCGTACGCACTATTCATGCTGGCCGGCGCCGTGATCGTGGTCTTCGCTCTGCTGCTGGTACGGCTCTAGGACGAGGCGCTGATTTAGAGATGAGCAACTTCCCCTGGCTCACCGTCGCCGGCGTGATACCGCTGGTCGGCGCCATCGCCGTCGGCCTCACCCCCGGCCGGTCGGCTCCGGGCGGCGAAGCCGACCGGAAGGCACGTGATCTGCTCGTGAAGCGGATCACCCTGGTGTTCACGCTGATCACGCTCGCGGTCACGATCGCGATGGCGGTGAATTTCAAGGTCGGCGGCCCGAGGTTCCAGTTCGCGCAGACCTATCAGTGGATACCGCAGTTCGGCGTCCACTACGCGGTCGGCGTTGACGGCATCGCGCTGGTGCTGATCTTGATGACCACGGTCTTGATGCCGGTCGTGGTGCTGGCGTCATGGAACGACGCCGAAGGGCTTGGCAACCCGGCGGGCTCGCCTCCGCCACGACGCAGCGTCAAGACCTATTTCATCCTGATGCTCGTGCTCGAGACCATGATGATCGGCGTCTTCGCCGCCACCGACGTGTTCTTGTTCTACGTCTTCTTCGAGGCCATGCTCGTGCCGATGTACTTCATGATCGGCAGCTACGGGGTCGGCCAGCGGCAGTACGCGGCGGTCAAGTTCCTGCTCTACAGCCTGCTCGGCGGGCTGCTGATGCTGGTGGCCGTGATCGCGCTCTACGTCTACTCGACGCACGGCGGCCGACCGGGCACGTTCCTGTTCAGCTCGCTCTCGCATCTCGTGCTGAGCTCGACGGTGCAGAAGTGGCTGTTCGCTGGGTTCTTCGTCGCGTTCGCGATCAAGGCGCCGCTGTGGCCGTTCCACACCTGGCTGCCCGACGCGGCGACGGCGGCTCAGCCTGGTGCCGCGGTGGTGCTGGTCGGCGTGCTCGACAAGGTCGGCACGTTCGGCATGATCAGGTACTGCCTCGATCTGTTCCCCGGTGCCGCGCACTACTTCACCCCGCTGGTCGTGGTGCTGTCGGTGATCGGGGTCCTTTACGGGGCGGTGGTGGCCATCGGCCAGGCGGACATCAAACGCCTGATCGCCTATACATCGGTCTCGCACATGGGCCTGATCACGCTCGGCATCTTCGCCATGACCAGCCAGGGTCAGGTCGGCGCCACGTTCTACATGGTCAACCACGGATTCGCCACCGGTGCGCTGTTCCTGATCGCCGGGTTCATGGTCGCGCGGCGGCGGTCGCAGCTCATCGCCGACTACGGTGGTGTCCAGAAGGTCGCGCCGGTCTTGGCTGGGCTGTTCCTCGTCGCCGGCCTCGCCGGGCTCTCGCTGCCTGGCCTGTCCACCTTCGTCAGCGAGTTCCTCGTGCTGCTCGGCACGTTTACCAAGTACGAGGTCGCGGCTATCTTCGCGACGGCCGGCATCATCCTCGCCGCGATCTACATCTTGTGGATGTACCAGCGCACGATGACCGGGCCGGTGCGGCCTGAAGTCTCGACGATGCCTGACCTGCGCGCCCGTGAGTTGTGGGCAGTCGGGCCGCTGATCGCGCTGATCATCGTGCTCGGGGTCTATCCCAAGCCGGTGATCGATGTGATCAACCCGGCGGTGCACGCGACGCTCGTGCAGGCGCACTCCACCAACCCGGTCCCACCGCATCCGGCGAGGCTCGACGAGATCGGCATCCCGAGCTCTAGGTTCGGCGGCGGGTTCCTCCCAGTTCAGAACGGAGGCCAGCCGTGACGTCCTACGTCGACCTGGCGGCAGGGAACATTCCGACGCCGCACATCGAGTACGGGATGCTTTCCCCGATGCTGCTCGTGTTCGGGGCGGCTGTCGCCGGAGTGCTCGTCGAGGCGTTCGTCGCGCGTCCGCTGCGCCGGACCCTGCACCTGGCGATCACCCTGGGCGGCCTGGCCGGCGCGTTCGTACTGACCATCGCCGTCGCCGTGAACGGCGGCTTGTTCGCGGGCGGCGCGCCGGGCCGGATCGCGGCGGTCGGCGCCGTCGCCGTTGACCGGCCGACGCTGTTCATCCAGGGCACGATCTTGGTGCTCGCGTTCATCAGCGTGCTGCTGATCGCCGAGTCTTCGCATGAGGTCAGCGCGTTCGCCGCGCAGGCGGCGGCGGTACCAGGCAGCGCCGAGGAGCGCGAGGGTCTGCTGGCGGGCATCAGCCACACCGAGGTGTACCCGCTGACGCTGTTCGCGGTTGGCGGGATGCTGCTGTTTCCCGCGGCCAACGACCTGCTGACGATGTTCGTCGCGCTTGAGGTGCTCTCGCTGCCGCTTTACCTGCTGTGCGGGCTGGCCAGGCGACGCAGGCTGCTTTCGCAGGAAGCCGCGATGAAGTACTTCCTGCTCGGCGCCTTCTCCTCGGCGTTCTTCCTGTTCGGTATCGCGATGCTGTACGGCTTCTCCGGCTCGGTCAGGCTGTCGGTGATCGCCGCCGCCGGGAGCGGGAACACCGGCAGCGCGGTGCTGCTCTACGCGGGCATCGCGTTGCTCGGCGTCGGGCTGCTTTTCAAGATCGGGGCGGTGCCATTCCAAGCCTGGAAGCCAGACGTCTACCAGGGCTCACCGACCCCGGTCACCGCGCTGATGGCATCCTGCACGCTGGTCGCCGCGTTCGGCGCGCTGCTCCGGGTGTTCTACGTCGCGTTCGGGCAGCTGACCTGGGACTGGCGGCCGATGATGTGGGGCGTCGCGATCGCGACCATGCTCGGCGGGTCGATCATGGCGATCACGCAGACCGACGTCAAGCGACTGCTTGCTTACTCATCGATCGCCCAGGCTGGGTACATACTGACCGGCGTGATCGCGGCCACAACGGCCGGATTGTCGAGCAGCCTGTTCTACCTGGCGGCCTACGGCTTCGCCACGATCGGCGCGTTCGCCGTGGTGACGCTGATCCGCGATCACGGCGGCGAGGCGTGGCACCTGTCGAGCTGGGCCGGGCTCGGCAAGCGCTCGCCGCTGGTCGCCGGCATCTTCGCGCTGTTCCTGATCGCGTTCGCCGGCATACCGCTGACTAGCGGATTCATCGGGAAGTTCGCCGTGTTCCAGGCGGCGATCGGCGGTGGCGCGGTGCCACTTGTCATCGTCGGGGCGCTGAGCAGCGCCATTCTGGCGTTCCCGTACGTGCGCGTGATCGTGCTGATGTTCTTCAGCGAACCAGCCGCTGACGGGCCGGTCGTGGTACGGCCGAGCATGTTCACGGCGAGCGCGGTCGGGATTGGCGTGCTAGCGACGCTCGTGCTCGGAATCGTGCCAGAGCCGCTGCTCCGGCTGGCTCACGACGCGGCTACCCAGCTCTTTGTCCACTGATGCCGGAATTGTCGGCCGCAAGATGGCCGGCCGGCATCGGCCGGATGGCCAGGTGCCTTTATGGTGGTGTTTATCTGGTAACCGGCCACCTGGCTTGCTGCGTCAATGGCGGCACTCGTAGCGATGGGGGATGAAGTGATCAACCTCGTTCCCGTTGCGCTCTCTGATGGCACTTTGATGTCCGAGTTGTCCCGCGGCCTGGCTCAAGTCGAAGATGCCATGCATCAAGCGGCTAGGGCGCAGTATGAGCTGCTCAACGAGACCTCGGGTTACCTGATGGACGCCGGCGGCAAGCGATTTCGTGCCACGCTCGTGCTGCTGGCCGCTCAGTTCGGCGATCCGCGTGACGAGCGGATCGTGCCAGCCGCGGTCGCGATCGAGCTGACCCACCTGGCCACGCTGTACCACGACGACGTGATGGACGAGGCCGAGTTCAGGCGAGGCTGGCAGAGCGCCAACTCACGCTGGACGAACTCGGTGGCGATCTTGACCGGGGACTTCTTGTTCGCCCGGGCATCGTCGATACTCGCCGACCTGGGCAACGAGGCGGTCAGAATCCAGGCGGAGACGTTCGGCAGGCTGGTCGTCGGCCAGATACTCGAAACTGTCGGCCCCAAGCCCGGGCAGGACGCGCTTGAGCACTACATGAGCGTGGCTACCGGCAAGACGGCCTCGCTGTTCGCCACCTGTGGTCAATTCGGCGCGATGTACTCCGGCGCGCCGGCGTCTGTCGTTGACAGCATCGGGCCGGCGTATGCCGCGCTCGGGGTCGCCTTCCAGCTATCCGACGACATTCTCGACGTCGTCAGCGAGTCGTTGCAGGCCGGCAAGACGCCAGGCACCGATCTGCGCGAAGGGGTGCGGAGCCTGCCTGTGCTGCACGCGCTCAGGTCGGCCGGTCCTGGCGACGCCCGGCTGCTTGAGCTGCTCAGCACTGACCTGTCGGACCCGGGCCTGCTCGACGAGGCGCTCGGCCTGCTGCGCAAGCATCCTGGCATGGATCTGGCGAGAGCGGACGTGCGGCACTGGGCCAACACCGCCAGGGATCGCATCGCGACGCTGCCAGATGTCCCGGCCCGCGCGGCCTTCACCCAGCTATGCGACTTCATGGTCGACCGCACCAGCTGACACCAA
>DATNEK010000182.1:0-4802 GCA_035553055.1 Streptosporangiaceae bacterium | reverse complement strand
ACCGTCGTAGTGCTATTCGGGATGCTCCGCTGGATCTCTGACTTGTTCGGCGTAACGGACATCTTGCACTCGGCGTGGCACCTGGTCGACCATTTGTTCCTACCCGAACCCGTTAGGAACTGGCTGATGGCGATCGGAGTGCCTGTGATACCAGCGTCGAAGAGGCGACATCTGCAGTTCCCGAGATGTTCGCGGACGGCCGGTAGACGTCACAAATCCGGGCGAACAGGCTGAAGATGTGCCGACCTTCTCCAGTGGTCGGCGTGAGAACCGGAGGCGCACGTGCGCAACTTACTCATATCCCTCGCAGCAGCCGCGGTATTACCAGCCGCCGCGGTGACCGCGGCCACCGCGGCAACAGCCACCCAAGAAGCCAGGCCAGCAGCGACCGCCGGGCCGTGCGGCACGCTGACGACGCCGCCGACCTACAAGCACGTCATCTGGATCTGGATGGAGAACCACAGCTTCACCGACATCATCGGGAACACATCCCAGGCGCCGTACATAAACTCGCTGGCTTCCGAGTGCGGGCTCGCGACGAACTACCACAACCTCAGCCACCCCAGCCTGCCGAACTACGTCGGCGCCACTTCGGGCCTTACGCTCACCCAGCTCAACACCTTTAGCAGCGACTGCAGCCCGTCGCGCCGGTGCAGTACTTCAGCGGCCAGCATCTTCTCCCAGGGCGAGACCTGGAAGGCCTACGAAGAATCGATGCCGTCGAACTGCGACAAGTCCAACTCCGGTGAATACGCTGTCCGCCACGACCCGCCGCCGTACTACACGACGCTCTCCGGGTGCACGACCTTCGACGTGCCCTATACCCAGCTGTCGACGGACCTCGCTGGCGGCACTTTGCCGGCGTTCTCGTTCGTCACGCCCAATCTCATCGATGACATGCACGACGGCACAATCGCCGACGGTGACACCTGGCTGTCAAGCAATCTCCCCACGATCTTGAACAGCAGCGAATACCAGAGCGGCACCACCGCGATCTTCATCACCTGGGACGAAGGAACAGGCGGTTCCACCAGCGAGAACTGCGCCACCAACACGACCGACGCGAGCTGCCGGGTCGCCACGCTCGTTATCAGCCCGAGCACTCCCGCGGGCGCGACCTCGGCGACGCTGTTCAACCATTACTCCCTGCTCGGGACCGCTGAGCAGCTGCTTGGCCTGCCGGCCCTTGGCCAGGCCACCAGCAACCCGACGATGACGGCCGCGTTTAACCTGTAAGGCGCGGTACCGCCAGCCACGGTCAACTTCGACCACGACATGGCCCGGCCGCCCAGCGGCCGGGCCCCGGGCGGCGTCATAGCCCGCCAGACACGGAAGTGTCCGCGGCGCCATTTCCGTCTCGATGACACCTGGCGAAACGCTGTTGGACCCGAATTCCCTCGGCCGCGACCTCGTTGGACAAACGCGCGCGAATGTCACGAGGGCGCCCTTGGTTGCCGAGCCGCCAACTGATCGCGGCGCGCTGAACCCCTGTAGCGCGGAATCGTGCTCGGCGGGAGACACGAACGGTAAGGTTCTGACTACTGAGCGTCTAGAACCCCCGCCTGTCGCAGCGCCGCACCTCCGGGAGACCGGGTCAGCCCGGCGCGGACGATCCGGCGCTCGGTGACCAGGGCTAACGTGACTGGCCACATCGTTCGCAACCGATGAGGTCAGCTTCCCGTCATAGCTGATGTCGTTCCGGTTGCGGAGGAAGTAGCCCGAAGTGGATTGTGTCGTGATGGCCGGATGCCGGTGGCTCACGTGGAGAGCCGGCGCCCTGCTTGTCGCCGTGTCCGCGCTTGGTCTAAGCGGTACCGCGTGCACCGCAGCGCCAGGACAGCGATCAACGCCCGTCGGCCCGTGGGTCGCGCGCACCCGCCCGATCACGGCGGCGACGTGGGTACTGACCGGCCAGGGCGACGCTGAGGCCGCCCAGGTCGCCGAGAGGCTGTTCACGTCGTCGCCGGTCGTCATCGTCGCTGAGGCCGGCAGGCATTCGGCACTGGCCACCGCGGTCGTCGACGCGCGGCGGGTGCATGCGCCGGTGCTTCTAGCCTCGCCGCAACCAGGGCGGCTACCAGGGGAACAGCCGATGCCGCTCGCTAAGCCCGTGCGGACTGAGATCAAGCGGCTTCGCCCGCACGAGATCCTGGCGGTCGGCATTCCTTCGGGGGCGCTATCGACCGCCCTGGGCGGCATCGAGGTCGTGGCTGATCCGGCACAACTGCACGCCACGAGGGTGCCAGCGCCGCTGGCCAAGGCGGTGCTGCTGGTGCCAAGAGGCGACCGGAGCGCTCAGGCGAGCGCCGCCGCAGCCACCGCTCGGGTGGCGGGCGCCAGCGTGGTCGCCGTGCGCGGCTACGACGTGCGGGCCGACCCAGCCGCGATCGCCGCCGTCTCGGCCGTCAAGCCGCAGGAGGTTCTCGCGCTCGGAACCAGGTTCGGGCCAGCACCCCGGCTCGCCGCCCGAGTCGCCGTCGCGGCGACGGGCAAGCAGCTCCCAGGAGGCGGCGAGGTTCTCTTCCCGATGCACCGGCTGGTGGCGCTCTACGGTCATCCGGGAACGCCTGGGCTCGGTGCGCTCGGTCAGCAGGACCTGGCCGACAGCATCGCGCGGGCCAAGCGGCTGGCCGCACGGTACCGATCGCTCAGCGGCGTGCCTGTCGTCCCGGCCTTCGAGATCATCGCGAGCGTCGCGCAGGGGGTGGACGAACCAGAAGGCGGCACTTATTCCTACCTGACACCAGTAGCAGAAATTCGGCCCTGGGTGACCCAAGCCACCAGAGCCGGAATGTACGTGATACTCGATCTGCAAGCCGGCCGGGCCGGCCTGCTCGCCCAGGCCAAGCCGTATCGGACACTGCTCGAGCGGCCCGACGTCGGGCTGGCCATCGACCCAGAATGGAAGCTCAAGGGTGGCCAGTTGCCGCTGCGGCAGATTGGCTCCGTGACCAGCAGGCAGGTCAACAGCGTCGCGAACTGGCTCGCCGCGCTGACGGCACGCCATCATCTCCCGCAGAAACTCCTGGTGCTGCACCAGTTCCAGCTGCCGATGATCACCGGCGAGTACCGCATCGACACCGGGCACGACGATCTCGCGATCGTTATCCACATGGACGGCCAGGGCACGCCAGGCAACAAACGGCAGACCTGGGCCGCCGTCACCGCCGCCGCGCCGCCGAACGTTTACTTCGGGTGGAAGAACTTCTTCGTCAAGGACCACCCCATGCTCACGCCGACCCAGACCATGGCGCGATCACCGCGGCCGGTCATGATCTCCTATCAGTGACCGGCCGCGCCAGGTCCAGACCGCGCGAGCAGCGGGCCGGACGTGTGCTCAGTTGTCGAACTGGTTGGGGAACTGACGCATGATGCCCGAGCTGAGCAGGTCGGCAAAGCCGAGCATGTGCTCGACTACGGGCTCGTAGTCGTTGACGCTCGCGGTGTAGTTGCCGGCCAGCTCATCCTCCGCCTCCTGGAGGGTCTCGTCGAGGTGCACCTTCATCTCGTCCCGCATGAGAGCGTCAGGCCAGTTTTTCGGGTTCGCGGCGGACAGGAAATCGGCGATCTGATTGGCGTTGTCATACCAGCTGGCCTTGTCAGCGTTGAACGCCGTGGTGTTGCCAGCCTTCGCGTCCTGCAGGATCGCGACCGCGAGGTTGATGTGAGTATGAAGCAGGTCGCTGAGTTGCTGGCCGGCCGCCTGACCGTAGAAGGGCGCGATCGCGTTGCCGATGTCGGTCTGGTTCTGCAGCAGACGCGTCGCCGTTGCGTTAAAGCCAGCCGACCCATCGGCGAACGTGACGATCGCGAGCCTGGTCCAGGTCACGTGGTCTTCCCAGAGCTTGCGCATCTGATCGTGGAACGCGACTTCGGCTGCGGTGGGAAGTCCCTGCGACGACGCTGCCGCGGCGTGATCATGACCAAGCACGCCCTCGGCGTGCGCCGACCCGCGCTCTACCGTGAACGCGAACAAAGCGGCGACCACCGCGATGAGCACCGCGAAGGCGACGGGCACGCTGCGCTGGCGCCCGACCAGTGTCGATTTCATACCTTGTCCTTTCTTGTCATCAGCACAACTCGTGCCATCAGCACGGCGCCGAACAGCGCGCCAGCTAGTTCGGCGGAAGTCGTGACGGTGCCGAGCGGGTCGACGTGTTCTGGCTGGACGATCAGCACCGGGATGCCTGTGCTTCGCGACAGCATGTAGCTGACCGCGATCACGGACAGCGCAGCGGTCGCGAGCGCGAGCCCCCAGCGGTCGTGGCGCGGTTGCCGCACGACCAGCGCGGCTAGCGCCATGGCGAGGGTGGCCGCGACGAACGCGGACCCGAGAAGCGTGCTCTCGGCGAAGTGCTCTCCGATGAGCGAGGCGTGGACTCCGGCACTCCCCGCGCAAATGGCGGTGAGGCAGTACCGGAGGCTGGTATCGATCCATGCTGGTCCGCGCAGTTCATGCACGCGCGGGATAGTAAGCAGGCTCATGTCCTATTGGTGTCAGCGAGGCGCCCGGATCTTACGCCGAACCGGTGCGGGAGTGCGGCGGTCCGCCTAAACCGCTACTAGACCGAACCAGAAGCACGACTTAATGTGACCGCTAACAGCTTTGGAGCCTACGGAAGATCTTTATCGATGGCCGCACTGTCACACCCGTCACGCCAGGGCAATCCCATGACCGCTCTAGGAGGATAGCCATGACAGCGCGGGCTGATTCGCAGACTGACTCAAGGGAACTTGCCTCCGAGCGGGTCGCCGGAGGGATCCTGCCCAGGGTACTCACCACCTTCGACATGGTCGCGATC
>DATNEK010000181.1:0-14213 GCA_035553055.1 Streptosporangiaceae bacterium | reverse complement strand
GCGGCGACGTGGCCGCGCCAGCCCGAACCCCGCCGCCCCGGCCCGGCACGCCCGGCCAGCAGAGCCGGCCCGCTACCGCCGCGCACACCGCACCAGTGGTCCGCCAACCCCGATACGCCGAGTTTCGCCAATCCCTCCTAGGCCGACTCCCAGGTGCGCGGGTGCCGGGCCTTAGCTGAAGTGCTTGGCGATGTCGGCCGCCGCGTCGTCGCCGTAGGCGGCTGCGAACCTCGTCGTCAGCGGCTCGGGACGCAGCATGTACTCCTGGGTGCCCGTGGTCTCCAGCGCATGAACGGCGATGAGGTTGCCGAGCTGTGCCGCCCGCTCAAGCGACAGCCCCCAGGAGACCGCGGCCAAAAATCCGGAGCGGAAAGCATCACCGGCACCGGTCGGCTCCTTCGGCACAACGCCAGGCACTGGCGGAACCATGATCGGAGGTTGCCCAGCCTGGTCGACCCGCGCTCCGCGGCTGCCGAGCGTGGTCACCTGCACACCGACCTGCTCGGCCAGCTCGGTCTGCGTCAAGCCGGACTTGTGCTGGGTGAGCGTGGCCTCGTACTCGTTGCAGAACAGGTAGTCAGCCCCGGTCACCAGCGACATGACCTGCTCGCCGTCCAGCCTGGCGAGCTGCCATGAGGTGTCGGCGGCGAACGGTATATGGCTGGCGACGCACTGCTTGGTGAAGGCCAGCATCGCGTCTGGGTCGCTGGCGCCGATCAGCACGAGATCAATCTGGCCCGCCAGTTCGCCGAGGTCGATATTCCTGTCCTCGGTCATAGCGCCGGGATAGAACGAGGCGATCTGGTTCATGTCGGCGTCGGTGGTGCCGACGAACCTCGCCGTGTGCTGATGCGCGGACTCCCGCACTCCGGTGGTGTCTACGCCGTGTTGCTCGAGCCAGTCGCGGTAGTCACCGAAGTCACTGCCTGCCGTCCCGACCAGCAGGGGCCGGAGGCCAAGGCCGCCGAGGCCGAATGCGATGTTCGCCGCTACTCCGCCGCGCCTGATCACGAGGGTGTCGACGAGGAACGACAGGGCGACCTTGTCCAGCTTGTCGGGCATCAGCTGCTCGACGAACCTGCCGGGGAATGTCATCAGGTGGTCGGTCGCGATGGATCCGGTCACTGCTATGCGCACGGCGGCCCTTCCGACGGCAAGTCCACTGACGACGGTCCTCGGTGAGCGCCTAAGTTAGTGGAAGGAGTCACCGCAAGCACACGAACCCGTCGCGTTGGGGTTGTCGATCGTGAAGCCCTGCTTCTCGATCGTGTCGACGAAGTCGATAGTGGCGCCGGTCAGGTAAGGCCCGCTCATCTTGTCGGTGACCACGTCGACCCCGCCGAACTTGCTCACGATGTCGCCTTCGATCTGGCGCTCGTCGAAGTACAGCTGGTATCGCAGGCCAGAACAGCCACCAGGCTGCACGGCGATCCGCAGCCTCAGGTCGTCACGGCCCTCCTGGGCCAGCAGCGTGCTGACCTTGGCGGCGGCCACCTCGGTGAGAAGGATGCCCTGAGCGGTCACATCGTTCTGAACTGTCATCTGGTTAGCTCCCGAAAGTTGTTCGTCGCTCACCTCCAACCATATGCCTAGCGCGCTCATTCCAGGCCGCTCGGTTGGTCCGAATCGTCCCAGGGCGATGAACCGTGGGGAAACGAACGGCGTATGCTCAGGGTATCGTCAAGTCGACGATAAGTTGCTATCGTCAGGTCGACGATAAGAATCTGACCCACTGGGGGCCCGATGTCAGGTGCTGCGAGCCAGCTCACCAGCGCGACGCGCGGTGAAGAGGCCAACGGGGCTGGCATATCTAAGCGGGATCATCAGCTTCCCTTGCTCATGCTTGGCCGCCGGGCCGACCCCAACTCAGAACGCGGCGTCTCCTGCACCGGTGAGCTGCCCGCGTCGTCCGATCCTGCCCTGGTCAACCGGGCCGAGCGAGCGCGCACCGCGCTCGGCGACCGCGCCTTCGTGCTTGGCCATCATTACCAGCGCGATGAGGTCATCAGGTTCGCCGACGTGACCGGCGACTCATTCAAGCTGGCGCGTGACGCCGCCGCGAAGCCGACGGCCGAATTCGTGATCTTCTGCGGCGTCCACTTCATGGCCGAGTCCGCGGACATACTCACCTCGGCGTCGCAGCAGGTCATCCTGCCTGACCTGGCGGCGGGCTGCTCGATGGCTGACATGGCCACCTACAACCAGGTCGAGGAGTGCTGGGAGACACTCGAGGACCTGGGCATCTCCGATGCGGTAATCCCGGTGACCTACATGAACTCATCGGCCGACATCAAGGCGTTCACCGGCAGGCACGGCGGCACGGTGTGCACGTCGTCCAACGCCAAGCGAGCGCTCACCTGGGCTCTGGGCGGGGGCGACAAGGTGCTGTTCCTGCCCGACCAGCATCTGGGCAGGAACACCGCGGTGCTCGAACTCGGCATGAGCCTCGATGACTGCGTGGTCTGGGACCCGCGCAAGCCCTACGGCGGCGCCACGCCTGACGCGCTCCGCCGCGCGACCATGATCTTGTGGAAGGGTCACTGCTCGGTACACGGGCGCTTCCGTGCGTCCAATGTCGCCGAGGTGCGGAGCCGGGTGCCTGGCGTCAACGTGATCGTGCACCCGGAGTGCGTGCATGAAGTAGTGCTTGCCGCCGACTACATCGGCTCGACCGAGAAGATTATAGCCACGATCGAACAGGCGCCAGCCGGATCGGCCTGGGCGGTCGGCACCGAGCTGAACCTGGTGCAGAGGCTCGCGCGGAACAACCCCGACAAGACCATCGTGTTCCTCGACAAGACGGTCTGCTTTTGCTCCACGATGAACAGGATCGACCTGCCGCACCTGGTCTGGGCGATGGAGTCGCTAGCCGACGGTCAGGTCATCAATCAGATCACGGTCGATCCGCAGACCGCGGCGCAGGCCAGGGCGGCACTAGACCAGATGCTCGCGCTGCCTTAGAGCCCTGGCGCGCCCCACACGGGGAACCAGCGGCCGAGGTCGGACTCGATCTTCAGATCGTCGCCGAGCACGCCGCGGACGCGCAACTCGGTCGCGTTGTCCCTGCGCTCGCCTGGTTGCGGCACGAACGGGTAGAACGTGCCGCGCTTGTACAAGTACACAAGACCGAGCCGGGTGCCCGATGAGTCACGGAAGCCGACGATGGTGCAGAGCAACTGCGGCCCGAACCCGCCGCCCTCCAGCGAGTAGTTCACCGCGTGCAGGTCGGTCACGAGCCCTTCCACGTCGTCGGCCGAGTGCGTGGCAACCACCCAGGTGTAGCCGTAGGAATCGGCGCTGACGCTGACCGGTGTCTTGCTCTCCCCCATGCTGAGCAGGTCGGTGACATCTTTCTCAATGTCGGAAAAAGCCTTGCCCTCGACCGCGCGGAAGCAGACTGATCCGATGCCGGTCGGCACGAAGTCCGTGGCCGCCTGCAGTGTGATCGCCGCCGACGGCAGCGCGAACAGCTCGTCCAGGTTCGGCGGCGCGGGCTTAGTACGGCCAAGCAGCGTATCGAGGAACCCCATAAGCAACCCCTTACCTGTTGCTCAGTTGCTTAGAGATCTCGTCGAGCGCCTTCAGCCGCTTCTCAAGTGAGGGATGAGTGGAAAACAGCGTCGACAGGCTCATCTCGCCCCTGCGGGCTGAAAGCGCGGGCGCGAAGTAGAACGCGTTGAGCGGCTCGGCCGCACGCAGGTCCTTCGTCGGTATCCGTGCCATGTCGCCGCTCACCTTGACCAGCGCGCTGGCCAGCGCCGACGGCTGCCCGGTGAGCAGCGCACCTGACCGGTCGGCCGACAGCTCCCGGTACCTGGACAGCAGCCTGATCAGCAGGAAGCTGATGGCGTAAACGACGATGCCGACCAGCATGACCAGGAAGATGACCGGAATGGTGTTCTGGTCGTTGCCGCCGCGGCCGCGACCGCGGCCACCGCCGCCGCCGAACAGCTCTGAATAGAAAGCGAACCTGACCAGCAAGCCGGCCACGATCCCAAGGAAGGAGGCGATCGTCATGACCGCGACGTCTTTGTGCGCGACGTGCGACATCTCGTGCGCGAGTACGCCTTCGAGTTCATTCCTGTCCAGCCTGGCCAGCAAGCCCTCGGTCACGCAGACGACGGCCACCTTGGTGCTGCGCCCGGTGGCGAAGGCGTTCGGCATATCTCCTGGCGCGATCGCCACCCGCGGCTTGGGCATGTTGGCAAGCGCGCACAGCCGGTCGATCACGCCATGCAGCTCGGGAGCCTGCTGCGGCGTGACGAGTCGGGCTCCGGCCGTCGCCAGCGCGATTTTGTCTGACCAGTAGTAGGAGCCGAACGACACCGCTACGCCCGCGAGAACGGCGATGAAAATGATTCCGCCACCAGAGACTGAGGTGAACTTGGTCAGCAGCAGCACGATGACGAGGATGAATGCGGTGAAGACCAAGCCGATCAGGAACATGGTCACGCCCATGCGGGCGATGAGTCCCTTGTCGGTCGCATAACGTGTCTTAGCCATCGGCGCCGCCTCCGTTCATTCCAGCCGCCTCAAGCTCGCTTACTTCATTACATCTCAGGTCTGGTACTGGTTTGATACCCCGCCGTCCCTGACGGGATGCACGGCCCGCTGTTGGCCCCCGCTAGCGGCCGCACATCCCGTTCGATTCGAGTCTGCCGCACCTGCCTCAACGCTAGCTGCGAGCAGGCTGAACGCTCGCCGCAAGGGCGGCGGCGACCCGAGCGGACAACTTGAGTTCTCAATGTGGGTCAGCCAGGAATCAGCCCGCCGTCGGCCAGCAGCTCGTGGACTTCTTCGATCGTCGCTCCCTCACGTGGCAAGATCAGGTCAGAAGGCTCGATCGCGTCATGCGGCAGGGCTTCGCCGAGCGCCCTCGCCTTGTCGAGCAAGGCGTGCAACGCGATTCCGAACGCCGCCTGGTTCTGCCGTTCAACCGCGGCTTCAAGCGCCTCGTCCAGGTGGTTGAGCTCGTCAACGGCGGAGTCGTCAAGCCGCAACTGCCCTTCGCCCATGATCCTCACGATCATTGGCCCTCCCCTGACCGCGGCTGGTCGGCCGGGACGCCTGCGGCTCGGTCTGGCACCGCGTCAGCCACCTGGCCACCGCTCGCAATCTGCTTCGGCGCGCTGCCGCCGGAAAGTTCGGCCTTCATCCTGGCAAGCTCGTTGTCAACGCTGCTGCCCGCACCCATCCGGTCAAGCTCGGCCTGGATGTCATCGGTGGGAGTGCCGCCGAGCGCGTCGCTCAGCGCGCCAGAGGCCATCAGCTCGTCGATCGCTCCGGCCCTGGCCTGCATTTGGGCAGTTTTGTCCTCGGCACGCTGGATCGCCAGGCCGACATCGCTCATCTCCTCTGAGATGCCGGTGAAGACCTCGTTGATCCTGGTCGTCGCCTCGGCCGCGGTGTAGGTGGCCTTGATGGTCTCCTTCCTCACACGGAAGGCATCCACCTTGGCTTGCAGCCGCTGGCTGGCCGCGGTCAGCTTCTCCTCCTCGCCCTGAAGCGAGGCGTACTGGTTCTGCAAGTCGTTGAGCTGGCCCTGGACTCCAGCCTTCCGCGTCAGCGCCTCTCTGGCCAAGTCCTCACGACCGGCCGCGAGCGCGTCACGAGCCTGCCGGTCAAGCTTGTCCGTCTGCTGCTGCACCTGGTTCATCTGCAACTCGACCCGCTTGCGGGAGGTCGCCACATCCGCGACACCGCGGCGCACCTTTTGCAGCAACTCAAGCTGGGTTGTGTAGGAATAATCGAGGGTCTCCCTCGGATCCTCGTACTTGTCCAGCGCCTTATTAGCCTTGGCACGGAAGATCGTAGAAACCCGCTTCATCACGCCCATAAGCGCGGCCCATCCCCTCATCCTGTTCAGCCGGATTCCCAGCCTATGACCTACTGCCTAGCCCGTCATCCCGACAGCCCGCGTATGCACGCTACCCGCTCCGCGCGGCCTGCTCGATGGCCCCGCCAGAACTGATGTTCTGGGTGGTTCGTCCGGCCGTCCCGGTAGGCTGTGACGGTGTTGCGACGACGTATCAGCGGCACTGCCGCGACCCCGGACGACGGGCAGCCAAACCCCGCCGACAGCGAGCAGGCCAAGCAGGCAGGCAAGGGCCGACCGACGCCCAAGCGGAGCGAGGTAGAGCGGGCCAGGCGCCAGCCCTACACGCCGCCGCCGACCGACCGCAAGGCGGCTTCCGCTCAGCAGCGAGACCGCAGGCGCGCCGAGCAAACGCGCAAGATGGATGCGATGCGGCGGGGCGAAGAGTGGGCGATGCCAGCCAAGGACCGCGGCCCGGTGCGCGCCCTTGCCAGAGATTACGTCGACTCGCGCCGGGTCATCGTGAGCGAGTACATCCTTTTCGGCGTCTTCGTGCTTATCTTCATCATCTTCGCGCTCGGGTCGGGCAAGAACTCCGCGGTGGTGCTGTATGTCGAGATTGGGATCGTCGGCGTCATCGCGATCGAGAGCCTTTACTACGGGACCATGCTGACCCGCCTGACCAGGCAGCGCCTGCCCGGCGAAAGCACCCGCGGCATCATCTGGTACGTGACCAAGCGCAATCTGCGGCTGCGCGCGTCAAGGATCCCGCCTCCCAGAGTCAAGCGCGGCGCGTCAATCTGACCCTCGAACATAACGAAGGTGGTCCATGGAATTCCGTCATCTGGGCAGGAGCGGCCTGAAGGTCAGCCAGATCGCGTTCGGCAACTGGCTCACGCACGGCTCGCAGGTCGCCGAAGACGCCGCACGAGACTGCGTGGTCGCCGCACTCGATGAGGGAGTCACCACATTCGACACCGCGGACGTGTACGCGAGTACGGCCGCCGAGTCGGTTCTCGGCCGGGCGCTGAACGGCGTCAGGCGAGAGTCGGTAGAGATCTTAACGAAGGTCTTCTGGCCGACCGGACCTGGCGCCAACGACCGCGGGCTGTCACGTAAGCACATCATGGAGTCCGCGCACGCGTCGCTTCGCCGGCTGGGCACCGATTACGTGGATTTGTACCAGGCGCATAGATACGACCACGCGACCCCGCTCGAGGAGACCATGCGCGCGTTCGACGATCTGGTGCGCCAGGGAAAGGTGCTCTATGTCGGCGTCTCTGAATGGCGCGCCGATGAGATCGCCCAGGCGTTGCGGATCGCCGAGCAGATGGGCTTTGACCGGATCATCTCGAACCAGCCCCAGTACAACATGATCTGGCGGGTGATCGAGGCAGAGGTGATTCCGCTGTGCGAGCGCGAAGGTATCGGCCAGATCGTCTGGTCACCGATGGCCCAGGGTGTGCTGAGCGGCAAGTACCTGCCTGGCGCTGAGCCTCCGCCAGGATCGCGCGCCACCGACGAGCGTGGCGCGGGGTTCATCAGCGGGTACCTGACCGACAGCCTGCTCACCGCTGTGCAGAAACTGCGGCCGGTGGCCGATGAGGCTGGGCTGACCATGTCGCAACTCGCGATCGCCTGGACGCTGCAGAACCCGGCTGTCAGCGCCGCGATCGTCGGCGCGACCAGGCCAGAGCACGTGCACGAGAACGTCAAGGCCGCGGGCGTCAAGCTCGACCAGGAGCTGATGGCCAAGATCGACGACATTATCGGCGACGAGGTAGTCAGCGATCCGGCGCAGACGCGCAGCCCAGCCGGTCGACCGTGACCGCCGACCGGCGGCGAGCCGGCCAGGCAGGCCGCGTAGCCGCCTGTTAGTCCTCCACGGGATGCAGGCTCATCGGCCCGTATTCGCACCGGCTGTCCTCGAGCAGGCTGACCTGATCGACGCCCGAGTCGAGCAGGCCGCGCCAGTGCTCGCCCAGCCACGTCTCGGCGTCACCCTGGCTGCCGAAGCTTTCCTTCGGCAGCCCACGGGCGGCGGCCAGAGTTCCGTCTGCCTTCTCGTACTGCCAGGTCCAGGTCATGGCAGCAGGGTATGACCAAGCAGCCCGCCACTGACGCGCAGGCTCTAGTTGGCCGTATTCAGCATTCCGCGGGAGTTCAGGCTGCGAACATGGGCAAGGTAGAGCATGGAAACTGTTAGGTTCTAAAGCCTAGACTCCTGCGGCGGATCCCCCGTCCGCCATGCTCGACCCAGCAGAACCAAGGTGGTGTACGACATTGGCGCGCGTTGTCGTCATCGGTGACCTCATGACCGACACCGTCGCTCACGCGATGCTGCCACTAGCCAAGGCTAGCGATACGCCTGCCACGGTGACCATGCACGGCGGCGGCTCTGGCGCGAATATCGCGGCGTGGCTGGCCGTTGACGGCACCGAAGTCGCGTTCGTCGGCAGGCGCGGCGCCGACATCGCCGGGCGCAACAGAGACATGGAACTGATGGGCTACGGCGTCGACGCCAGGCTCGTCATGGACCCGGAACGGCCGACCGGCACCTGCGTGGTCATGGTGACGCACAAGGGCGACCAGACCATGATGTCCGACCCGGGCGCCAACGCGGCGCTCTCCCCAGAAGACCTGCCCAAGGACCTGTTCACTCCCGGCTGTCACCTGCACGCGTCCGGTTACACGCTGCTGAACACCGGCTCGCGCCAGGCCACGCTGATGGCGATATCGATGGCCAGGCGGGCCGGCATGACGATCTCGGTGGACGGCGCGTCGTCGGCACCGCTCGAGCGCGCCGGGGCTGAACCCTTCCTCCAGATGACCAACGGCGCGACGCTGCTGTTCGTCAACGCTGAGCAAGGCCGGGTACTCACCGGCCGGGCCGAGCCTGAGCAGGCGGCCCGGGTGCTCAACGCCTGGTATCCGCACGTGGTGATGAAGCTGGCCGCGCAAGGCGCGCTGTATTACGCGGGCGGAAGGCCGGACCCCGTGCGCGTCCCGGCGCCGCCTATCGAGCGAATAGTCGACCGCACCGGCGCTGGCGACGCGTTCTGCGCGGGCTTCCTGCCGCCTTGGCTCGACAAGAAGCCGCCGGGCGAGGCGTTGACCAGCGGATGCCGGCTAGCCGCGATGGCGATGGGCCTCGTCGGCGCCCGCCCGCTGCTCTGAACCTTTCTGCCAACCCGCCCGACGGCAGCCCGGCCGACGGCCATGCCGTGCCCGCTACCGCGGCGCACGCGGCAGAATAACGGCATGGCACGCACTAGGACAACCCAGCCGCCTCCCGACGACTTCGAAGAGAACATCGTCGACATCGACGTCACCGACGAGATGCGCGGCAGCTACCTTGAGTACGCGTATTCGACGATCTACCAGCGGGCGCTGCCGGACGCGCGGGATGGCCTCAAGCCGGTGCAACGCCGGATTCTGTACCAGATGAGCGAGATGGGATTGCGGCCTGACCGGCCGCACGTCAAGTGCGCCCGCGTGGTCGGCGAGGTGATGGGCCGACTGCACCCGCACGGCAACGACGCCATCTACGACGCCCTGGTCAGGATGGCTCAGCCGTTCGCCATGCGGCTGCCGCTGATCGACGGGCACGGCAACTTCGGCTCCCTTGGCGGCGACGACCCGCCGGCGGCCATGCGGTACACGGAGGCACGGCTCGCCGCAGCCGCGCTTGAGATGACCGCATCGCTCGATGAGAACACGGTCGACTTCATCCCCAACTACGACGGCTCGGAGACGCAGCCTGAGGTGCTGCCGTCCGGCCTGCCCAACTTGCTGGTCAACGGCGCTTCGGGGATAGCCGTCGGGATGGCGACGAACATGGCGCCGCACAACCTCGGCGAGGTGGTCGCGGCGGCCAGGCACCTGATCGCCAACCCCGATGCCACGCTCGATGAGCTGATGCGGTTCGTGCCTGGCCCTGACCTGCCGACCGGCGGCAAGATCATCGGATTGGACGGGATCAGAGATGCCTACGAGACCGGCCGCGGTATCTTCCGCACGCGGGCCACGGCGAGGATCGAGCAGCTCACTCCGCGTCGCAGCGGCATCGTCGTCACCGAACTGCCGTACGGCGTCGGCCCCGAGAAGGTGATCGCCAGGATCAAGGACCTAGTCCAGGCCAAGAAGCTGCACGGCGTCACCGAACTCAAAGACCTCACCGACCGGCACCATGGCCTGCGCATGGTGATCGAGGTACGCAGCGGGTTCCACCCCGAGGCGGTGCTCGAGGAGCTGTACAGGCTGACGCCGATGGAGGAGACATTCGGCATCAACAACGTCGCCCTCGTGGACGGCCAGCCGCGCGTACTCGGCCTGCGCGAGCTGCTGCGGATTTACGTCGAGCACAGGATCGACGTCGTCAGGCGCCGAACCGAGTTCAGGCGCGGCAAGCGCCAGGATCGGCTGCACCTCGTCGACGGATTGATCATCGCCCTGCTCAACATCGACGAAGTAATCCAGGTGATCAGGACGAGCGATGACGCCGCCACCGCCAAGGAGCGGCTGATGAGCGTATTCGACCTGTCAGCGGTCCAGGCTCAGTACATACTTGACACCCCGTTGCGGCGGCTGACCAGGTACGACAAACTCGAGCTCGAACGCGAGCAGCAGTCGCTCACCGAGGAGATCGCCGAGCTCACCGCGATACTCGACTCCGACCAGCGGCTGCGAGAGCTCGTCGCGTCCGAGCTCGCCGCCGTGGCCGACAAGTACGGCACTGCCCGCCGCACGGTGCTACTCGAAGCCAGCGGCGCTCAGAAGACGGCGGCTGTGCCCCTTGAGGTGGCCGATGACCCGTGCACGGTGCTGTTGTCATCGGCAGGCCTGCTCGCACGTACCGCCGCATCCAAGAAGGCGTCCGGTCAGCAGGAGCTGATCGAGGACATTCCCGAGGCAGAAAGAAACCAGCGGGCAACTGCCGCGACCAGATCGGGTCGGGCGGCTCGCCGGTCAGCGGAGCCCAGGTCGGCGCATGATGTGATCATCTCCGCGGTCCCGTCCACGGCGCGCGGCACGATCGGCGTGCTGACCAGTCACGGCAGGCTGATCAGGCTCGGGGTGCTCGAGCTGCCAGCGCTGCCGCCGACCGCCCACGCGCCCGGCCTATCGGGCGGCGCCCCGGTCAGCGAGTTCGTAGCGACCGAGCGCGGCGAGACCGTGGTCGCGATCGTGGCGGCTGACACGGCGGGGGCCGGGCTGGCGATCGGCACCGCGCATGGTGTCGTCAAGCGGGTGGCACCCGACTATCCGCAGAACGCGACCGAGTTCGATGTGATCGCGCTGAAGGACGGCGATCGGGTGGCTGGCGCCGTCCAGCTCGAGTCGGAAGAACAGGATCTGGTCTTCATTACCAGCGACGCCCAGTTGCTCAGGTTCAGTGCCAGCACGGTCAGGCCCCAGGGACGCGCGGCATCGGGAATGACGGGGATCAGGCTGTCTGCGCGCACGTCGGTGATCTGGTTCGGAGCCGTTGACCCGCGCTCCGCCGACAGCGATACCGATAGCGACCAGGACTCACAGTCAGGGCAGCCCGTTGTCGTCACGGTGGCTGGCAGCGCGAACGCGCTGCCGGGCACAAGCGCGGCCAGCGCCAAGGTCACCCCATACACCGAGTACCCGCCGAAAGGCCGCGCCACTGGCGGGGTGCGCTGCCACAGGTTCCTCAAGGGCGAAGACGCCCTGGTACTCGCCTGGGCCGGGCCAGGGCCTGCTCGGGCGGCGACAGCGGCAGGCACGCCGGTCGCACTGCCGCCGCCACAGGGCCGCAGGGACGGTTCGGGCGAGCGGGTGCGCGAGCCGATCGCGGCGGTCGGGGGCACGGCGCCGACGAGCTAGGTAACTTTGAGCACATCGCGAGCGCAGGCTCGGCTGATCCCCAGCTAGCCGGGCCACTCTCTATAGCGGCGGGCCCCGCGGGGCCCGCCGCCAGGCAACAAAGTCGCTGCCTGCGGACGCAACGAAACGCCTCGCCGGGCCGTCTAACCCACGAGGAAAGTCCACCACTGAACTCAACACGTAGCCGCCAGCGGGCGACTACCCACACCACATACCAGATGCCAGATGGCCATGGAAGCGACGACCAGGGCTTAGGCGGGAGGTGACCGGCTGTTCCGGCTAACCACGGTGTGCCAGTTCACCTCCCGCAGAAGGGTCTAGCATCGAAGTGGCTCGTAGCCTGTCGGCTACGAGCGCGGTGAAGCGGTCCAGGCCAGTTTCTATCTCGCCGCCTGATAGCTGGCTGCAGGCCAGCCTGGCTTGGCGCAACCCGCCGTTTCCGGCGTAGAAGTGACTCATCGGAGTCCAGAGCACGCCGTGCTCGCGCGCGGAGTATTCCACCAGCTCGTCATCGGCGGCGAACGGCAGCGTGACCACGGCGAAGAACCCGCCGGTTGGCGTATTCCAGCTCACCTGGATAGCCGGGTCGGCGCTGGCGGGGAACCGGCGCGCCAGCCCGGCCAGCAGCCGGCGCATATTAGCCAGGTAGGTAGCGGTTTCCCGGTCATTGGCCTTGGCCAGGCTGAACCCGTTGAGCAGCAGCTTGCCGGCGATCACCGCCTGGCTGACCGCCGACGTGTTGACTGTCAGCATGCTCTTGATCATCGATAGGTAGTCAGCCAGCAGGCTGACGTGCTCTTTCTCATCGCTAACCCGCTGGTCGGCGATCGCGAACCCGACCCGTGCGCCAGGGAACCCGACCTTCGCGAACGACCCGAGATAGATCACCTGACGGCTGCGGTCAAGCGCCTTCAGCGTCGGCAGGTGCGGGCCAGCATGAAATGTGCCATACGGGTTGTCCTCGATCAGCAGAATGCCCTCGCTGGCCGCGACGTCAAGCAGCGCCAGCCGCGCCGGCACCGTCATGCTCACGCCCGACGGGTTAGCGAAGTCGGGCATCACGTAGCACGCCCTGGCCCTGCGCCCTTCCGACCTAGCGCGCCGTACCTGGCCCGCGAGATCGTCAAGATCGATGCCGTCAGGCCCGCCGCGAACCGGCCAGACTGGCATGTCGGCCAGGCGGGCGGCACCGGTAAGCCCGACGTAGCTCGGCGACACCGCGAGCAGCACGTCACGCTCGTCCGCTCGCAGCGCCCTGACCACCGAGAACATGCCTTCCTGAAACCCCACGGTGACCACGATCGCCTCTGGGTCGACCGCGATGCCCTCGTCGGTTTCCAGGTACCTGGCGACCAGCTCGGCGATGATCCCCTTGGTCCTGCCGTACTGGAACAGCTCCCGGTTCACCCGCGCCTGGCTGTAACCGCGCTCGCTCAAGTACTCGCAGAACGCGTCCACGTACCGGTGGATGAGCGCGACGTCGAAGAACTCCTCACACGGCCGCCCCGAGGCGAATGAGATCGCGTCCGGGTACTTGCTCCCGATCTCGTTGAGGAAGTTCATCGACTCAAGCGCCGGGTCGAGCAACGAGCCGTGTAACGCGGACGCCGCCAGGTCCACCGTCGTGCCCTTTCATCGGTTGATCTCCATCCTGCATAGAAACGCACAGTTTCGCAATACTGGCCCCTATACCGATTGGCAAAGTCGATTTACAGTGTGAACGGCACCAGGCCGTCCTGCGACGAAGGAGAAGAAACGCCATGTCACGTTACGAATGGGGCGACACTAACGCGGGAGTCGAGCGGCTAAAGCAAGCCGTCAGTCCAGCAAGGAACGCCGTCATCAGCCACCCCATGTACCGCAAGCTCGACGGATTAGACGCCGTCAGGACGTTCATGCAGCACCACGTGTTCGCGGTGTGGGACTTCATGTCCCTGCTCAAGTCCCTGCAGCGCCAGCTCACCTGCGTCGACGTACCCTGGGTGCCAACCGGTCCGACCGGCAGCCGCCGGCTGATCAACGACATCGTGCTCGTTGAGGAGAGCGACGAACTCGGCCGCGGCTTCATCAGTCACTTCGAGCTTTACCTAGACGGCATGGCCCAGGCCGGCGCCGACCGCGGTCCCATCGACAGCTTCATCGAGTTCCTGCGTGCTGGCAAGCCGGTACTCACTGCGCTGAAGGAAGCAGGCACACCGGAACCGTCGGTCGAGTTCACGACTATTACCTGGGGGTTCATCGAGAGTTTGCCGATTCACAGCCAGGCGGCCGCGTTCGCTTTCGGGCGCGAGGACCTGATCCCCGACATGTTCGACCAGGTGGTCGAGGTCAACGCCGACCTTGACAACCAGCTGTCGACTTTCGTCGACTACCTGCGGCGGCACATTCAGGTCGACGCCGAAGAGCACACGCCGATGGCCATGCAAATGCTCGCCGACCTGTGCGGCGACGACGCTAGCAAGTGGCGCGAGTGCGAGGACACCGTGATCGCCGCGCTCGGGGCCAGGTGCAAGCTGTGGGACGGAATCGCGGCCGCGATCGACGG
>DATNEK010000180.1:0-39120 GCA_035553055.1 Streptosporangiaceae bacterium | reverse complement strand
CGATCTATCGGTCAGCAGCGGTACGCAGGCCAGCGCGGCCGTCGCAGTAGCGCCGATCGCGGCCTGGGTGGGCGCCAGTCTGGTCAGCGTGCCAGCGAGCGCTACGGCGATGACGGCCCCGATGGACGCGGCCAGCCAGCCGCCTCCGCTGATCAGCACCCATTCGGATGTCGATGCGAGAATTACCGCGACCGCGGCCGCGATGGTCAGCCGGTTGTTCATCGGGTAACTACCCCCAGGTCAGGCAGGGTGCCGCCGAACGCGGCGTATGAGCCAACCCGCGGCAGCCGTTGCCACGCGACGGCTAGCGGTGTGGTCGCATCGATGGTCGTGACCCGCCACCCGGCAGCACGAAACACTGCCTCGGCGGCGGCCGTCTCAGCCGGCGGCCGATCGGGCGCTGCGACGCCATTGCCTTCCGGCTTCGCTGAACTGGATTCCGCGCCTGGGCTGCCGTTGACGCTTGCTGCCGCGTTCGCGCCAGCCGGCCGCTCGCCGCCCCGGCCGGGCTGGCTGGCCCAGGTGGACGTGGCGAGCAGCAAGGCGATGCCCTGCCTGCCTTCCCTGCGCGCCGCGGCGATCTCCCTGGCCTGGTCGCCGGACAGGCGCCCGGCGATCAGCACGAGCAGGCCCCCCTCAATCGTGGTCAGCGCGGCGGTCATCCTGGCGAAGTCGTGATTGCGCGACTGGTTGACCACCGACAGCGCGTCGAGCAGCACGTCTTCGAACATCGCCGAGCCGGCCAGCGGGCCGCCGTCGGTCAGCAGATGGCCGTCCAGGCCCTGCCTGGCCAGATGGACTCCGACCGAGGCGGCGGCGCTCACCGCGAACTCGAACGACGAGCTTGGGCCTCCGCCGGTGTGCGCGCTGCGCCGCGAGTCGAGTATCAGCACCGCCTTGTCCTGCCAGCGCTGCTCTTCCCTGCGCACCATCAGCTCGCCATACCTGGCGGTTGAGCGCCAGTGGACCCGGCGCAGTTCGTCGCCATTGCGGTAGGCGCGCGGAATCACGTCGTCGTCGCCGGCCGCGGCGGTCATCCTGGTCCTGCCGTCGCCGTCGCTCGACCAGCTTCCGTTCACCGAGGCGCTGGTCAGCGGTACTACCTTGGGCGTCACGGTGAGCGTGTTCTGGCTGGCGAAGTTGGCGGTCAGCTCGACCAGGCCGAAAACATCGGCGATCCTGATCCGCATCGGGCCGACAGAGAACTTGCCCCTGACATCGGACCGCAGCTGATAGCTGACTTCGCGCGCACCGCCACGCTCGATCCCATTCACCACGTACCGTGGCCGTGCGCCGAGCGAGTAAGGGATGGTCTCCTCGGCGAGCAGCAGGCCGGTCGAGATCCGGCTGACGTTCTCGAGCCGCACGGTGACTTTGGCCGGCTGGCCGGGCGCGACCCTGGACGGAGCGATCGTACGCGCGCAGCGCAGCTGGTACCGCGCCCGGCGAGCGGTGAGCGCGGAGAACAGTGGCAGGCAGATCAGCATCGCTCCGACGCTGACCATCGGGTCGCTGCCGAGTATGAGCGCGGCGATCACGCCGACGATGCCGGCGGTGAGGAACGATGCCCCGCGGACGGTGAACCAGGCGAGAACCGACCGCATCGTCGCCTCCTTAAACTCGCTCTGCCAATGTACGTCGCCTGCTTGTCAACGGCCAGCATGTGCTTATCGCCCAGGCTGTGCCCGCGATTTCCCCGGCTTAGCGCCCCGGCAATGGCAGGCGCTCGACAATCTTGGCCAGCACTTGCTCGGGTAGTTCCCTGCCGACCACGGCTTCGGCGGTTGGCAGCAGGCGGTGGGCGAGCACCGGCAGCGCTAGCGTTTGCACGTCGTCGGGTATGACGAAGTTCCGGTCTTCGAGTGCGGCGTAAGCGCGGCTCGTCCGCAGCAAGTGAAGCGCGGCCCTTGGCGATGCCCCGAGCCGCAGTGAGGACGCCGAGCGGGTGGCGTTGACCAGGTCGATGATGTATTGCCGCACTTGCGGTGCCACGTGTACCTCGCGTACCGCGGCGATCAGCGCGCGTACGTCGCTGGCGTGCGCGGCCGGCTTGAGGTCGTCGAGCGGTGAGTGCGAGCCGTGCGCGTCCAGCATCGCGAGCTCGTCGGCCGGGTCAGGGTAGCCGATCGCGATCCTGGCGGTGAATCTGTCCCGCTGCGCTTCAGGCAGCGGATAAGTGCCCTCCATCTCCACCGGGTTCTGGGTGGCGATCACCATGAAAGGCGGCTCGAGCGAGTACGTGGTGCCGTCGACAGTGACCTGCCGCTCCTCCATGGACTCAAGCAGCGCTGACTGGGTCTTGGGCGAGGCTCTGTTGATCTCATCGCCAAGCACCAGGTTCGCGAAGATCGGCCCCGGCTTGAATTCAAACTCGCGCAGCTCCTGGTTGTAGGCGCTGACTCCGGTGATGTCGCTTGGCAGCAGGTCGGGCGTGAACTGAACCCTCCTGACCGAGCAGTCGATCGACCTGGCCAGAGCCTTGGCCATCAGCGTCTTTCCGACGCCAGGAACATCTTCGATCAGCGCGTGGCCCTCGGCGAGAAGCACTATCAAGGCGAGCCTGGCCGTCTCCGGCTTGCCAACGACGACCGAGTTGATCGCCTCACTGATCCGGTGAGCAATCGGAACCAGCTGGTCAAGCGTATGATCCGGATGCCCGGTCTCAGTTGACACTCGTCCTCCTTGTACACCTAGCCGCGGGCTGCCAGGTAGTCCATATCCCAGTGCGTGGCTGCCGCGACCGTCTTGCCGCGACACCAGCGACGACCATTCCGTGCGCCTTGACAGTACGTGCCGCCGTGCGTCGAAGTAACAACGGATTGGAAATCACTGCATAACAAGCTTCCCTGCAGTGTGCCCGGCTAGTCACGTCACCCGCGCCATCTGCTGGTACGTGATTTTCTGCGGCCAGGTTCACGCGCCGGATGGCCCGCAGGCGCTCCACTCTCCTCCGCTGCTGCTGACCTCCTGATTTGTGGAGCAGCTGACCCTTTCTTGACCCAGCAAGTCATTGACGGTGGAGGAATGTGGAGTACAGTGGTGCGCGGTGGGGAGAGGAAGGACCTGCCGCTCGCGTTGGCGGGACAGTGGAGGTGAGGCCGTTGTTTCTCGGCACCCACACTCCGCGGCTTGACGAAAAGGGCCGGCTGTTCCTGCCGGCGAAGTACAGGGACGAACTGGCGGAGGGGCTGGTGCTGACCAAGGGTCAGGAGCGCTGCCTCTACGTATTTCCCCAGGCCGAGTTCGGCCGCATCACCGAGGCGCTGCGCACCGCTCCGGTCACCGCGAAGGCGGTGCGCGATTACAGCCGGGTCTTCTTCGCTAGCGCATCCGATGAGGTGCCAGACAAGCAGGGCAGGATCACGATCCCGCCCGCGCTCAGGGATTACGCGGCACTCCAGCGCGAGTGCGTGGTGATCGGAGCCAACACCAGACTTGAGATATGGGACGCCGCCGCCTGGGACGCCTACCTGGCCGAACAGGAGGACGCGTTCTCCGATGCGTCGCAGGAGGTGCTACCAGGGGTTCTGTGACTAGTGCCCGGCCAGGTTTCCACCCGCGCCTGACGGCTCGTCGGCTGACGCCACTTCCCCGGCGCCAGGCGAGAGCGAGCCGGCCCGATTCCGCAGCGGTTCCGGGGTTCGTCCCCTGGACAACACGGCGCGGATGGCGACGTGGCCGGGCACCACTAGCACATAGCGACCGAGAGGAGGGGCTCGATGAGCACGGCTGCGGCCGGACACGTGCCGGTCATGCTCGACCGGGTACGCGAGTTGCTCGCGCCCGCGCTCGCGGTCACCGGCGCGGTTCTCATCGATGCGACCCTTGGCCGGGCGGGTCACACGATCGCGCTGCTGCGCGACCATCCTGGGCTCAGCGTGATCGCGATCGACGCCGACCACGCGGCGATCGAAGCGTCGACACGACTACTCGGGGCCGACATCAGCCGCGTCACGATGGTGAACGCCGGCTACGACCAGATCCCCGCCATCGCGGCCAGCCTCGGGCGGCACACCGTGCAAGGCGTCCTTTTCGACCTCGGGGTCTCTTCGCCCCAACTCGACGACCCAGCCAGGGGATTTTCCTACGCCAGGGACGCGCCGCTTGACATGCGCATGAACACCGAGGCCAGCCCGACCGCTGCTGATGTGGTCAACACCTATACGGCTGACCGGCTGGCGCGAATCTTTTCCGAATACGGAGAGGAGAAATTCGCGCGGCGTATTGCCGACGCAGTGGTGCGCGAGCGGCAGGTGAGCCCTATCAGTTCGACGTCGCGGCTAGCCGAGATCGTGAAGAACTCGATACCGGCGGCCACTAGGCGCACCGGCGGCAACCCGGCGAAGCGCACCTTCCAGGCCTTGCGCATCGAAGTCAACGACGAGATTGGCAGGCTGCGCCGCGGCGTGCCTGCCGCACTTGACGCCATAGCCGTTGGCGGCCGCATTGTCGTGCTTGCCTACCACTCACTTGAGGACCGGATCGTCAAAAGAGAGCTAGTCAAGCGCTCGACCGACAGCACGCCACCGGGCCTGCCGGTGCCGCTGGCATCGGCACGGCCGCAGTTCAGGCTGCTCGTCTCGGGCGCCGAGCAGCCAGGACAGGCCGAGCTA
The DNA here is from genome assembly GCA_035553055.1 of Streptosporangiaceae bacterium. Lineage (GTDB taxonomy): Bacteria > Actinomycetota > Actinomycetes > Streptosporangiales > Streptosporangiaceae > Chersky-822. Next base: position 34,507 of record DATNEK010000180.1, on the reverse strand, counting down.
GCGGCCAACCCGCGTGCGGCCTCAGCCAGGCTGCGCGCGGCCGAGCGAATCCGTGATGCCGCATGAGACACGGGGGAGACGCCTAGCCATGAAGACCGACGTCTTGACTCCGCCTCGGCCTGCTCCGCCTAGCGGGCCGACGCCAGATGGCAGGCGGCCGGCCAAGCCGGGTCGGCGGCCGCGGCCTGGATCACCGGCCCAGCCCATGAGCCCGGCGCGGCCGACCAGCCCGGTACGTCAGCCCGGTGCTGGCCGGTCTGACCGGCCGGTCAACACCAGCGCCGCTTACCAGCAACAGACCCAGCGGCCAGCGCCGGGCGCGGCGCGGCGACCGCAAGCCGACCGGCGGCCGGCTGCTGGGGCCGGGCATGTTGGTCAGGTGCGGCGCACGTCGTTCGTGCTGCTGCTGCTCGGGCTGCTCGGCGGCGGCCTGGTCTGCCTGCTAGTCGTGAATACCACGCTGGCGGCCAACTCGATCAAGATCATCAACCTGCAAAAGGATAACGCGATCCGCACCGCGCAGGTTCAGGAACTGCAGGAGCAGGTCGCGAGGGCGCGCTCAGCAGCGACGATCGCGAAGGAAGCAAGGCGGCTTGGCATGAGGCCAGACCCCGAGCTTGTCTTCATCAACCTGCGCACGAAGAAGATCGAGGCGCCAAGGGGAGCGGCGGCCGCCGCGCTGGCAGCCAGGCTGGCGGATGGCTGGCCCCCGAGCGTACCGACGGCGACCGGTGGGCGGTCAGGCGCAAGTTCTAAGGGAAAGAAGCTGTCGGCCAGGGGAAGCGACCCTCCGAAGTCGGCCGCTGGAGGGCCAGGGCAGTGACGTCGCGACGGGGGAGTGACGACTGGCCGAGGCGCCGGGGCGGCTACGGTACACAGGCGTCGGGCGGTCAGCGTCGGCCAGCGGGGCCGCGGCCGCCGGGCTCGCCTCACCCGCCCGCCAAGCCCGGGTCGCGGCCCGCCATGCCGCCGCCGGTTCGCGGCGGGCCGCGACCCGGATCGACGCGCGCGCCTGCTGGGCCCGGCGGGGGCGGGCAGGGTCAGCAGACCAAGCCTCAGCAAGCCGGGCGTGAACGCGTGAAGCAGACGCTGCGCAGGCCATCGCTTCGCCGCACAAGCTCGCTCAGGCGGCTGAATGCGACGCTGCTGTCGGTCGCGTTCGCGATCTCGCTGATCGTGGGCAGGCTGATACAGCTACAGGGCGCCGAGTCGGCCAAGCTGCGCACCCTCGCTGAGCAGGAGAGGATGACGACCGTGCCGATCCCGGCTGTGCGCGGGGCGATCACCACAAGCGACGGCACCGTGCTCGCGATGACCGTGCAGACCGATCAGGTCACCGCCGACCCGCCGCAGATCAAGCACCTGGTCAAGGCGGCGTCGAAGCTGGCCGGGCCGCTGCGGATGCGTCGCTCGTCGGTGCTCAGCCTGCTGTGGCATCCGTCGTCGCCCGACTACGTGGTGCTCAAGCAGGCGGTCAACGTGGCGACCGCGAACGTCATCACCAAGCTAGGCATCCCTGGCATCAACCTGATCGCGAGCTACACGAGAACCTACCCTGGCGGCGACCTTGCTGCCGGATTGCTCGGCTTCACGAACGCCAACCGGAGCACCGGCGTGATCACCGGCGAGGCTGGCATCGAGGCGGCCTATAACTCACTGCTGGCCGGGCAGAGCGGCTCTGAGACTGAGGAGATCGGCCCCGACGGCCCGATTCCCGGCACGGTGTCCACGATCAGGAAGGCGGTGCCCGCGAGCAGCCTGCGGCTGACAATCCAGGCCGATATCCAGTGGGAGGCCGAGCGCGAATGCGCGCTTCAGGTGCGGGCGACCAAGGCGAAGACCTGCTCGGTCATCGTGATGCAAGCGAAGACCGGGCGGATACTCGCGCTGGCGCAGTACCCGACGTTCAACCCCGGCAAGCCGATCGCCAGCCTGGCCCGGACGGTGGATATCCCGCTCGCAGATGTGTTCGCGCCGGGAAGCACGGCCAAGGTGATCACTGCCGCCGCGGCTTTTCAGTACGCCGGGCAGACTCCGCTGAGCAGCTATGTCGTACCGGACGCGATCAACTGGCACGGCGCCTGGTACCACGACGCCGAGTCGCACCCGACCCAGCGCTACACGATCGCCGGCATCATCGCCCATTCGCTGAACGACGGCATGGTCCAGGTGGCCGATCACATCACGCCGCAAGAGCAGTACGCGGAGTTCCGAGCGTTTGGCCTCGGCGCGGATTCTGGGCTTAACCTGCCCGGCGAGAGCCCTGGCCTGCTGCTCCCCGCGTCGAAGTGGACCGGCGACTACCGCAACGAGCGCTATCAGATCTCGTTCGGCCAGAGCGTCGGCGTGACGGCCATCCAGATGGCCGATGTCTACCAGGCGATCGCGAACGGCGGCGTCCGGATACCGCCGCAGCTCGTTGCCGGTCATACGACAAGCGCGGGCAAGTACGTCCCGGCGAAGCGACCACGCGGATACCGGGTGATGTCGGCGAAGATCGCGGCCGAGCTGATTCCAACGCTCGAGCAGGTCCCGCTTGTCTACTACCGGGGCGGTCAGCCGTGGGGATTGCTTCCCGGATACACGGTGGCAGCGAAGACGGGCACCGCGCAGGAGCAGGGCAAGGCTTACGGCTCGAGTTTCATCGGCATCGCGCCGGCTACGAGCAGGAACAGCCTGGTCGTCGCCGTCAACATCCAGGACCCGAGGAACGGCAGCTATTTCGGCATCGAGGTGGCTGGTCCTGTGTTCAACGCGGTGATGAAGTTCGCGCTGGCCACCATGAAGATTCCGCCTGATCACGGCCATGTCCCGTACGTCCCACTCACGGTGCCGTGAAGAGAGGTAATCTCTGCCCGTGCCAGCGGCTCTTCGCCCTCGATACGTCCCGGTGCGCTCGCTCACCGGGCTTGCCTCGCTCCTCGGGCTGAGGCGGCCCGACGGGCAGGGACGCGATACTTCCATCGCTCAGAACGAACTGCGCGGGGTTACTGGGATTACCCATGACTCGGCGCAGGTCCAGCCCGGTGATCTGTACGCCGCCCTACGCGGCAGCAAACATCACGGCGCGGAGTTCTGCGAGCAGGCGGCCGCCGCGGGCGCGGTCGCCGTGCTCACCGACCCGACCGGCAGGGAAAGGGCTATCAGCACCGGCCTGCCGGTCTTCGTGGTCTCCGATCCGAGGGTCAGGCTCGGTGAGGTCGCCTCGTGGATTTACGGCAACCCGTCTGGCCGGCTGCTTCTGCTCGGGGTGACGGGGACAAGCGGCAAGACCACGAGCACTTACCTGATCGAGTCGGGGTTCAGCCACGCCGGTCACGTGACCGGGTTGATCGGCGGGGTGGAGCTGCGGATCGGCGGGCGGGCCGAGCAGAGCAAGCTGACCACCCCTGAGGCGACCGATCTGCAAGCGCTGCTCGCGGTGATGGCCGAGCGGCGGGTGACCGCGGCGGCCATGGAAGTCTCAAGTCACGCGCTGGCGCTCGGACGGGTGGCCGGCACCTCGTACGAGGTCGCGGTGTTCACCAACCTGTCGCAGGATCACCTGGACTTCCACCAGGACATGGAGAGCTACTTCGACGCCAAGACAGAGCTATTCATGCCGCGCTACGCCAAGTCTGGCGTGGTGAACATAGACGACGAGCACGGCAGGCTGCTGGTCGGGCGCGCGCAGATTCCGGTGACCACGTTCTCCGCGCTCGGCCGGTCAAGCGCCGACTGGCGCGCGGCGGATGTCAGGTGCGGCGCTGATGGCTCGACGTTCTGCGTGATCGGGCCGGGCGGCGTCGAAGCCGACGCGTCGACGGCGCTCGCAGGGCCGTTCAACGTAGCCAACGCGCTCGGCGCGATTGTCGCGCTCGTCGAGGTCGGCGTCGGGCTTGAGGCAGCCGTGACGGGCGTGGCCGCGTGCCCTGGCGTGCCAGGGCGCCTTGAGCGCGTCGGAGCAGGCAGGGACGACGTGACTGTGCTTGTCGACTACTCGCACAAGCCAGGGGCCGTCGAGGCCGTGCTTTCCGCGCTGCGGCCGGTGACCGCCGGCAACCTCAGGGTCGTGATCGGCTGCGGAGGCGACCGTGACAGGGCCAAACGCCCGCTGATGGGTGCGGCTGCCGCCCAGCTTGCCGACGTTGCGATCTTCACCAGCGACAACCCGAGGTCAGAGGACCCGCTCGGGATCCTGGCCGAAATGCTGGCCGGGGCGCTCACCGTGCCAGCGCTCGACCGCGCGCACGTGGTCGTCGAGCCCGACCGGGCAGCCGCGATCGCGACGGCTATCGCCGGGGCGCGCAAGGGCGATGTGGTGCTGATCGCAGGCAAGGGGCACGAGCGTGGCCAGTACACGGCCGGCGAGGTGATCCCGTTCGACGACCGCGAGGTCGCCGCGCGCGTGCTGTCCGACCTCGGGCCGATGGGGGACGCGTGATCGGCTTGTCGATCGAGCGGATCGCCAGCGTCACCGGCGGCGCTCTCGATCAGGTCGACAACCCGGCGCGGATGGTCACCGGTCCTGTGGTAATCGACTCACGCCAGGCGACTTGGGGTGCGCTGTTCGCGGCCCTGCCAGGTGAGCGGGTGGATGGCCACGACTTCGCTGGGCAGGCGGTCGCCGCCGGCGCGGCGCTGGTGATCGGCACCAGGCCGGTCGGTGTTCCCGCACTGATCGTCGCCGACGTCCCGGCCGCTTTGGCCAAGCTGGCACGTGCGGTTGTCGACCAACTGCCCGATCTGACGATCGCCGGCATCACCGGCTCGGCCGGAAAGACGACGACCAAGGATCTCGTCGCCCAGCTGACGTCGACCCTCGGCCCGACGGTATCGCCGCAGAACTCGTTCAACAATGAGATCGGTCACCCGCTGACCGTGCTTCGAGCCGACGAGGACACCAGATACCTGATCGCAGAGATGTCGGCGCGCGGCCTTGGCCACATCGCGGCGCTGTGCCAGATCTCGCCGCCGGCTCTTGGCGTCGTGCTGTGCGTAGGTAACGCCCACGCGGGCGAGTACACCGGGATCGAGCAGATCGCAGAGGCGAAGTCAGAGCTGCCCGCTGCCCTGCCAGCGGATGGCGTCGCGCTGCTGAACGCCGATGACCCGTTGGTCGCTCGGATGGCGGAGGTCACGCCCGCGCGGGTGATCACGTTCGGGTGGTCGGGCGGCGCTGATGTCCGGGCGACAGGCGTCGAGCTTGACCGGCTGAGCAGGCCGCGGTTCACGCTGACCAGCCGGGCAGGCTCGGCCGACGTCGCGCTGCGGCTGTCGGGAGCGCATAACGTCACCAACGCGCTTGCCGCGGCCGCGCTTGCCGGTGAGCTTGGGATGAGCGTCGACGCCATCGCCGCCGGGTTGTCCCAGGCAGTCGCCAAGAGTCACTGGCGGATGGAGGTCACCGAGGGAGCCGACGGCGTGATCGTCGTCAATGACGCGTATAACTCCAGCCCAGAGGCCATGGCAGCCGCGCTGGCAGCGATCCGTGTCATGGCATCAGGTCGGCGTGCCTATGCTGTGCTTGGCCGGATGGCCGAACTTGGCGAGCGGTCGCGGGAATTCCATGAGCAGGCTGGTGTGATCGCGGCGAAGACCGGGCTGACCGGGATCATCGCGGTCGGCGACGAAGCGACGATGATCTTGGGTGGCGCGAAGTCGGTGCCGGATTTCACTGGCGAGCTTGTGGCCGTCCCTGATGACCAAGCCGCGCTGGCTGCGATCACGCATCGGCTGAGGCCAGGTGACGTGGTGCTGGTCAAAGCGTCGAGAGCGGCCGGGCTGCAGACTGTGGCGCTGGCGCTGACCGCGATGCTGACCAGGGAAGACGGCCGCCCTGGACCCCCCGCCAAGGAGGCTTCCTCATGAAGACGATCATTGTGGCGGCCGCGGTCTCCATGATCCTCGCCCTGTTCGGCACGCCGGCGGCGATCAAGCTTTTCCGACGGCACGGCTACGGCCAGGAGATCAGGGAAGAGGGGCCGGCCGCGCACATGACCAAGCGCGGCACCCCGACGATGGGCGGCACCGTCATCGTGATCGCCTCGCTGGTCGGCTACTTCGTGGCCGATCTGATCACCAGGCAGCCCATGTCGACCTCCGGCTTGCTTGTGCTCGGCCTGATGGCCGGCCTCGGGCTGGTTGGCTTCGTCGACGACTTCATCAAGATCTACCGCCAGACCAGCCTCGGCCTACGCAGCGGCGCCAAGCTGGCCGGCCAGTCCGTGATCGGTGCGATCTTCGCCGTCGAGGTGCTGCACTATCCGGACGGCTACGGCCTGACCCCGGCGGATCCGCAGCTTTCCTTCGTGCGCGATTTCGGGCCAGCGCTCGGCGTGCTTCCTTTCGTGCTCTGGATCGTCATCATGATCGGCGGCTGGTCTAACGGCGTGAACCTCACCGACGGCCTCGACGGGCTCGCGACCGGCGCGGCAATTTTGGTACTCGCCGCCTACGTGCTGATCGCGAACTGGCAGCTTCGCAACGACTGCACTGTGCAGCTCGCCAAGAACTGCTACCTGGTCAGGGATCCGCTCGATCTCGCTGTGGTCTCGGCGGCGGTGCTCGGTGCCTGCTTCGGCTTCCTGTGGTGGAATGCGCCGCCGGCCAAGATCTTCATGGGTGACACGGGGTCGTTGGCACTTGGCGGCGTGCTGGCGGGCTTGGCTGTATGCACCCAGACCCAGCTGCTGCTCGTCATACTCGGCGGCCTGTTTGTCATCATCACTCTGTCGGTGATGATCCAGGTTGGGTCGTTCAAGCTCACTGGTAAGCGGGTGTTCAGGATGGCGCCGCTGCAGCACCATTTCGAGCTGATCGGCTGGGCTGAGACCACGATCGTGATCAGGTTCTGGCTGATCGCCGGGTTGTTCGTCGGCTTGGGCCTTGGCCTGTTCTACATCGAGTGGCTGCAGTGGCTGCCGACGTAGCCGGTCAATTCGCGCAGTCTCTGCGCGGGCTTGCCGTCTGCGTAGCCGGGCTCGGGGTATCCGGGCCGCCGGCGGCCAAGGCGCTCGCCACTGCGGGCGCCAACGTGACCGTCGTTGACTCGCGCGACGACGCGGAGCGCGGCAAGATCGCCCACGAGCTCGCGGAACTCGGGATAAGCGCGCTGCTCGGTGACGCGGCGGCGAAGACCTTGCCGCACGGCACCGCGCTTGTGGTCACCTCGCCCGGCTGGCAGCCGGACGCGCCGCTGCTTGTAGCGGCGGCGGCAGCGGGCGTGGACGTGATCGGTGACGTCGAGCTGGCCTGGCGGCTGCGGCCTGCCCTGCATCACGGGGGTGCCCAGCCCTGGCTCGCGGTGACCGGCACAAATGGTAAAACCACCACGGTGCGGATGCTGGCGCTGATGCTGGCCGCGGCGGGTTACCGCAGCATCGCCGCCGGCAATGTAGGCACCTCGCTGATGGACGTGGTGACCGAGCCAGAGCCCTACGAGGTCGTGGCTGTCGAACTGTCCAGCTTCCAGCTGCACTGGAGTTCGACGATCGCCCCGCAGGCCGCCGCGCTGCTCAACGTGGCCGCGCATCACCTGGACTGGCACGGGAGCTTTGAGTCCTACGCCGCCGACAAGGCGAAGATCTTCGTGCCTGGTTCGGTCGCGATCGGCAACGCTGACGACCAGTGGTCGACGCGGCTGGCGCAGGTGGCAGGTCGAGAAGGCCGGGCTGACCGGGTCGTGATGTTCTCTCTGAGCGAGCCTGGCCAGGGCGAACTCGGCGTCGTGGGTGATCAGCTGGTTGACCTGGCGTTCGGTCTGGATGATGAGCCGGTGGCGCTGGCAGCCATCGATGACCTGGCTTTGCCGGCGCCGCACAACATCGCCAACGCGCTCGCGGCGGCGGCCCTGGCCAGGTCTTACGGAGCGCCGCCCGAGGCAGTAAGCGCAGGGCTGCGGGCATTCCGGCCTGAGCCGCACAGGATCACGCTGGTCGGGACCGTCGCCGGGGTCGACTTCGTCGACGACTCCAAGGCGACCAACCCGCACGCGGCGGCGGCCTCGCTGGCCGCGTATGACCAGGTCGTGTGGGTGGCTGGCGGGCTGCTGCGCGGCGCCGAGCGCGATCTCGACCAGCTTGTCAGCGGGGCCGCGCCCAGGCTGCGCGGCGTCGTGCTGCTCGGCGCCGACCGGGCGAAGATCGCGGCGGCTCTGCGGCGACACGCCCCGGATGTTCCGGTCGTCGAGGTCACCGGTCCGCACACTGGGATCATGGAACTCGTCGTGACGGCCGCCACCCGGCTGGCTGAACCAGGTGACACCGTGCTGCTCGCGCCAGCCGCGCAGTCGTTCGACATGTTCCGCGACTACCCCGCTCGCGGCGACGCGTTCGCCGATGCGGTCAGCCGGCTGGCGGCCGCCCGATGAGAGTCGTGCCGGAGGCGCGCCGGGCTAGCACCGTGCCGGAGGCGCGCAGAGCTAGCACCACGCTTGACCGGCCGCTTGCCTCGTATCGCCTGATCGTCGGCTGCACCGGCCTGCTGCTCGCGATCGGCCTCGTCATGGTGTTGTCGACGTCGTCGGCCAGCCAGCTTGACCATGGCAGCTCACCGTACAGCGTGTTCGTCAAGCAGCTCATCGGTGCCCTGGTCGGGTTGCCGATGATCTGGCTCCTTTCACGGACGCCGCCGCGGGTGTTCCGCCGCTTGGCCCGGCCGCTGATGTGGGTCGCGATCGCCGGGCTTGTGCTCGTGCTGCCCTTCGGCACCACGGTGAACGGCGCCGAGCGGTGGATATCGGTCGCTGGCATCTTGATCCAGCCCTCCGAGTTCGCCAAGCTGGCGTTGCTGCTCTGGGGCGCCGACCTCCTCGCGCGCAAAGACGAGCTCAAGCAGTTGAACGACTGGCGAACGCTGCTGATGCCGCTGCTGCCCGGGGCGGCGGTGCTCTGCTTGCTCGTGATGCTCGGTGACGACCTGGGGACCACGTTCCTGCTGCTTGTCATCTTGCTCACGCTGCTCTGGGTGCTCGGAACTCCTGGCCGGCTCTTCGCCTGCATGCTCGGGTTGATCTTGTTCGCATTGCTCATGCTGGTGGTGATCGAGCCTTACCGCGCCAATAGGCTGACCGGCTTCCTGAACCAGAGCGGCAGCAGCCCGACTGGGTCCGATCAGCAATCCATTCAAGGTAAGTGGGCGATCGGCTCTGGCGGCCTTTTCGGCGTCGGACTTGGTGATAGCAAGCAGAAGTGGGGCTGGGTGCCGAATGCGAGCAGCGACTTCATTTTCGCGATACTCGGCGAGGAACTCGGCTTGATCGGCACAGTGTGCGTGGTGTTCTTGTACGGTGGGCTCGCCTACGCCGGGCTGCGGGTGGCGCGGCGGATGACCGAGCCTTTCACCCGGTTGGCCGCCGCCGGCATTACCGTCTGGATAGTGGTCCAGGCGCTGGTCAACATCTGCGCGGTGGTCGGGCTGCTGCCTATCACAGGGGTGCCGCTTCCGCTAATGTCGCAGGGGCTTTCCTCGTTGCTCGTGACCATGGCGGCGATCGGCGTGCTGCTATCGCTGGCCAGGCAGGAGGTCGGCGCCAAACGGACGCCTGTCGCGGCTAGGTCGACGCGACAGCGGCATCCGCCTTCGGCTGCGCGCGAGCCGGTAGCGCGCAGGTCCGGTGTGCGCGGGCCGCGCCGGGGTAGTGCCGGCGGGGGGTCGCGGGGGGTCGTCCCCCCTGAGCAGCACGGCGGGGGGTCGCGGGGGGTCGTCCCCCCTCAGCAAGACGGAGCGCGGCGGGGCGGCGCCAAACGGAGTGAGGTGTAGGTGTGCGCAGCGTAGTCATCGCGGGCGGCGGTTCTGGTGGTCATATTGAGCCGGCGATGGCGCTGGCTGATGAGCTTCGCCGGGCCGATCCGGGCATAAGGATCACCTGTCTTGGTACCGAGCGTGGCCTGGAGACCAGGGTGATTCCTGCGCGCGGGTATCAGCTTGAGCTGATACCGGCGGTGCCGCTGCCGAGGAAGGTCAATAAGCAGCTGCTTTCTGTTCCAAACCGAATGCTTGCGGCAGTTGGGGAGACCATCGCTGTGCTTGATCGTGCCGAGGCCAGCGTGCTTATCGGGTTCGGCGGTTACGTCGCCACACCCGGCTACCTGGCGGCGAAGCGGCGCGGGCTTTCGATCGTGGTGCACGAGGCCAACCCGAGGCCGGGCCTGGCCAACAGGATCGGGGCGCGACTGACCAGGCATGTTTTCATCGGCCAGGCCGGCACAAGGCTGCCCCGCGCGAGACTGGTCGGGATACCGATCAGGCGCGAGATCGCCGGCCTCGACCGGCTGGCGATGAGTGATAAGGCACGCGTTCACTTCGGCCTGCGGCCTGACTTGCCGGTGCTGCTGGTAACCGGTGGCTCGCAGGGCGCGGCGTCGGTGAACAGTGCTGTGCTCGGAGCCGCGCAGTCGATCATGTCCGTCGGCGTGCAGGTGCTGCACATCGTCGGGCCTCGTTCTGGCGGGGTGGCGCGCGTGCCTGCCAGCGACGTGCCCTACGTCGTGATCGAGTACCTGGACCGGATGGACCTGGCGTATGCGGCGGCCGATTTCGCGTTGTGCCGCGCCGGGGCAATGACCTGCGCGGAACTCACCGCCGTCGGCCTGCCGGCCGCGTATGTGCCGCTGCCGCACGGCAACGGCGAGCAGCGGCTCAACGCGCTGCCCGTCGTGCGCGCCGGCGGCGGGCTGATCGTGGACGATTCGGCGCTGAGCCCTGACTGGATACGCGGTGCGCTGCTGCCTGTGCTGCTCGACCACGAACGTGTTTCGTCGATGTCGCGTGCCGCGGCCAGCCTCGGTCACCCGGACGCCGACCAGGCACTGGCCGAGATCGTGCTCGACCTCACGGACGCATCTGGTGAGCGCCGCCGGCCGCCTGGGCGTCCAGCCGGTCAAGTCGGCGCGCCCGGACCCCGCGCCAGCAAGCATCGCGGCTCTCACCGCGGGGGGTCTCGGGGGGTCGTCCCCCCTGGCCAGCACGGCGGGGGGTCTCGCGGGGTCGTCCCCCCTGGCGGGCACCGCGGGGGGTCTCGCGGGGTCGTACACCCTGACCGGGAAAGCGAGTGGTGATGGGGCTTGTCACACCGGTCGATCCGGCTCCGGTCGGCGAGCTTGGGCGGGTGCACTTCGCCGCGATCGGTGGCGCCGGGATGTCAGGGATCGCGCGGATCATGCTGGCCAGGGGAGTTCCCGTGTCGGGATGCGACTCGGCGCACTCTCCACAGCTTGAAGACCTCTCTGAGCTAGGTGCGCAGGTGTCGGTCGGGCATTCGGCCGCGCATCTGTCGGATATCGACACACTGGTGATCTCTTCGGCGATCAGGGCCGACAACGCGGAACTCGTCGCGGCGCGGCAGCGTGGGATTAGGGTGCTGCACCGCGCCGCCGCGCTAGCCAGCCTGATGATCGGCAGGCAGGGGATCGCGATCGCCGGGACGCACGGCAAGACGACGGTAACGTCGATGATCACGACCGTGCTTCGCCGATGCGGCGCCGATCCCAGCTACGTCATCGGCGGCACGCTCGCCGAGACCGGAGTCGGGGCAGCCGAAGGCACGGGGACCGCCTTCGTGGCCGAAGCGGACGAGAGTGACGGCTCCTTCCTCATGCTGGCGCCCGACGCCGCGGTTGTGACCTGCATCGAAGCCGATCACCTGGACAATTACGGCAGCCTGGCCGAGATTGAGCACGCGTTCGCGTCGTTCGCCTCGCGGATCACCGCCGGCGGACTGCTGCTCACCGATGCCGACGACGCTGGTGCTCGCAGGCTCGTGCGCGCCGCGCTGGCATCGAGCCTGCCGGTCCGCTTGGTCAGCTACGGCGAATCCGAAGATGCCGATTACCGGGTGGCGAGCGTCATTCCGATCGGAATGACCACTCAATTCGAGATCGCCTACGGCGGTGAGGCGGTCAAGCTTGAGATCGCCGTTCCTGGGAGGCATAACGCCAAGAATGCCGTCGCGGCGTTCGCGCTGGCCGTTGAGCTTGGATTCGACCGCGACAGTGTGCTGGCGGGTCTGGCTAGCTACCGGGGCGCGATGCGCCGGATGGAGCCGAAGGGCGAAGTCGCCGGGGTGCGTGTGCTCGACAGCTACGCGCATCACCCGACCGAGTTGGCCGTCGACCTCGCCGCGGCGCGCGACGTCGCCGTCGGCGGCCGGGTCATCGCGATATTTCAGCCGCATCTGTTCAGCCGCACCAGGATCTTCGCGGCCGAGTTCGGGCGGGCGCTTGGCGCGGCTGACGAGGTGTTCGTGCTCGACGTCTACGCGGCGCGCGAGGATCCTGAGCCAGGCGTGACCGGCGCGCTGGTGGCCGGGGCTGTGCCCGGCGGGCGGGCGTCGTTCTGCCCGGATGCCGGCGCCGTGCCGGCGGCGATCGCCGACACCGCCAAGCCAGGCGATGTCGTGCTGACGATGGGAGCTGGCGATGTGACCAAGCTCGGCCCGCGGATCGTGACCGCGCTGCGCAGCAGGGACGGTGAATAGCCGTGAGCGCCGCTGTGAGCACACCCTCGCCTCCGACCGCTTTGGTCGCGAAGGGGGCTAAGCGTCATCGGCCCGATCCGTGGAAGGCCTCGTTCTTCGTGGTGGCGGTCGTGGCGCTGGCCGGTGGTGTGGCCTGGGCGCTGCTCGGCTCGAACTTCTTCGTGGTGCGATCGGTGCAGGTCGACGGTGCCGGGTCCATTTCACGCCAGACGGTGATCGCTGCCGCCGGTGTCGCGCTCGGGACGCCCCTGATCAGGGTAGACGCCGCTGTGGTCGCGCGCCGGGTTGACAAGATCACGCGGGTGCAGTCGGCCAGCGTGCGGCGGTCCTGGCCTGACTCGGTCGTGATCAAAGTGGTGCCCCGCACACCAACATTCCTCGTCCGGGCTGATCGTGGCTATGACGTGGTCGACTCCTACGGGGTGATGCTCGGCCGCGCGGCTGGGCTAACGACCGGGCTAGTACTGCTGAAAGCGCCGGCCGGGCCGGCGCCCGCGTGGCGGGAGAACGTCGGCGTGCTGACGGCTGGTGCCGTGGTTCGGCGGCTGCCGAGCTGGCTAAGGCACCGGCTGCTTGAGGTGCGGCCGCGCCAGGGACCGCGTGTCATTCTGGTTCTCTGGCCGCGCATCACAGTCGTCTGGGGCGATGCCTCCAGGGCGGCAGCCAAGGCCGCGGAAGTGGCTGTCTTGCTCCGTACCAAAGCGACTTACTTCGATGTGAGCGATCCGGGATCGGCCATCACCGGATGGCCGGCCGGCGGATAGCTCGCGGTCGGCTTGCGCCGCCAATGGTGACCTGCGCGGCGTACCAGGCGTGATATGAGAGTTACTCAAGGCAACAGGTTAGGAAGGTCACGGCGAGGTTAGTTGACCACCATGGCGGGCAACTCTACTGTCCCTATCAATTGACAGCTTGACATAACTCTAAATCTCAACCTGAGAGTGAGGCCCCGAGTGCCGTGCCTGGCATGCCGGCATCGGCACATGTAAAGGCCGAACGCGCATCCGGCAAGATCCGGACGGGCATAAACGAACGGGAAGGTCCTCCGTGGCAGCACCGCAGAACTATCTCGCGGTCATCAAGGTCGTCGGCATTGGTGGCGGCGGGGTCAATGCCGTCAACCGAATGATCGAAGAGGGCCTCAAAGGCGTTGAGTTCATCGCGATAAACACCGATGCTCAAGCGCTGCTGATGAGCGACGCCGACGTCAAGCTCGATGTCGGCAGGGACCTGACGAGGGGCCTTGGCGCCGGCGCCAACCCTGAAGTTGGCGCCAAGGCGGCCGAGGACCACCGCGAGGAGATCGAAGAGGTACTCAAGGGCGCCGACATGGTGTTCGTCACCGCTGGAGAAGGCGGTGGCACAGGGACCGGCGGAGCGCCCGTTGTCGCCCAGGTCGCTCGGTCGCTCGGCGCGCTGACCATCGGCGTCGTCACCAGGCCGTTCGGATTCGAAGGCAAGCGCCGCGCCACGCAGGCGGACGCGGGCATAGAGCGGCTGCGCAGCGAGGTCGACACGCTGATTGTGATACCGAACGACAGGCTCCTGTCGATCTCGGATCGGCACGTCAGCGTGCTCGACGCGTTCAAGGCGGCCGACCAGGTGCTTCTGTCCGGTGTCCAGGGGATCACCGATCTTATCACCACTCCTGGCCTGATCAACTTGGACTTCGCCGACGTGAAGTCCGTGATGTCGGGAGCCGGCTCGGCGCTGATGGGGATCGGGTCATCGCGCGGCGACGACAGGGCGGTCGCCGCGGCCGAGATGGCGATATCGAGTCCGTTGCTCGAGGCGAGCATCGACGGCGCGCACGGAGTGCTGCTGTCCATCCAGGGCGGATCTGACCTTGGCCTGTTCGAAATCAACGAGGCCGCGCAGCTCGTGGCGAATTCCGCCGCTCCCGACGCGAACATCATCTTCGGCGCTGTGATCGACGACGCACTCGGTGACGAGGTTCGGGTCACCGTCATCGCGGCGGGTTTCGATGAGGCGCAGAACGTGCGGGCCAGGCCGAACCCAGTCACCGCCTATGCGTCACCGCAGAGTTCTGATGTGTTCGGTGCGCCGTGGCGGCCGGTCACGCTTCCCTCGCTCAAAGAGCAGTCAGCATCAACCGGGTCGGCGTCGCCGGCGGGCGCGGCAGTCGGTGCGGATGGCGGCTCGGTCGACCACGGTGTTTCGCAGGCGCCGGTGGCGTCCGATCCGGTCGGTGAGGCCGTGCCGTCGCCGAGGGTGCCTGACGACGGGGCTGTCAAGGGTCGTCCACCTGGATCGCCCGCTGACTTCGACGGTGCGGGCGGAGGCACCGGCCTGCCGCCCGAGCGCGATAGCCGCAACCAGGCTAATCGCGGCGACGTGCCGAGCACGAAGCGCCGGTCAGTGGTGTTCGAAGAGGACGACGAGCTCGACGTGCCTGACTTCCTCAAGTGACATACGACACCAGACCGACGTCCGTGACCTGGCTGGCTTCGCCCGCGCCCGGCATGCGGGCCGCCGAACTGTGCGACGGGGTTCGGACGCTGTTCACGGCCAGGCCAGGCGGCACAAGCTCGGGCCGGTTCGCCTCACTGAACCTCAGCCACTCCGTCGGTGATGATCCAGCCGCGGTCGAGGCGAATCGCCAGATCGTGCTCGGCGCGCTCGGTGATGGCCCGAGTGCACTTGCCTGGATGCGGCAGGTTCATGGTGCGGACGTGGCCTACGCATCGGCACCGCCTGGGCAGAGCCAGGAAGCTGACGCGATGTTCGCGCGGTCACCGGCACTTGCGCTGGCCGTGCAGGTGGCTGACTGTGCTCCGGTGCTGCTCGCCGATCCGCACGCCAGGCTGGTCGGTGCCGCCCATGCCGGCCGACCAGGCATGGCGGCGGGCGTCGTGCCCGCGCTTGTTGAGGCGATGATCGACGCCGGTGCCGAGCCGGCCCGCATGCACGCGCTAGTCGGGCCGTCGATCTGCGGCCGCTGCTATGAGGTACCGGCGTGGATGCGCGACGAGGTGGCTGCCACGGTTCCAGGGTCAGCGTGTGTCACAAGAAAGGGGACGCCGGGCATCGACTTGCGGGCTGGCCTGCACGCGCAGCTTGCCGGCGCCGGAATCTCCGCGATCGCGGACGACCTGCGCTGCACCGCCGAGTCAGGCGAGCTTTACTCCTACCGCCGAGACCGCGACACGGGCCGATTCGCCGGCCTGATCTGGCTCACGGCATGATGAAGCCGTGACGAGCGGCGCAGCCGATGACGCTGACCGGCTCGGCGAGCTCGCCGGGCGGCTTGCCCAGGTGCGGGCAAGGATCGCTGGCGCCTGCCAGGCCGCCGGTCGGCCACCTGACCACGTTGCCCTGATCGCGATCACCAAGACGTTTCCCGCATCCGACGTCGCCTTGCTCGCCTCGCTTGGTGTAACGGACTTCGGTGAGAACAGGGACCAGGAGGCGGCGCCTAAGGCCGCAGCCGCGACCGCGCTCGGGGTGCGGCCGCGCTGGCACTTCGTCGGTCAGCTGCAGGTGAACAAGGTTGCCAGCGTGGTCAGGTACGCGGACGTGGTGCAATCGGTCGACAGGATCAGGCTGGTACGCGCGCTCGGCACGCGGGCGGCCGACGCCGGACGCCAGGTCAGCTGCCTGATCCAGGTCAACCTCGATCCTGATGCCGCCGCGGCCGGACGCGACCATGGCGATCCTGGGCGCGGCGGCGCGATGCCCGCCGAGGTGCCCAAGCTGGCGGATGCCGTGGCCGCCCAAGACGGTCTCAGCCTCGGTGGGGTGATGGCAGTGGCACCACTTGGCCGACCGCCAGGACCCGCCTTCCGCATGCTCAGGCAGATCGCCGAGGTCATCAGAGCAGCCCATCCTGGCGCAACGATGATTTCCGCCGGTATGAGCGGTGACCTGGACGAGGCCATAGCAGAAGGCGCGACACACGTGCGTGTCGGTACGGCGTTGCTCGGCGGTCGGCCGCCCTTCGTCAGGTAATGTCCGACGCGTAGCATGCGGCGCGAGCTGGGCCGCGTGTTTTGGCTTGGGTTATGCCGCCAGATTGGCTGCTAATCCAGCGCTTGCTGTAACTGAGGGTATGACGGAGGACTGACGATGGCCAGCGCGATGCGCAAGATGGCGGTCTATCTCGGCCTGGTCGAAGATGACCATCGCTACGACGAGCCATACCCGGCTGACTACGGCGATGGCGACGATTATGCCGACTACGTGGCCGAGTACACAGAGCACGCCGAGCCGAACGGGGAGCAGCCGGCCTACGGCAGCGATGGGGGCACTGACGGGCGGCTGCGCGCCGACCGTCGCAGCCAGGTCGCTGACCACGTCCAGCCAACCGATCTGGCGAGAATCACCACCTTGCATCCCCGTACTTACAACGAGGCCCGTACCATTGGCGAGCACTTTCGCGAGGGCACGCCGGTTATCATGAACCTGACCGAGATGGTCGATAGCGACGCCAAGCGGCTCGTGGACTTCTCGGCCGGGCTGATCTTCGGGCTACGCGGTTCCATTGAGCGGGTGACCAACAAGGTGTTCCTGCTCTCTCCGGCCAACGTCGAGGTCACCGCGGAGGACAAGGCGAGGATCGCCGAGCGGGACTTCTTCAACCAGAGTTAGCACACAGTTAGGTAGATGTGAGTTTGCTGCATACCTTGGCACGGATGTGGCAGGCGCCCGGCCTGCCCGATCAGTAAGGACTGGACGGATCGGTGACCGTACTCAAAGTAGTCCTCTACTACGTGCTCGCGCTGTACTTGCTGCTGCTCATCGGGCGTCTGATCATCGACGTGCTACAGAACTACAGCCGGTCATGGACGCCGACTGGCGGCCTGGTGAAGGTCGCGGAGATCATCTACACCGCAACTGATCCGCCACTGAGATTGCTAAGGCGCTACATTCGGCCCGTGCGGCTAGGTAGTGTTGCACTAGACCTCAGCTACACGCTGTTGTTTCTAGTGATCATCGTGTTGCTATCGGTCGTAGGCAGGTTGTAGGCAGAGTGATGAGGTAGCCTGCCCGAGCAGGGGATCCAAGCGCCAAGGAGATATAGACATGCCACTGACGCCCGCGGATGTGCGGAACAAGCAGTTCAGCACGACCAGGCTCCGTCCTGGCTACGACGAGGAAGAGGTGGATGCTTTCCTGGATGAGGTTGAGGCTGAACTCGACCGGTTGATCCAGGAAAACGAGGAGCTGCGGGCCAAGCTTGCCGAGGTGCTGCGCGGCGGCAAGATGGGCAGTCCACTGAACTCCCCGCACATGGACGGTCCCGACTTGATGCCAAGCGAGCCGCTGCGGGTTGAGCCTGAACGCCGATCTGAGCCGATGCCGATGACCGGCATGAAGTCGTCGGCTGAGGACAACATGGACACCGCCGCTCGGGTTCTTGCGCTGGCGCAGCAGACCGCCGACCAGGCGATCGCCGATGCGCGGCGCGAGGCCGACGAGACGCTGAGCCGCGCCAGGCGCGAGGCGGATGACGTGCTCACCAAGGCGCGCAGGCAGGCTGAGCAGATCACGAGCGACGCCAGGGCGCGGGCGGAAGCGCTCGAGCGGGATGCTCAGGAGCGGCACCGCCAGGCGATGGGCTCGCTTGTCCAGTCTCGCGAGGAGCTTGAGCGGCGAGTCGATGACCTGCGGGCGTTCGAGCGCGAGTACCGCAGTCGGCTCAAGGCCTACCTTGAGGGGCAGCTGCGTGACCTGGAGGCTGGCGCGGCGGACAGCGGCGTGTTCCCTGCGGTCGCGGCCACCGGCCCTCAGCCAGCCGTTCCCGTGGGTATGGGTGCCAGGATGGACATGCGTGCTGCCGGGCCATCCACGCCGACCGGTTCGTATGGGATGTCCGAGCCGATTGTTCACAACGGTGGCTACCACCCGGCCGAGACGGGCCCGCACGACCGTCGGTAACAGGACGGATCGGTTGACCTCTTTGGCTTAGTCAGGCGAGTGGAGTTCGCTCGTGATCGGTTTCGGCATCGTCCTGCTGGTCGTGCTGATTGCAATCGGGCTGCTGGTGGCGGGTGCCGTCGCTGGCAGCCTGTTGCTTGTCATGGTGTCTATTGGCGTTGCGGCGCTGGCGACGCTCATGCTGCTGCTAGTCGTCCTGATCCGGCGGCGCGAAATCTTCGCTACCCAGTCGGCGGTCGGGCGGCAGGCGGCCGCGCCGCGAGCAAGCGCTGAGCCGGCTATGGCCGCGGTCGGCGCTCCGGCCCGTTCCCGCGGCGCCCCGGGCCGTGCTGGCGGTGCTGCTGAGGGTCGGGCCGGTTCCCCGGGTCGTGCCGAGCAGCTCGTGACCGGGGGCGCGCGAAACGGTGTACCTGGCGACGAGGCCGATGTGCTCGTCAAGCAGGCGGCTGCTGTGGCTTCGGGCTCAGCAGCGTCGGCCGGACCAGGTGCAGCAGCCGAAGCGGCGGGAGCCGCCACGGGCAGGGTGCGAGCGTCTCACGCGGCGCCGACGGACCGGAGTGCCCGGCGTGGCCGGGCGTCTGGCCCAGCAGCCGGGCGCGGTAGCGATGAGGTCGGCGCGGTGGTTGCGGAAGGCGGCCGCTCTGCAGGCCGACGCAGACCAGCGGCACCAGACCGGCGGGAGACATCTCAGCCAGCGGAGGCTGCCTCGTCACCCGCGAAGCCGACCGTCCCAGCGGCGCAGGCGACCAGTCAGACCGTGCAGTCAGCCGGATCGGCGACGGCGCAGGCGGCCGGTCAGGCTCAGGCTGGATCGGCGGCGCAGGCCACCGGTCAGGCTGTGCGGACAGGGTCAGCGGTCCAGGCGCCTGAGACCCCTGTGCGAGCTGGCCATGACGGCAGCCACCCTGCGGCGCCAGACAGCAGGTGGTCGGCGGAGCGAGAGCAGCAAAGGGCTGAGCGATCGGAGGGTGAGAGCGCTCGACCCGAGCGGCTGGATCGCCCCGAGCGGCTGGATCGCCGCGAGCGGCTGGATCGGCATGAGCGGCTGGATCGCCCCGAGCGGTCCGAATCCGGCTCGGCGAGCGGCGACAAGGCGGCCGCTATGCGCGCCGGTGCCGACCCGTTGCTTGGCGCGCGGGGCGATACGAGAAGAACCGACTCTGACCGTGCCAAGTCTGATCCGCTATTCGGCGCCCGGGTCGGCCCTGCAAGCGAGGCCAACCGCGACCGGCCCGACGCCGCCAACCGCGACCGGCCCGACGACGCGCGCGAGCAGCCCAAACCTGGTGCGGCCGCCTCGACGTCGGGTGCTGTCTCGTCGCCCAAGGCCGACCAGCCGAAGGCCGCGACGTCTCGCGATGACGTGCCTAAGACCGAGAGCGGGCAGGTCGATCAGGCCAAAGCAGGCGCACCCCGGACGCCCGACTTGTCGCGGGCGGCCGGCCAGCCTACGGAAATGCGAAGCACGCGACCCGCGCCGTCGGCGGGGCCCGATACCGAAAAGCCCGCTGCCGCGGAGAAAGCGGCCAAGCCCGCGGCTGCCCCGCCCGCTGTCCCACCGATCACCCCAACAGCGCGCAAGCCTGCCGAAACGACCGTTCCTAAAGACGTACCGGCTGACTCAGGCAATACGGCTGCCACCAATGGTGATCCCAGCGCGACCCCCGCCAGCGCGACTTCCGCCGACAAGGCCAAATCCGACAAGACCCCGGCCAGCGGTGCCCTGGCCAGCAGTGCTCCGGCCAAGGACGGGGGCGCAGAACCGGCGGCCGGTGCGAGTGCCGGGACGATCTTGGTGCGCGTCGTGCCTGGAATCACTAGATACCACGCGCAAGAGTGCATCCTGATCAGATTCCTCGCATCAGAGGATCTTGAGGTGATGACTCTGGAGGCGGCCGCCGCCGGCGGATACGTCGCCTGCAAGGCGTGCAAGCCCGACCAGGCAGCAGCGCAGTAAGGATCCAGCTAGGACGTCACCCGCTCACGAGGTCGATCACGGCTCAGTCCTTGATGAGGACTGGCTGCCGCCTGAGGATCAATGGTGGCGGCTGGCGGCGCCGCTGCTGCCCTTAACCGGCGGACTAGCGGGAGCGGCGTGAGCCAGAAGGTCGCGCCGAGGTCTGGGCTAGCGTGCTCTACGGCCCCGGTGACCGGCGCGTGTCCGGCGACCAGCCGACGGTACTCGATCGCGCCAACCGCCTGACTGACCATCGGGCCGAACTCCGTAAGCGCCGCGCCGACTTCGTCGTCGTTCGTGGTCCACGCGAGCGCGATTCGGTCGCTGACCCGCAGGTCGTTGCGATGGCGAGCCTCCTTGATCACTCGGATCGATCTCCGGGCGATGCCCTCAAGCCGCAGCCGCGCAGTGATCTCCAGTTTGAGCGCGACGGTGCCGGCGGGCCTGCTGACTACGAGCCAGCCTGGCGAGCCATCCGCATCAGGCACGGCTGCCACCGGCTCGACTGCCTTGACGTTCAGCTCATCGGCGATCAGCGTGAGCAATTCCGGGCTGAGCGCGTCGCTGCCTTCACAGGTGAGCCGAGCCATCGCCAGCGGTTGCCAGGCTCCGAACATCGTCGCCGCGCGAGCGGCCTTGCCGACTCCGACGATCCCGCGCACCTGCGTCATCTGCTCGTTGAGCTGGTCGTCAACAAGCGCAGTGAGCTTCGCCGGCCAGGTGGCCAGGTGCACGGACGCCGGTTCGTTCTGGTCTTTGATCAGATTCCACACGTGATCGCTCAGATGCGGCGCGATCGGGGCCATCAGCCTGGTCAGCACGTCGAGGCAGTCATGCAGTGTGCGCAGCACAACCAAGGCCTGGCCGGCGGCCGCCACCTCGATCATCCTTCGTCGGGCCAGCCGCACATACCAGCCCGCCAAGTCGCTGACGAAGCGCCCGATCCGGCGTGCGGCCAGGTCGGGGCGGAACATCTCAAGCGCCGCGCTCACCGTACCGACAGCCGAATGCAGCTCGCTGAGCAGCCAGCGATCTAGCACCGGCCGCGCGGGCACCGGCAGGGCGGCCTCGTCCAGCCAAGGCAGGCGCGCCCCGATCGCGTCCGCGTATTCCGCGAAGAACATCGCGGTGCCTAGATAGGAGCCAAGCACACGCCGTGCGAGGCGGCCAACGGCGGCGTCAGGAACCTTGGCAGCCCGATTCGCCGTCGCCTCGGTCAAGTACCACCTGATCGCGTCCGCGCCGTGCCGCTCGATCAGCTCAGCCGGGTCGGCTTCGTTGCCCTGCCTGCCGCTCATCGGGCGACCGCGTTCGTCGAGCGCGCCGCCGGGGCAAATCGCCGTGCGGAACGAAACTCGGCTGTTGCATAGTGCGGCGACGACCATCATCGCGGCCGCGTCGTAGCTGGCGTCAAGCGTCTCTGGCACCCGGCGGGCCTGAGCGCCGCAGCCTCGGCACCGGATGACGACGTCGTCGATGGCTGGTCGATGAGGGTCGACGCCGCGCAAGTCGCTGCCTGCCAGTTCCGACAGCTCAGCGAGCGATCCGACGCACGTCAGGTGATCGCGCTCGCATTTCCATATGGGGAGCGGCACGCCCCAGTACCTCGTGCGCCCCACGGCCCAGTCCCCGGTGTCGTGACCGAGCATCGCTGACGTCTTGATGTACCACGCTGCCATAGCCCGGGTGAGGATCGGCGTACCGCAGCGCCAGCAGTGAGCCTGACTCCTGCGTTGCGGTGCGGCGGCGAACAGCAGCCCGCGATCGGACAAGTCATTGACCACGGCAGAATCGGCGTCCGCGAAGAACAGCCCGGCCAGCGACGCGACACCCGGGTCGAAACAGCCATCGGCGCCAATCGGGTCGACCGGACAAGCCCGGTCAATGGGCAGGCCGCCGCCTCCGTAGGCAGCCGATAGCTGGGCGATGCCGGTGCCGATGTGAACTGCGACGCTGTGGTCGGTTACCACCAGGCCGGTATCGTCGCCACCCGCCGGGACGGCTACCTGGAACGGTCGGCGGTACATGATCCCGGCCAGTTCGCCCCCCGTGAGCTTGGCGACGGCGTGCCATCCGTCCCCGAGCACGCGGGTGAAGCGGGCTTCGGCGAGAACCACCTTCTCGCCGTGACCCGATCGCCTCGCGACGACGTACGGCTCGCGGGGGTGCACAGCGACGCCGGTATTGGCGGGGAGCATCCAGGGCGTCGCCGTCCAGGCGAGCAGATCGGCGCCTGACAATGACGAGCGAGCAGCACCGGGCCGCTGGTCTATCGGCAGCCGCACGACCACGCAGGTGCCGGTCACTCGCTTGAACACCTGCGGTCCGCTGACCTCATGCTCGGCAAGAGGGGTCCGGCAACGCGGGCAGTACCGGCCGATCCGGTGCTCGTTGACCAGCAGGCCGGCATCGAAAGTCAGCTTGAGCGACCACCAGACCGATTCGATAAAACTTCGGTCCATCGTGTAGAAAATTTGGCTCTGGTCAGTCATGCAGCCCAGCCGCTCGGCGACAGCGGCGAACGCGCTCGCGTGCCGCAAGGCCGACTCCCGGCACCGGGCGACGAATCGCTCAGCCCCGTATCGCTCGATCGCCTCGATCTCAGAAACTCTCGATCCTGACAGTCCGAGCTCGTTGGCTACGGCGACCTCGACGCCGAGTCCGTGGCAGTCCCAGCCGTGACCGCGCGGCACCGTCATGCCCTGCATGGTCTTGAAGCGCGCGTACAAGTCCGCGCTCGTCCGCGCTCGCGCGTAGCCGATGCCAGGCACTCCGGTCGCCGCCGAAGGCTGGGTATAGCACGACCACAACGGTCGTGCGGTCGCCTGAGCGAGCGTTGCGCCAACGAGGTCCGAGTCGGCCCAGCGTGCCGCAACCTCGTGTTCGATGGCTGGCAGGTCGACAGTAGGGCCTTTGTGTCGCTCGGCGTTCACGACAGCAGCTATCCCACGCTGCTCTCAAAGCCAACCGCGAAGCCGCAGCAAACTATCCTCCGCTGCTCCCGCGGCGACAGCAGCGAGGCCACGCTGTGTTTGCGAATCGCCCCGGTAACCACTTATCCTCCGTTGACACCTGTCACCCAAGATCATTCGTCTGCTCAGCGCCGAGGGAGGCGGAGGATGACCGCAGCGGCACAGTCGGACGCCGCGGGCTTGCCGATCCGTGAAGGTGAGGAACGCTGGACTGAGGCCGAGATCATCGAGCTCAGGGATCAGCTTGCGGCTGAGGCCGCCGAGTTGCAAGCCGAGATCGAGCGGGCCGAATCCGATATCGCGAACCGGCTCGGCGACGCCGTCATTGACGCCGGCGATGACCAGGCGGATGTGGGCGCTAAGGCATACGAACGAGAGCACGAGCTTGCGCTGACCTACAACGCCCGTGAGTTGCTCGCGCAGGCTGAACGGGCACTCGCCAGAATTGACTCTGGCACCTACGGCTCCTGCGAGTCGTGCGGCGAGGCGATCGGCAAGGCCAGGCTGCAAGCATTCCCGCGGGCGACCCTGTGCGTGAGCTGCAAGCAGCGGGAGGAACGTCGCTGACCGGAGAAGGAGCCGCCACGGACATGCGGACTCAGGACGAGGGCCAACCGTCGGCGGCTGATCGCAGCGCCAGCGCCACGGGGCTGGAGCTCGGGGGGCGGCGCCGGGTTGGCGTGCTTCTTGCTGTCGCGGTCGCCGTGCTCGCAGCCGATATCGTCAGCAAGACCATCGTGGTTGCCACTCTCTCCAGTCGGCCGCCCGTCCGGATGCTCGGCGGCTTTCTCACCCTGATCGTGTCGAGGAACCCAGGGGCCGCGTTCAGCATCGGGCCATCGCTGACCGTCGTGTTCACCGCGATCGCCGTCGGCGTGATCGTGCTCATTTTGCGTACGTCGCGCCGCATTCGCAGCCTGCCGTGGGCGGTGTCGCTCGGCCTCCTGCTCGGCGGTGCGACCGGCAACCTCACCGACCGGTTGCTGCGCTCTCCTGGACCGTTGCGCGGCCACGTGGTGGACTGGATCATGCTGCCGCACTGGCCGGTGTTCAACCTCGCCGACTCGTCCATTGTCTGCGGGGGAGTGCTTGCCGTGTTGCTGGCGATGCGCGGCGTCCACGTCGACGGCTCGAAGGCGGGCATCAAAGCTGACGGCGAACGCCAGTGAGCAACTCAGTGCCACGTCGGGTGCCCGTACCGGACGGGCTGGACGGCGAACGGCTTGACGCGGCGATCGCGCGGATGTTCGGCCTGTCGAGAACCAGGGCGGCAGAGCTCATCGGAGAAGGCGCCGTGCTCGTCGATGGCCGTCCGGCCGGCAAGTCAGACCGGGTCCCGGCCGGCGAGTGGCTCGATGTCACCCTTCCTGCCGTCGCCGCGCCGCAGGCGGTCCCCGAGCCAGTGCCCGGGCTCGTTGTGCGCTACGAGGACGCCGACGTCATTGTCATCGACAAGCCGGCCGGCGTCGCCGCCCATCCGACGCCGGGCTGGACCGGCCCGACGGTCTTGCAGGGTCTGCTCGCCGGCGGCCACCGGATCGCGACAAGCGGCGCCGCCGAGCGCCAGGGCATCGTGCACCGACTCGATGCCAACACCACCGGGCTCATGGTCGTGGCGAAGAGCGAGCGCGCGTACAGCGTGCTCAAGCAGGCGTTCAGGGATCGCGAAGTCGACAAGCGCTACCACTCGCTCGTGCAAGGGCACCCCGACCCGCTGCGCGGCACGATCGACGCGCCCATCGCGCGCCATCCGTCGGGGGACGGCAGGTTCGCCGTCGTAGCCGACGGCCGGCCGGCGGTCACGCACTACGACACCATCGAGGCCTTCCGGGCCGCGAGCCTCATCGAGGTCAAGCTCGAGACCGGCCGCACCCATCAGATTCGGGTGCACATGGCCGCGGTCAGGCACCCGTGCGTTGGCGACCGGCTGTACGGGGCCGACCCGGTGCTTGCCGCCAGGCTCGGCGTCAGCAGGCAGTGGCTGCACGCGAAGGCGCTCGGCTTCGCCCACCCGGACGACGGCCGCTGGGTCGAGTTCACCAGCGACCATCCAGCCGATCTGCGCGCATCGCTTGATCTGCTTAGGGCCGAGTCGTAATAGCCGAGTCGTATGTGTCCGGTGAGTTGACGGCGCCTGCTTCGGCTTCTTGAGTTATCGTCCTTGGGTGGCTGGCGGTGACAGGGGATTCGCGCATCTTCACGTACACACTGAGTACTCGATGCTGGACGGTGCCGCCCGGCTAGATGATCTCTTGCGGGCGTGCAACAACACTGGCATGTCGGCGATCGCGATCACCGACCACGGCAACGTCTACGGCGCTTACGACTTCTTCAAGAAGGCCAAGGCGGCGGGGGTCAAGCCGATCATCGGCCTCGAGGCCTACGTCGCGCCTGAGCACCGCAAGCACAAGCAGCCGGTGCGCTGGGGCAACCCAGGTCAGCGTGACGACGACGTTTCAGGAGCGGGCGCCTATACCCATATGACGCTGCTCGCCGAGACCACCCGGGGCATGTACAACCTGTTCAGGCTGTCCTCGCTGGCCTCGATCGAGGGGTATTTCCGCCAGCCGAGGATGGACAACGAACTGCTCTCGGCCTACTCCGGCGGCCTGATCGCGACGACTGGCTGCCCCAGCGGTGAGGTCCAGACCCGGCTGCGGCTTGGGCAGTACGACCAGGCAGTGGCTGCCGCGGCTCGCATGCGAGACATCTTCGGCAAGGATAATTTCTACGTCGAATTGATGGTTCACGGCCTCGACATCGAACGACGGGCAGCCGATGGCCTCCGCCGGATCGCTAAGGACCTCGCGATCCCGTTCCTGGCGACCAACGACCTGCACTATTCGCGCCCCGAGGACTCCAAGGCCCACGAGGTGCTGCTCTGCGTCCAGACCGGCACGAACATGGCCGACCCGACCAGGTTTAAGCTCGAGGGCAACGGCTACTACGTCAAGAGCCCGGCCGAGATGCGAGCCATGAGCGATGACGATGGCTGGCAGGCCGGCTGCGACAACACGCTGCTGGTGGCCGAGCGGGTCGACGTCGAGTTCAATAAGACCAACCTGATGCCCGAGTTCCCGCTGCCAGAAGGCGAGACCGAAGTCTCGTGGTTCCGCAAGGAAGTGTGGTCGGGTCTGGAGCGCCGCTTCCCCGAAGGCTATGACGAAGGCCGCAAGGAGCGCGCCGAGTACGAGATGAGCATCATCGAGCAGATGGGGTTCTGCGGCTACTTCCTCGTCGTCGCCGACTTCATCATGTGGGCCAAGCGGAACGGAATCAGGGTCGGGCCAGGCCGAGGCTCGGCGGCGGGCTCGATCGTCTCCTACGCGATGGGCATCACTGATCTGGATCCGATCAGGTTCGACCTGATGTTCGAGCGTTTCCTGAACCCCGAGCGGATCTCGATGCCGGACATCGACATCGACTTCGACGAACGTCGGCGGGGTGACGTGATCAGGTACGTCACTGAGAAGTACGGCGATGACCGGGTCGCGCAGATCATCACCTACGGAACGATCAAGGCCAAGGCAGCGGTCAAGGACTCGGCGCGGGTGCTCGGCTTCCCCTACGCGCTCGGGGACCGGATCACCAAGGCGTTCCCGCCGATGGTGCTCGGCCGGGACATCTCGCTGTCCGACGTGTTCGACCCCGACAAGCCCAGGTATGGCGAGGCTGGGGAAATCCGGGCGCTGTACGAGGCCGAGCCCGAGGTCAAGCAGGTACTGGAAACAGCGCGCGGACTTGAGGGCCTGATCAGGCAGGCCGGTGTGCACGCGGCTGGGGTGATCATGAGCAGCGAGCCCCTGCTCGACCACATTCCGGTTTGGAAGCGCGCCGCCGACGGTGCGATCATTACCCAGTTCGACTATCCGAGCTGCGAAGACCTCGGCCTGCTCAAGATGGACTTCCTCGGTCTGCGCAACCTCACCGTGCTTGACGACGCGCTAGTGGGCATCAAGTCCAACAAAGGCGTTACGGTCGACCTTGAGAACCTCCCCCTTGATGATCAGCCGACGTACGACTTGCTGGCCAGGGGCGACACGCTGGGGGTGTTCCAGCTCGAAGGCGGACCGATGCGGGCGCTGCTGCGGTCCATGCGGCCGGACCGGTTCGACGATATCTCGGCTGTGAACGCGCTGTACCGGCCCGGCCCGATGGGCGCGAACGCGCACAACGACTACGCGGACCGCAAGACGGGACGCAAGCCGGTCATGCCGATCCACCCGGAGCTGGCCGAACCCTTGGCCGACATACTCGATGACACCTACGGCGTAATCGTCTATCAGGAACAAGTGCTGCTCATCGCGCAGAAACTGGCCGGGTACTCCGTCGGCAAGGCGGACCTGCTGCGCAAGGCAATGGGGAAGAAGAAGAAGGAGATCCTGGACAAGGAGTTCGAGCCGTTCGCTGGCGGGATGCGGGTCAACGGCTACTCCGAGGGAGCCATCAAGGCAATCTGGGACATTCTCGTCCCCTTCTCCGACTATGCCTTCAACAAGGCGCATACCGCCAGCTACGGCCTGGTCGCCTACTGGACGGCTTACCTCAAGGCGAGATTCCCCTCCGAGTACATGGCTGCCCTGCTGACCTCGGTCGCGGGCGACAAGGACAAGTCCGCGCTGTACCTGAGCGAGTGCCGCCGGATGGGCATCAGGGTCCTGCCGCCCGACGTCAACGCGTCGACCGCGCTGTTCACCCCGGTCGGCACGGACATCAGGTTCGGCATGGCGGCGGTTCGCAACGTCGGCGCGGCGGTCGTCGAGTCGATCGTCGCGGCGCGGCTGGCGAAGGGCCGGTTCGCCAGCTTCTCTGACTTCCTGCGCAAGGTGCCCGTGAACGTCTGCAACAAGCGAGTCATCGAGTCGTTGATCAAGGCCGGAGCCTTCGACTCGCTCGGCCACCCGCGGCGCGGCTTGCTGATGATCCACGAGCAGGCGATCGACGCGGTGATCGGGGTCAAGCGCAACGAGGAGATCGGCCAGGACTCGCTATTCGGCGATGACCCAGAGGACGACGTGGCCTTCGACATCCCGGTGCCAGATGGCGAGTGGGAGAAGCAGACCCTGCTCGGCTTCGAACGCGAGATGCTCGGGCTGTACGTCTCTGACCACCCGCTGCTCGGGCTTGAGCACGCGCTCGCCGCGGAGACCGATTGTTCGGTCGCCCAGCTACTGTCCGCCAATGACGAGCCGGAACGAACCTCGCGCGGTGATCGCGGCGACGGTCAGGTGGTCACGCTCGGCGGCATCTTGTCCGGAGTGCAGCGCAAGGTCACCAGGCAAGGGGCTTCCTGGGCGGCGGCGACGCTCGAGGACCTGGAAGGCGCGATCGAAGTGCTGTTCTTCCCCGCGACCTACCAGACGTGCATGCACCTGGTAATCGAGGACGCGATCGTGATCGTCAAGGGACGTCTCGATCGGCGCGAGGAAGTGCCGAAGCTGGTCGCCATGGAGGTGAAGCCCGCTGACTTGCCGACAGAGGGATCGGGCCCTTTTGTCATTTCGATGCTTGAATCTCGCGTCGCGGTCGCCATCGACCAGATGAGAGAGGTTTTCCGTGCGCATCCAGGGGCCACTGAGGTGCATATCCGCCTGCAGTCCGGCAAGCACACGCGGGTCATAAAGCTGGGTGACAAACATCGGGTCAAGCCGTCACCTTCGCTGGTCGCCGACCTGAAGCAGTTGCTCGGCGCGGCCTGCGTCGGCTAGGAGCACCATGCCGGCTTGGCGCAGGCTCGACTCCGAGTCACTCCGCGAGGAACTGCGTACCAACCTCTGGCTCGTTCCGCTCGTGGAGGTCGTCGGCGCCGTCGGGCTCTTCGCCGTCACGTATGCACTTGACCGGGCCGCGTTCGATGGCGTGTTTCGCGTACCTTCCTGGGCGCTCAGCGGCTCGGCTGACGCGGCGCGGCAGATACTGACCACGGTTGCCGCCGCGATCATCACAGTCGTCGGCGTGGTCTTCTCGATCGTGATCGTCGCGCTGACGCTGACGTCAACGCAGTTCGGGCCGAGGATGCTGCGCAACTTCATACGCGACCCCGGCACCCAGATCACGCTCGGCACGTTCGTTGGCACCTTCGTTTACTCCGTGCTAGCGCTTGGCTCGATCGGTCAGGAGAGCCGCGGCAACTTCGTGCCGCACATCTCGATCACCGTGACGCTCGTCCTGCTCGTCGTCGACCTTGGGGTGCTGATCTATTTCATCCACCACATCGCGACCCAGATCCAGCTACCCCAGGTCATCGCCGACGTTGCCAGGGATCTGGCGAAGGCGATCGATACCCACGCGGGAGACGAGGCAGCGACGAAGGCCGCGCCGAGCGCGTCGGCGATCCTAGCGGCGCTCGGCGATGGGGGCGGCGCCGTCGCCGCGCCGCGCAGTGGCTACCTGCAGTTCATCGACCGGCGCACGCTGGTGCGGATAGCCTCCGACGCCGACGTGGTAATCCGGATGATGCACAGGCCAGGGCATTTCCTGGTCTCCGGATACCCGTATGCCACCGTCTGGCCTGCCGACCAGGCTAACGTCGTGGCGCGCGAACTAGCCAGGTCGCATATGACCGGTCCGTACCGAACGCTGGCGCAGGACGTATCGTTCGGGCTCGATCAGCTCGTCGAGATCGCGCTGCGCGCGCTGTCACCAGCGGTCAACGACACGTTCACGGCGATGACCTGCGTCGACTGGATCGGCGACAGCCTGTACAAGGTGATAGGCAACTGGGAGCCGCAGCACGTCTACTGTGACAACCGGGGCAAGGTGCGGGTCATTACCACAGAACCAACCTTCGAGCGGCTGGTGCAGCGGTCGTTCGAGAAGGTCAGGCAGGCGGCCAGGGGCATGCCGGCGATCATGATCCGCCAGCTCGACGCGCTGGCCAAGATCATGCAGCGGTCGCAGACCGAGGATGAGCGCGAGTTCCTGGTCGGCCAGGCGGCGATGATCGAGCGGCTGGCGGTCGCCTCAGTCGACGAGCCCGCGGATCTCGCCGATGTGCGCCGCGCATACCAAGGCGTGCTCGATAGCGCGCCCTTCGGCTCGCCGTGCCCCTAGGTCACGTACGCTGTTCGGCGACATGTCAGAGACAAGTGAGAGCACGTTTCCCTATCAGCCGGGCCACTTTATGCCTGGTGCGCAGCCGTCGCCGTCGCGCGCGAGCGTCCTGGTCGCCGCGGGCGGCGTCCTGCTCGGCAGCGCCATCGCCGGGCTGCTTGGCGGGCTGATCTGGAATGCCGTCGCACCCAGGGCTGCCTACATCGTCATCAGCAGGGGATCGGCTGACGTCGTTAACGCCGAGACTACGGCCTTCATAGCCGCCGACGCCTGGTACTGCTTGATCGCCGTGGTCGGCGGGCTGATCATCGGCATCGCCAGCTACCGGCTCGCCGTGCGCAGGTATGGCCCGATGCCGATGGCGGCGCTCCTCACTGGCAGCGTGGTGGCTGGTTGGGCGGCTCGCTGGGTCGGCCAGAACCTGGGGCTGTCCCACTTCAACGCTCAGCTGCTGACCAGCCGCCAGGGAACGATCTTGCACGCGCCTCCCGTGCTTGGCGCTGACACCTCGATGATCCTCTGGCCGGCCATCGCGTTCTGGCCGCTCGCCGCCTGCCTGATCCCAGCCACGCTGATGTTCCTCAGCACGCTGCGAGGTCGGCAGCCGAGCAGCCGGGCCTGGCCGCCGCGCTAACCTCGGCACGAATCGTGGTTCTCGAGTTCGCTCAGCTAGCTTGCTACGTTTCATGGTTTCGTCACCTGAACGCGGTTGGCTGACGCATCGCGAGCGCGAGGAGGCCAGCATTCATGGACACGGTGGTGGTAGGCGGCGGCATCGTCGGCGTGTTCGAGATCTCCTACGCGGCGTCGGTGAAGGCCGGCGCGGTCACCCCGATCTACGGAGCAACAGAGACGCTTTTGGCGCTGCGAGCCTCAGGTGTCAAGATCTGCCTAGCCACCGGGTTCTCCCCGGCGACGAGGGACGCGCTGCTCGACGCGCTTGGCTGGCGCCCGCTGATCGATCTGGCGCTTTCGCCGGCCGACGCCGGCCGGGGAAGGCCATGGCCGGATCTGCCGTTGACCGCGCTGCTCAGGCTGCGCGGCGGGGCAGTGGCCGAGCTCGCCGTGGTTGGCGACACGACAAGCGATATCGAGTCGGGCCTTCGCGCGGGGGCTGGCGTGGTCGCCGGAGTCCTGACCGGCTCGGGCACCAGAGACGAACTTGAGCAGGCCGGCGCCCCGCACATCATCGAGTCCATCGCCGACCTGCTCCCGCTAGTCGGCGTCGGCGTCGGCGCCTGCTGACAAGCGGTGACTCTAGCCGACGACCGGCTTTCTGGCGGCTGAGGCGGGTACGGGACGTCGCGGCCAGTCGATCGGCAGTATTACGTTGCGGTCAGCAGCCGTGCCCGCGCCGGCGCCGCCGTCAGCGGTGATCAGCTCGCGGACCTGCCAGTCGTTGGCGGCTAGCTCCCGGCCGAGCGCGGCCAGGTCTTCCGGAGTCGCCGAGCCGGTGAACGCGGGCGGCGCGGCGCTGTCGAGCACCGTGCAGCACAGCGCCAGGCCGTTGCTGGTCTGCGCCAGCTCGATGATCCGCGCCTGCTGCGGCCAGTCAATGTGCGACGCCGTCGTCACCTGCCAGAAACCACCTGGCATACCGTCGGCCCGGACGGCGGTCACGGCGTGCACGTGCGTGTGGCCGTTGACCCAGGCGACCACGCACGGGTGCGAAAGCAGCAGGTGACGTAGCTCATCGGCGAGAATCCGCCGGTCGGCGCCCGGCGGGCGCTGGTCATTGATCAGCGTCTCGAGCGGATGGTGGCTGAACAGCATCACCGGCCGCTCCGCGCACCCGTCGAGCTCGGCCGCCAGCCAGCCGAACTGAGTTTCATCAAGCGAGCCTTGCCAGCCGCCGTGGTGATTGACGGTGTCCATCACCACGCACCTGACCTGGCCCCAGTCGAACGCGTAGTAGGCGGTACCTTCGTCGGCGTTGCGCTGCGAATAACCGTGCCCGACCGGTGTGCCGGTGGTCGAAAAGTGCTCTTTGACGTGGATGTCCCTGGTCACCGGGATTCTCGCCGGGTCGGCGGTCACCGTCAAGCGCCGGCCGCGGCTCAGCTCGTAGAGCGCTTCGGCGTTGGCGCTCTCGAAACCAGCCAGCGCTTGCCCGGCGTCGACGTCATCGGGCGGTGTCACGAATTTCACCCTGCCCGCGCCGAAGTTCCGCAGCCAGCCGGTCGCCGGTACCGTGCCCTGCATCATGTTGTCGTGGTTGCCATGTACCGCGTACCAGGGCAGGCCGATGCCGACCGCGCGGAACGGGCGACGCGCGGCCGCGAGCAGGCCGGGTATCGAAGGGAACCCGTACCTGGTCCTTGGCAGGTCATCGACACCGCCTTCCGGGTGCCAGTACCGCTCGTCTTCGACGTGCGGGCTGGTGACTCCCTCGTAGCGGTCCAGGTTCCCTGAGTCAGGCAGCACCTGGCGGCCGTCAAGCAGGTCGATGTAGGCGCGCAGTTCGTTGCGCTGGCAATTGTCGGTCGCGTCGCCGGTCACGATCGCGAAGTCGATCGGCGCGGCAGTGACCGGCGCGCGCTCGACCGCGCGTACCGCCCGCACCATCGACTCGGCCACCTGGTAGGTGAATAGCTCCTGCGCCCGGTAGCAGCCGATAATGCCGACGGCCGCGCGGTGCGGAGAATCTGGGTCGGAGTACCGGTCGAGCAGTTCGGCTCTGGCGGGGGACTGGTGGTCCATCAGGTGCGTGTCCGACAGGTGGGCGATCACTAGCAGCGGCCGCGCCGAACGGCGCCAGCCAAGCACAAGACCGTCCCCGAGCTCGTCACGCACCACATGGGATTCACCGTCAGCAGCCACCAGCGCCCGGTAGCCGCCCGCCACTGGCTCGCCGGGCACAAACCGGCGCTGTGTCGTCGTCATCGGGCCGTCGTCACGGGCGCCAGTCGTCACTGGCGCCCGGCGACAAGCACCGACTCTCCGGGCAGCAAGCTGATCCTGACCGATGCGCCAGGCACGAAGTCGCCGGACTGCGTGCTTGGGTGATCGACCTTGACGGTCACGGCGCCAGACAACCGCACCCCAATCCTGCTGATCGAGCCGAGGAACGCCCGGTCCGTCACGATGCCGTTACCGCCGGGCGCAGTGCTTGCCCCCGGGGGGACGACCCCCCGGGAACTTCACCGCGCGCCTCGATTGTCAGCCCCTCGGGCCTGACCAGGACGTCCACGTCGCCGTCAGGTACCTCGTCGCGATTGCCAGCGTCAGATCGAACCGGTACCACGGTGTCTAGCACCTTGACCAGGCCGCCGTCTATGACGTGGCCGGGCAGCCGGTTCATCGTGCCAGCGAAATTCGGCCACGAACGCGGTCGCCGGCTTGGCGTAGAGCTGATCGGGAGCCGCGACCTGCTCGAACCGGCCGTCCTTCATGACGCCGACCCGGTCGGCCATCGACAGCGCCTCCTCCTGATCGTGGGTCACGAACAGGGTCGTGATGCCGAGCCGTTGCTGCAGCGCCTCGATCTGCTCGCGCAGCTGCAGCCGCACCTTGGCGTCGAGCGCCGACGTCCTTTCCGTCCACGAGCACGGCGCCGGCGTCCGCGGTCTCGAAACCGGCCACGATGCGCAGCGCCGTGGTCTTGCCGCACCCGGACGGCCCAAGCAGCGCGACGAACTCGCCGGCCAGCACGACCCGCCGCAGCGCGGTGAGCCAGCCGGCCCCGAGCGAGCCAGCCGTCTCGAACAGCGTCTTGAGGTCGAGCGCGCGCAACCCGGCGTCGATCGCCCGGTACGCGAACGGCATCGCCAGGATCAGGAGCGATGGATACCCGGATCCATCGCGTCCGGCGGGGCCTGACCCCGCGATGGATACCCGGATCCATCGCGGAAAACGGGTGTGGGTTCGGGTATCCATCGCGGAGCCGGGCCGCGCCGACCGGATGAATTCCCGAACCCATCGCACCCGGACCGGCTGTCCTCGGCCCGCCCGCCTGCCGCACCGATCCTGCCTGGCCAGGCGGCTAACCAAACCGACAACTCAAAGGCCCTGCCCCGGGAGGCCAATCACTCGGCGGAGGCCAATCACTCGGCGGCCCCGTTAAGCCGCCGTGGCGTGGTGCGCCGCGGCCATGGCGGCGCCGACGATGCCCGCGTCGTTGAGCAGAGTCGCTGGCACTACGGGTGCCTGCAAGGAGAGCCTCGGCAGGAA
>DATNEK010000179.1:0-30315 GCA_035553055.1 Streptosporangiaceae bacterium | reverse complement strand
GTCCGTGATCACAGCCCGGGCCGCCCGTGCCACGGCGATCGGCCGCCCATCGTCGGGACGACGATGGGCGTCCCGCATGGGGTGTGCGGTTAGTCGGGCTGGGGGCCGCTGATGGCGCTGAGAAGTCGGTTGAGCCTGCGGCGCATGCTGGGTCGCTGCTGGTCGGCATCGGCGATGCCGAGGCTGACCAGGTGCTGGGCGACGTCGAAAGAGAGCGGATCGTGCCCGGGGCGTATCGCGAGCGATTCGCTTGCCAGGTCATCGAGGTCCGGGTCGCCCTGGTCGAGCGCGAAGATCGCGGTTCCCGCCTTTCGCGCGTCAGCTAGCCGGTCAAGCAACGTCGGCGGCGCCGCCTGCGCGCTGACGACGAGCAGCGTCTCGGTCCTGCCTGCCTGTTCGAGCCGATCGATCCCCACAGCCAGGTGCGGCGGAGCGCCGGGCGGCGGCGCCCACCTCACCAAGGTCGGCATCAGTTCGGGCAGACCGGCGAACCTGCTCTCGTCAGCGAGATGCGCCGTCATGTGCCAGGGTTCGTCCGCAGGCGTCCCGACGACTAGCAACCCGTTGGGCGTGCGGGACCGCAGCCGAAGGGCCCCGGCGAAGTGCCTGGTCCGCTCCAGCCAGCCAGTCGGCGCGAGGAGCGCGCGTAGCGCGTCAACCTGAGCGGTGTGCACATATCAATGCTGCCCGAAACCGTTCCCGATCGCACGCGAGCCGCCCAGTCTGGCATCTGGGCTGCCGGCGCCCTCACGCGTTGTGCGAGTCTAGTGATCGTTAATGAAACAACAGATATCGAGCAGCAGACGCCAATCGGGAGGCTTGCGATGAGCCGCGCGCACGTCGGTTACGCAGCGATGCTTGAACAGTTCGGGCCGATAGAGGTCACCGACTACACGGTCGCAGCCGAAGCCGCCGGCTTCAACGGCGTGATGGCCGCCGACCACTTCCAGCCGTGGGTGCCGACCCAGGGTCAGGCCCCGTTCGTTTGGAACGTGCTGACCGCGATGGGCGAGCGCACCACTGGCGACCTGGGTCCCGGCGTGACCTGCCCATCGTTCCGGTTCCACCCGGCGATCGTGGCGCAGGCTTCCGCGACGCTCGCCGCGATGTATCCGGGCAGGCACTGGCTCGGACTCGGTTCTGGTGAGGCGCTGAACGAGCACATCGTCGGCGGCTACTGGCCGGAGGCCGCCGAGCGCCTCGAGCGGATGTGGGAAGCCGTCGAGGTAATACAGAAGCTGTTCAGCGGCAAGGACGTCAAGCACCGCGGAACCCACTTCCGCATGGAGACCTGCAGGCTGTGGACATTGCCGCAGGAGCCGCCGCCGATCTTCATCGCGACCGCCGGTCCGTTGACCGCCAAGCGAGCGGGACGCCTCACAGACGGCATCATCACGCCAGGTGCGCCGACCGAGAAGATCGCTGGCCTTCTCGACCGGTTCGACGCGGGCGCGAAAGAGGCCGGCCGCGAGCAAGGCTCCCAGGTCAAGATCGTGCAGCTGCACATGTCCTGGGCGGAGACCGACGAGCAGGCGTTGGAGAACGCGGTGCGGGAGTGGCCGAACGGCGGCATGAAGTTCGCTAAGCAGGACATCAAGTCGCCGTTCGACTTCGAGCAGATGGCCAAGCTGGTCAGGCCAGAGGACTTCGCCGGGCGGATGCTGATCTCGGCCGACCTCGACGCCCACCGCGCCGACATCCAGCGTTACCTGGACCTCGGCATCGACCGGATCTACCTGCACAACGTCGGCAGGAACCAGCGCGAATGGGTTGAGGCGTTCGGCCGCGAGGTGCTGCCCAAGCTGACCAGCTAGCGGCGGTCAGCACTAGCTAGCGGTAGCTGTACTCGGCCGACGGGTACACGCCGTTGACCACCTCGTCGGCGAAGGCTTGCGCCGCGTTCTTCAGCAGCCCGGCCGCGTCCGCGTACCGCTTGGCGAACTTGGCCACGCTCGGCGTCAGGCCGGCCATGTCCTGCCAGACGAGCACCTGCGCGTCGCAGTCAGGCCCGGCACCGATCCCGATCGTCGGGATCGACAGCGCCGATGTGACGTGGGCGGCAAGCTCGGCTGGCACGCATTCGAGCACGACCGAGAATGCCCCGGCCGCCTGCAGCGACTTGGCGTCGCGCATCAGGTTGTCGCCGTCCTCGCCCCTGCCCTGAACCCGGTAGCCGCCGATCGCGTGCACAGACTGCGGTGTCAGGCCGAGGTGAGCCATCACCGGGATGCCCGCGGCGACCATCTCCTCGACGTGCCGTAGCACCCGGTGACCGCCTTCGAGCTTGACCGCGTGCGCGCCGGTCTCCTTCAGGAACCTGATCGCGGTTTCGACGGCCGTCTGCACGGACGCCTGGTAGGACCCGAACGGCATGTCGGCGACGACGAGTGCGCGGCTCGACCCGCGAACGACGGCCGCGGTCAGCGGGATCAACTCGTCGACCGTGACCGGGATCGTGGTGTCATGGCCGTAGACCACCATGGCAGCCGAGTCGCCGACAAGCAGAACAGGTATGCCTGCGTCGTCGAAGATCCGAGCGGTGAGCGCGTCGTAGGCGGTCAGCATGGGCCATTTCTCGCCCCGTGACTTGGCTGCCGCGAGATCGCGTATGGTGACCCGGCGCGTGCGCGCCCCGCCGTAGAGCTGGTTCTCCTTGATTGAGGTCATGACAATCCTCCATGTCTCGTGGCGCCACGGTGGCGTCCCCGGACTTTGTCGATGATGACACGAGCGAGCAGCACGGCGGTAGTAGGCCACCCCCGTGGTTGGCTGGGCAGCACCGCCTTCGGTTGGCGCCTGTGTCATATTACGATACGATGTCGTTCCGTATCGATACCTGCCGGCCGGTTTCAGCCGGCCAGAACCAAGTGGGCAGAGTTCGCAGATGATCTCAGACCGGCGCAAGTGGATCGTGCTCAGCGTGCTGATCATCAGCTTGCTCGCTGTCGTGCTTGACAACACAGTGCTGAATATCGCGCTCAAGACGATCTCGGAGCCGAAGGTAGGACTCGGCGCGAGTCAGAGCCAGCTCGAGTGGGCGATCAACTCCTACACGCTCGTCTTCGCCGGGTTGCTGTTCACATTTGGGGTAATCGGCGACAGGATCGGCCGCAAGCGGATGCTGATGTACGGAATGGCCATGTTCGGCTTCGCGTCGCTCGTCTCGTCCTACGCGCAGACGCCCGATGAGCTGATCTGGGCTCGCGCCGCGATGGGCCTGGGCGGGGCCGCGGTGATGCCGCAGACCCTCTCGATCATCACGAACATCTTCGATCCGAGAGAACGACCGCGAGCGATCGGGATCTGGGCATCGGCCGTCGGTGCCGCGATTGCGATCGGCCCGGTCGCCGGCGGTTTGCTGCTCGATCACTTCTGGTGGGGATCGGTATTCCTGATCAATGTCCCGCTGACCGGTGTCGGCGTTGCGGCGATCGTGCTTGCGGTACCCGAATCAAAGAGTCCGTCGCCAGGCCGGGTCGACTACCTTGGCGTGCTGTTGTCCATCGCCGGCCTCGTGCTGCTTGTCTACGGCATCATCAGCGGTGGCGACGCGGGCTCGTGGGTCTCAAAAGGCGTGCTCGGGCCGATTGCCGGCGGCCTGGCTGTGCTCGTCGTCTTCTGCGTGCACGAGTCGCGTACCGAGTACCCGTCGCTCGATGTCAGGCTGTTCCGTGATCCGCGACTTTCTTCCGCGGCTGCGGCGATCGGGCTGAACTACTTCGCGATGGCTGGCGTTTATTTCTTCATGAGCTTCTACCTGCAGAATGTGCGCGGATATAGTCCGCTGCACGCGGGCCTGCTCACGACTCCGGTAGCTATCGGCCAATTGGTAGCGGCCAGCCGCAGCGCCCGGCTTGTGCGGCGTTACGGCGCGAAAGTTGTGGCGGCGAGCGGGCTGCTATTGGTTACCGGCGCGCTGATCGGCTATCACTCGCTCGGTCCGCGGACGCCAATTTTCGCACTTGAGCTGATTTTCCTGCTACAGGGGGCAGGGATGGGCATCGTCATGCCCACGGCCACGGAATCCGTCATGTCCGTGGTGCCGCGCGAGCGCGGCGGCGCTGGCTCGGCGATTACCAACACATCACGCCAAGTCGCGGTCGCGCTCGGGGTCGCTGTGCTCGGCTCGATACTCAGCCATGCCTACCGCACCAGGCTGACGCCCGACCTGCTCGCGCTGTCACCGGTGGCCAGACACTCGGCGACCCAGTCGATCGCTGCCACCCAGAGCGTGGCTGGCTCGCTCGGTCGCGAGAAGCATGCCCTGCTCAGTGCGGCTGACCAGGCATTTGTCCACGCCATGCAGGTTACGACCGTGGTATCGATCGTGATCGCCGTCGGCGGTGCACTGCTGATCGCGCTGTGGATGCCCGGCCGCACGCAGGCGCCGGCTGGGCAGCAGGCGCCTGCTGGGCAGCGGGCACTGCCGGCCGATCTTGCCCAACCGGCACTGGCTGAGGAGTAGAGCGTGGAGGCGATCAGGGGAAGATGACAGCAATGACAGCCGTCCACGCGCCGCAGGATGGGACTCGCCGGGCCGGGCGGCCGCGGAGCGCGGCGGCGGACCGGGCGATTATCGCAGCGACGCTTGAATTGTTCGCCGAATCTGGTGCCGAGGGCTTGTGCATTGAGAAGGTCGCCGCCAAGGCTGGAGTAGGCAAAGCGACCATTTACCGGCGCTGGCCCGGTAAGGAAGACTTGCTGCTTGATGCGATAAGCGCGATGAGATCGCCGTTGCCTAAGCCTAAAGGCGAATCGGTAAGGGAGGATCTGGCGGCACTTGTCGATGCGATCGCCAAAGAGTCAGGCGACCCGCGGCGTGCGCGTCAGTTCGCGTTGCTGCTCGGCGAGGGCGTAGCTTATCCACGGCTGCTTGAGCGCTATATCGAGACCGTGGTCGAGCCGCGCCGCGATGTTGTCCGCGGCGTGCTCAAGCGCGGTGTAGCCACAGGCGAGTTGCGTGAGGAGACGAGCGTCGAGGCCGCTGTGGACATGCTGACCGGCGCCGTCCTTGCCCGGCCTAGGACCGGACGTGACCGCTCGGATCGCGGTTACGCCCGCCGCATCGTCGATGAGCTACTGACCGGCCTGGCGTCGCGGTAGGTTCGAATCGCACCTGTAATGTCCGCTACGACTGGAGCCAAGACATGCGGTTGACGAAACTTGGGCATTCTTGCGTCCGCCTGGAGAAGGACGGCGCGAACCTGGTCATCGACCCCGGCGTGTGGAGCGGTGCCGATCCGCTGGCCGGTGCGAACGCGCTGCTGATCACCCACGAGCACGTCGACCACATAGACGCCGGCGTAGTGCGGGCGGCTCTGGAGCGCGACTCCAGCTTGGAGTTGTGGACCGTCGGTGCCGTTGCCGAAGACTTCCCAAGCTTCGGCGGGCGCGTGCATATCGTGGGGCACGGCGA
This sequence comes from Streptosporangiaceae bacterium, assembly GCA_035553055.1. Classification (GTDB taxonomy): domain Bacteria; phylum Actinomycetota; class Actinomycetes; order Streptosporangiales; family Streptosporangiaceae; genus Chersky-822. Next base: position 24,899 of record DATNEK010000179.1, on the reverse strand, counting down.
CGCTTTCACAGCCGCCGGGTTCGACGTGCACGTTCACGGGCGCGAGCACGCGCCGATCTATCCGGGGATGCCCGTGGTGGCGAACGTCGGCTTCGCGATCGACGGCAACGTGTTCCACCCCGGTGATGCGTTCACCGTGCCTGACGAGCCCGTCAAGACGCTGCTGCTGCCGATCAGCGCGCCGTGGCTCAAGACCTCGGAGATGCTCGACTACGCCAAGGCAGTGCGACCGCAGATTAACTACGCGATCCACGATGAGCTGCTCAACGCCAACGGCATCGGGCTTGTCGAGATGCTGGCTGGCGCGTTCCTCGGTGACGCCGGCACCTACGCCAGGCTTGAGCCGGGCGCTAGCGCCGACATCTAGCGACCGAGCAGGCGGCTCGCTAGCCGACTTGCTGAATCGACGCCGCGACGATGATGCCGTTCTGCACGGTGTAGTTGCCCTGGAAGTACTTAGTCGAGCCGTCGGTCTGGGCTGAGGCGAGCTGGATCGAAACGATATCGCCCGATACGCTGGTGATTGTGACGGTGTCGCGTGCGGTCTGAGCGAAGCCCTGCCTGAACGCGGCGTAGGAGCTGAGGCTGTGGGCGGCGGTGTTGAGCTGCCAGGCCCGCGCGTAATTGTGGTTGTTGACCGCCCGGTAGAAGGCCTTGACCGCGGCGCCGGGGCCAGAACTGCCTGTGCGCGCCTGCGTAGCCTGGCTGGCGGTCGTGCTCGGGGTGGTTGACCCAGTCCCGGTCGGACTGCTCGGCTGCACGGAGGCCGTGTGGCTCGAATGCGACACCGCCGTTGGGCTGGCTGAATTCCGCAGATGTAGCACGAGCACGGCTGCCGCCGCGAGGGCCACGACGACGAGGCAGCCGACCAGGATCGGAAGCGCCTTGCCACGCCGGGGTGGCTGCTGCGGAGGAAAGCTGTATCCAGCAGGAGGACCACTGACCGTATACGGCCCGCCGTACTGCGGCCCGCCGTACTGCGGCCCGCCGGTCGCGTAGTTGGTGGCTCCTGCCCTGGTCGGATCCATCGCGTATCCGGGCTGCTCCGGCTGGTAGCTACGGTCGGCAACCGGGGCCGGGCCGGTGGCGGCGAGCCCGGCCTGATGGTCGCTGGCTTGCGCTACAGCCTTGCTCACCGTCGGCTCGGCGGCACCTGCCGCGTGGGCGAGTTCGGTCGGAGGCGGTAGCGGTGGCGCCCCGCCGCCAGCGCCGACCCCGCAGGCGGTGCGCAGCGCGAGCGCGAACCCGGTGCACGTGTTCTGCCGGTCCTGTGGCGCCTTCGCAAGCGCGGTGCCGATCACATGGTCAACGGCTGGGGAGAGCTCTGGCCGCCACTGGCGGATCGACGGCGGTTCGGCCGAGACCTGTGCCCACATGACCGCTAGGTTCGCATCGCGCTTGAACGGGGGCTGACCGGTGAGCATCTCGAACGCCGCGCAGCCGAGCGCGTACAGATCGGTCTTCCCGTCAACTGCGCGGCCGCTGATCTGTTCGGGTGACATGTAGTCGAGCGTGCCAAGGAACTGGCCGGTCCTGGTCAGGCTCGGCGATGACAGTGATTGCTTGGACAGGCCAAAATCAGACAGGTAGACGTGGTCGCCCGCGCTGCCGTCGCTCACCGAGGCGAGCAGCATATTGGCAGGCTTGACATCCCTGTGCACGAGCCCATTGGCGTGCGCGGCGTCGAGCGCCGATGCGACCTGCGTCACGATTTCGACCGTGCGGGCGGCCGACAGCTTCCCCTCACGCTCGATCAGCGCACGCACGTCTTGCCCGGCTACGTAGCGCATCGCGATGAACAGAACACCGTCGGCGTCCCCCGCCTCGAACACCGGGATCACATGCGGATGATCGACGGCCGCGCCCGCGCGCGACTCGCGGATAAAGCGCTGCCTGAACGCGTCGTTCCTGCCCAGTTCTTGGCTGAGTATCTTCAGCGCCACTATCCGGTCAAGCCGCACGTCGGTGGCACGGTAGACGACCGCCATGCCGCCGCGACCGATCAGCTGATCGATCTGATAATTGGCGATCCGCGTCCCGGCAGGAAAGTCGCCGATCGCCGGACGAATGTCGCCGCTCATGTGTTCCGCCAAACTGTCGGGTGTTCCAGATGTCGCCCTTCGGCCAACGCTGTCGGGGTTCCAGGGGTCGCTTAGCCGGGGAGCGGCTCGCGCCACCGGTTGGTGATCGGCAGCCGCCGGTCCCTGCCGAAGTTCTTGGCTGAGATCTTCGGCCCTGGCGGATACTGGCGTCGCTTGTATTCGGCGCGGTCGACCAGTTCGATCACTCGCTCCACAGTCGCGGGGTCGTGGCCGGCCGCGAGTAGTTCGGCCGCGCCGAGGTCCTTTTCCACATAATCATCGAGCATCTTGTCAAGCGCGGAGTACTCAGGCAGCGAGTCGCTGTCAAACTGTCCTGGCCGCAGCTCGGCGCTCGGCGGCTTGGTGATCGAGTTCTCCGGTATCGGCGGGTCTTCCCCGGCCCGCTGATTGCGCCACTTGGCCAGCTCCCACACCAGGGTCTTCGGCACGTCCTTTATCGGCGCGAAACCCCCGGCCGAGTCGCCGTACAGTGTGGAATAGCCGGTGGCCAGCTCGCTCTTGTTGCCGGTAGTGAGCACGAGGTGGCCTTCGGCGTTGGAGAGCGCCATCAAGATCATGCCCCTGACCCTGGCCTGGAGGTTCTCTTCGGCCAGGCCGGTCAAGCGCAGTTCGTTGTCGAACGCGGTGACCACTGAGGCGATCGGCACCGTCCGCGGCTGCACGCCCTGCCGCTTCACCAGCTCCTCGGCGTCCGTGACCGAATGCGGCGAGGAGTACCTGCTCGGCATCAGCACCACATGCACCCGGTCGGCGCCGATCGCGTCAACTGCGATGGTCGCGGTCAGCGCCGAGTCGATGCCGCCGGAGAGAGCGAGTATGACCGAGGAAAATCCGTTCTTCCTAACGTAGTCGCGGACCCCGAGCACCAGCGCCGCGTACACCTCGGCCAGGTCGTCGAGCCGTGGCCAGAGCGCGCGCGGCTCGGCGCCTCCGTCGGCGCCGCCGACCGTCGTGTCCGGCCTGGGAGCGGGTGGCAGCGTCAGTCTGCGTATTGTCATGAAACTGCCGTCGTGCGCGTCCGCCGTTATGTCCCCGTCCGCCTTGGCCAAGTCGGCTGCGGGCAGCTCAAGGTCGACCACGATCAGCGCCTCCTCGAATTGCGGACCGCGCGCTACCACGGCGCCCGCCGAATCCACCACGATGGAGTCACCGTCGAATACAAGCTCGTCCTGACCGCCGACCATGTTGACGTACGCGAGCGCGGCTCCGGCCTCGGCGGCACGGTGCAGGCAGAGTTCGACCCGATCGGTGCCCTTGCCACGCTCATAGGGTGATGCGTTCGGCACGACGAGCAGCGCGGCGCCCGCCTGCTTCGCGACTACGACCGGCCCGCCTTCCTGCCATAGGTCCTCGCACACCACCACGGCGATGTCGACCGGTTCACCCGAGTCAGCGGCGATTCGCAGCACTGGCAGCACCTCGCCGGGTACGAAGTACCTGAACTCGTCGAAAACGCCGTAATTGGGCAGATGATGCTTGGCTGACTTGACGGCGACCTGGCCTGCGTACAGCACCGCGGCGGCGTCGAGCGGGGCTCCTGACGGCAGCCCGACCCTGGGCCGCAGGCCGGGTTTCCTGTCCAGGTACCCGACAACCACGGCGATCCCGCCAAGGCCGGCATGGGCCAGCTGGGCAGCCGTATGCTCCAGGGCCTCGATCGAGCCGTCAACGAACGAGGCGCGCAACGCCAGGTCCTCGACGGGGTAGCCAGTCAACATCATCTCTGGGAACACGACGATCCTGGCGCCTGCCGCCGCAGCGCTAGCTGCCGCGTCCACGACGGCGGCCCGGTTGGCTTCCAGGTCGCCTACCGTCGAATTGACCTGAGCGAGTGCTATTCGAATCTGTGGCACCACAACAGCCTAGAGCCTGACCGAACGGACAGCCCACGGGCAAGCGGCGGGTCGCGTTACACCGATGCAATGTTGACCGGGCAGACTGGCGGCGTGGACAGGCAGGAAGAATACGTGCTGCACACGCTCGAAGAGCGCAACATCCGGTTCGTCCGGCTCTGGTTTACCGACGTGCTCGGGTACCTCAAATCGGTCGCCGTGGCCCCGGCTGAGCTCGAAGGGGCTTTCGCCGAGGGGATCGGGTTCGACGGCTCGTCCATCGAGGGATTCTCCAGGGTCTACGAGGCCGACATGATCGCTAGGCCGGACCCCTCGACATTCCAGCTCATGCCGCTGCCCGACGGCTCAGCCGGGGTCGGCCGGATGTTCTGCGACATCCTGCTGCCCGACGGGTCGCCGTCGCACGCGGACCCGAGGTACGTACTCAAGCGTGCGCTGGCGAAAGCGAGCGGCCTCGGCTTTACCTTCTACACCCACCCCGAGATCGAGTTCTTCCTGCTGCGAGAGCGGCCAGAGCCGGGCGCCAAGCCGCGGCCGATCGACCAGGGCGGGTACTTCGACCACACACCGCACAGCATCGCGCGCGACTTCCGCAAGTCGGCGATCACGATGCTTGAGGCGATGGGGATATCGGTCGAGTTCAGCCACCACGAGGGGGCGCCGGGCCAGCAAGAGATCGACCTGCGCTACGCGGACGCGCTCAGCACCGCCGACAATGTCATGTCGTTCCGGCTGGCGATGAAAGAGGTCGCGCTCGACCAAGGCGTCTACGCGACGTTCATGCCTAAGCCGTTCACCGAGTATCCAGGCTCTGGCATGCACACGCACATGTCGCTGTTCGAAGGCGACCGCAACGTGTTCTACGATCCCGGCGGCGACTTTCAGCTTTCCAAGGTCGGCCGGTCGTTCATCGCCGGGCTGCTCACCCACGCCGCCGAGATCACCGCCGTGTGCAACCAGTGGGTGAACTCCTACAAGCGGCTGTGGGGTGGCGCTGAACGGATCGCCGGGGCAGGCGGCGAGGCGCCCGCCTACATCTGCTGGGGACATAACAACAGGTCAGCGCTGGTGCGAGTGCCGATGTACAAGCCGAAGAAGGGTAATGCCACCAGGATCGAGTTCCGCTCGCTTGATCCGGCGTGCAACCCGTACCTGGCGTTCGCCGTGATCCTGGCCGCCGGGCTCAAGGGCATCGAGGAGGACTACGACCTCGCACCAGGCGCCGAGGACGACGTGTGGGCGCTGACCCCGGCCGAACGGCGCGCGCTCGGTATCGCGCCCCTGCCGCAGAGCCTGTCCGACGCCTGCAACGTCATGCAGTCGAGCGAGCTTGTGGCCGAGACGCTCGGCGAGCACGTATTCGATTTCTTCCTGCGGAACAAGCGCGAGGAATGGCAGGACTACCGCCGTCAGGTGACCGAGTTCGAACTCGATAGGTACCTGTCCGTCCTCTAGCCGATTGGTCGGCTCGCTCAGCGGAACCGGCGTTGCCGATTATGCGTCCAAGGTTCCGTAGTATGGCTTGCCTTCTGCCGCCTTGGGACGAGGTGCTCATGAGCAAGAAGCTGATCCGCGAGTCGGTGGCAGTGGCCGGGCTAGCCGGTCTGGCGCTGGCGGGTGCGGTCGGGATCGCTGGCGCGGCGACGCAGTCGGGTGCCGGCGCCACGCTGCGGTCAGCGGACGGCGGGCAGGCAAGACCAGCTAGGCCACCGTTCGCGACCCGCGCCGAGTCGCTGAGGCTTGCCAGGGAGCTGCTGGCCAAGGCGGTGCTGCCGTCAGGAACGCACCGCTTCCGTGGCAGGAAGCTGCCCGCCGCGCTTGCGTCGCCCGCCGATGAGCCGTCATCGAGCCACCTCGTCGACAGCCACCGGGTGTTCACTGAGCGGCGATCGATGGTCGTCGTGGCCGCGTTCCTCCGCCATCATCACCCGGCTGGATGGGCGCTTGACGGCACAGGCGGTGGCTACCAGACCGTCCATGGCAAGCCGGTACTCACCTTCCGGCAGCGAGCGATCATCGACAAGCTGACGCGGGTGCTCAACGGGCTCCCGGCTTCGCCGGGCGGCGTGGCGCACTGCCCGGTGATGCTGAGGGTCTACTACCTGACCTTTGAGCCGGTCAAAGGCCAGGCGGCCAGTGGCAAGATAGAGAAGATCGCAGACCACCTTCTGCGCGGCTCCCACAAGCCAGCGCCCTAACGCGAGTCCAGCTAGCCGACCTGTCTGGAGAATGGCGTTGTGGTCTGGTGGCTCGAAGATCGGCTAACGTCGGTTGGGTGTCGGAGTGGAGCGAGATACTCGCAAAGAACGCGGCAGCCTACGCCAGGATCGCCATCGAGAACATCGGCAGGGAGTTCCCTTCCGGTTTCTACTACACGATGAACGCACCCGGTGACTTCCCGTACCGGCCGGCCGAGCGCACGCCGGTGTTCTACGGCAGTTACGACTGGCACTCCTGCGTCGAGATGCACTGGCTGCTCGTCAGGCTGCTGCGGGCGGTGCCCGACTTGGTACCGGCCGACGAGGTCAGGATGACGCTTAGCCGGCAGTTCAATCCGGACGCGCTGGCCTTCGAGGCCGCGTTCATCGCCGGGCCCGACGGCTATACGCAACGGCCGTACGGCTGGGGCTGGGTGCTCACGCTCGCGGCCGAGGTGGCCGCGCTGGCCGATAGCGGCGACGCCGAGGCTCAGCGCTGGTCGGCCGCGCTCGCGCCGCTGGCCGACGCGATCACCGGCTGCTTTATCGACTGGCTGCCCAAGGCGACGTACCCGTCGCGCTATGGCGTTCATCAGAACAGCGCGTTCAGCCTCTCGCGAGCGCTGCCGCACGCGCTCGACCGGTCGGCGGCCGGTGACGCGAGACTCGCCGACGCGATCACCGAGGCCGCCCGCCGATGGTTCGGCGCGGACAAGGCGTACCCAGCCGCGTGGGAACCGTCAGGCTCTGACTTCCTGTCGGCGGCGCTTACCGAGGTTGAGCTCATGGCGCTGCTGCTGCCCGCCGACCGGTTCGCCGAGTGGCTGACCGGCTTCCTGCCGGACATCGCGGCCGGTGAGCCGAGGTCCATCTTCACCCCCGCCACAGTCTCAGACTCGACCGACGGCCAGATCGCGCACTTGCACGGGCTCAACGCCAGCCGCGCTTGGTGCTGGCGCCGGATCGCCGACAGCCTGCCGCCCGGTGACCCGCGCATCGAGTCGGCCAACGATGCCGCCCGTATCCACGCCGATGCCGCGTTGCCGCATGTGGTAGGCGATCACTACATGGTCGAGCACTGGCTAGCCGCCTACGCGGTCCTGCTGCTGACCTGAGAAATCAGCGACCTCCGCCAGTCCGCTCTGCCAGAAGCAGGGGTGGGTCCGGCAATCCGCCTAGGCCTAGGTCCAGTGTCCGGGCGGCGCGATGGATCCGGGGTTTCACACCCGGTTTCCCTGATGGGTTGCCACACCCATCGCGGGGTTGGCGCGGCGTGGGCTGATGAATTGCCAGTTTTGCGAAATTTGGTGTAGCTGCGCGGCTGGTTCTTCGCGTGAAGCGGCAACGTCTAGCAAGATCAACTGTGACTGGTGTGCTAATTGTGGCAGGGCGTAAAGTCGTGACGTAGAGTTTTCCGTCGACGTAGAGTTTGCCGTTCTATTCGCGGAAAAGCCTACCTCGACGGAAAAGGCTACATCATCCTCCGAGGCGGGCCGGCTGGCCGGGGTGGCGGGCTGGGCGCGTTAACGTGCTTGGGTGACGATGCCGCGCGGGGTGACGCTGACCGGGAGGCTGGCCGCGCTCGGGTTCGCCGACACCGCGGGCGCCCAGCGCCTGCTGACTGACGAGCTGGGACTCGACGTCGTCGGCGCGGACGCCGACATCGTTGCCGCGCTCGCGGCCGCGCCCGATCCTGATCGCGCGGTAGCCGGCCTCGCCGCCCTCGTACCTGACGCCGACTTGCTGACCAGCCTGCGGTCGGACGACCAATTCCGCGCCGGGCTGACCGCCGTGCTCGGCATCAGCCAGGCTCTCGCCGACCACTTGCGCCGCCACCGAGGTGACTGGCGGCTGCTCTCCGGCGACGCCGCATCACGACGGCCGACCGCCGACGAGCTCAGCGCCGAACTCCTTGCGGCTGTCGGCGAAACCGACGCCATCGCAACCCCGGCGGTCGGCGCGACTCCAGCCATGGGCGCGACCAGAAGTGCCTGCGCGGTGGGCAGGACCGCGGCCGACGCGCTCCGGGTCGCGTACCGGCGCAGGCTGCTCATGCTGGCGGCCAGGGACTTGACCGGCGCGATGAAACTCGAAGAGGTGGCCGCCGAGCTTGCCGACCTAGCCGCCGCCGCGATCAGGACGGCACTGGCAATCGCGCGGTCACAGCTTCCGCCTGATGCGCCGCCGTGCCGGCTCGCCGTGATCGCGATGGGCAAGTGCGGCGCGCGCGAGCTCAACTACGCAAGCGACGTTGACGTGATCTTCGTCGCCGAGCCCGCCCAGCCCGCCCGGCCTGCCGATCCCGCCGATCCCGTCAAGCCCGCCGAGACGGCCGCGCTGCGCACGGCCACGCAGCTCGCAAGCGCGATGATCAGGGTCTGTTCCGACGCGACGGCCGAGGGCACCCTTTTCCCCGTCGATGTGAACCTTCGCCCAGAAGGCCGGATCGGCCCGCTGGTCAGGACCGTCGCCAGCCATCGTGCCTACTATGAGCGGTGGGCGAAGACCTGGGAATTCCAGGCCCTGCTCAAGGCAAGACCGATCGCCGGGGACGCCGAACTAGGCCAGCACTACATCGAAGCGCTCATGCCGCTGGTGTGGCAGGCAGCTGGCCGCGACGACTTCGTCGAAGACGTCCGCGCGATGCGCCGCCGGGTGATCGCCAGCCTCCCCGCGAAGGACGCGAGCAGGGAGCTCAAGCTCGGCCCAGGCGGGCTTCGCGACATCGAGTTCGCCGTCCAGTTGCTCCAGCTCGTGCACGGCCGGGCCGACGAGACGTTGCGCGATCCGGCGACGCTGCCCGCGCTGGCCGCGCTCGCGGCGCAGGGATACGTGGGCCGACAGGACGCGGCCGGGCTTGGTGACGCGTACCGGTTCCTCCGCGCGGTCGAGCACTTGCTGCAGCTACGTCAGCTACGCCGAACGCACTCGCTTCCTACCGATCCCGTCGTGCTCCGCCAGGTAGGCCGAGCCTTGCGATCGCTTGCCTACCTCGGAACACAGGCCGTACAGCGAACGACGGAGTACCTAACCACGGGCAGGCTGGCCGGAGATCCGGCCGACGACCTGCTTACACAGTGGCGGCAGCACGCGACGGTCGCGGTGCGGTTGCACGAGAAGCTGTTCTACCGTCCGCTTCTCGACGCCGTCGCCAGGCTTCCTGGCGACGTGATGAGGCTGACCTCAACCGCGGCCATCGAGCGCCTTGAGGCGCTCGGCTACGTCGATCCGGCCGGAGCGCTCAGGCACATCGAGGTGCTGACCACCGGCGTCACCAGGAAGGCCGCGATCCAGCGCGCCCTGCTGCCCGCGTTGCTCGGCTGGTTCGCTGACGCACCAAGGCCCGACGCCGGCCTGCTGGCATTCCGGCAGTTGAGCGAGGCACTAGGCAATTCACCGTGGTACCTGCGCTTGCTTCGCGACGACACCAACGTGGCGTGGCGCATGGCCAGGCTGCTTGCCTCCGGGCGGTACCCGATCGACCTGCTTATGCGCGCGCCCGCCGCGGTCGCGATGCTCGCCGACGATGATCTGCTCAAGCCGAGGCAGGCGGCGGAGCTTCACGCCGAAGCTGACGCGGTGATGCGCAGGCACGACGAGGCCGATCATGCGGTCGCTGGCCTGCTCGCGCTGCGTCGTGCCGAGTTGTTCCGCACCGCGGCGGCCGACGTGCTCGGGCTGGCCGACCAAGAACAGGTGGGCTCCGCGCTGAGCACGGTCACGGCCGTCACCATCGCCGGGGCGCTCAAAGTCGCCTGCCGGGAGGTTGAGCGATCGGACCGGCCCCTGCCGGCCAGGATCTGCGTGGTCGCGATGGGCAGGTTCGGCGGCCGGGAGATGGGCTACGGCAGCGATGCGGACGTGCTGTTCGTCTACCGGCCGTTGCCCGGAGTCGGCGAAGAAGCGGCGGCTCGCGCCGCGCATGCGGTCGCCGACGGGCTGCGCCGTGTGCTGGCCAGGCCAGGTCCTGATCCGTCGTTGCGGGTCGACGCCGACCTGCGGCCAGAAGGCAAGCAGGGACCGCTGGTCAGAACGCTCGCGGCGTACCGCGGCTACTACGACAGGTGGGCGGTGCCGTGGGAAATACAGGCTCTGCTGCGCGCCGAGCCGATCGCGGGCGACCCCGGTCTGGCGCAGGAGTTCAGTGCGCTCGCCGACGAGTTCCGATATCCGGCCGGTGGCATCGCCCAGCAGGCGATGCGCGAGATCAAGAGAATAAAGGCACGGATAGAAGCAGAACGCATGCCTCGTGGCCTTGATCCCGTACTTCATGTGAAGCTAGGTCCAGGCGGACTCAGCGACACCGAGTGGGTGGCTCAGCTGCTCCAGTTGCGTCACGCGGCTGCGTCGCCAGCGCTGCGCACCACGCGAACGCTTGACGCGCTGGCCGCAGCCACGGACGCCGGTCTGCTCAACGCGGCCGACGCGGCGGCACTGCGCCGCTCGTGGTCGCTGGCCACCCAGATCAGGAACGCGGTCATGCTTGCCACCGGCCGAGCCTCCGACGTGCTGCCGACCGGGCAGCCCGATCTGGCCGCGACGGCGAGGCTGCTCGGCTACCCGGTGGATGAATCACAGCAGCTCGTCCAGGACTGGCGCAAGGCAGCCAGGCGCGCAAGAGCGGTGATGGAGCGCGTCTTCTATGGAGGCCCGACCGGCCGATAAGCAGCTAGTCACGTGCGCACGGCCGCTCAGAGAATCTTCGTGTCGTGCGCGGTGACGTCGACGTCGTCGTTGATCGCGTCAAGGCGTCGTTTGATCGAATTGAGTACCCTCACTTCGTCTTCGGTCAGCGAGGCAAACACCTCCCGCTGTGCCTCGGAGAGCTGGTCGACAGGATTTCCTGCCGCCCGCAGTTCCGCCAGTGCGTCGAACGCCATACTTGGCCTCCTTTGAACGGGTCGCGTCGGCTCCACCGGCGATCCCACCCGGGGTGGCCGGTGCCCAAGCGCGGGTGTGGGCTTTAACTCAGAGTCATCTGATGCTGATGAGAAGGCCTCTAGTTCGACTTCCCGCGACTCGATGGCGCAACCGGCGCCTCAGCGCGATTGTCTCGGCGGTCTGCCGTTAATGCCTATAGCGAGCGTTCGTCCTTGTCAACAGCGGTACGCGTGATGCGGCGTGACAAAAACGCGACAGGACTTACGTCGGTCAGTCTCACCTCTGCCTGGCCCGCGATCTGCTCGTGCTTGGAGCGCAGCATCGCCGCCACCGCCGCTGTCACCGGAGTCCGCCTGACCTTGGTTTCCAGCCACAGCCAGTCCCCGGCTAGGTTGATTTCGAGGAAAACGGGGACACCGCCGGCCATCAGAAAATCCAGCGCGCCGTAGTCGATCGACATCGCCGCCGCCACTGCCGATGCCGCGGCGGCGACGGCATCCGGAGGCTCGATCTGTCGAGCTGTCACTCGTTCTGAGTGAAGCCACGGCTCGGCCGGGTCCGACTTGGTGATCTCGAACGCGGCGGCGATCTGGCCGTGCACGTGATAAACGCGGACCTCGGCTTCGTGGTCGACGTGCTCCTGCACCACGACCGGCGGGCCCGCAGGGAGACGGCGCAGGTCCCTCGGCTCGATGATCTGGGGAAAGATACCGTGCAGCAGTCCTGGTCTGGCCTCGACGAAGTGCCTGTGCAGCGCCTTAATGACTAGCTTGGAACTTTGAACAAGCGCGGCCGCTTCCGCTGGATTGGTGGTGACAACGGTCGTCGGCACCGCCACGCCGCAGCGCTGCGCGGTCGCGAGCTGTGCGAGCTGGCCGGGCTCGCGATGGGTGATCATGACGGCGGACAGCACCTCAAGCTGATCGGCGAGTGCCAGCCAGCAGTCGGCGGCGTAGGCCCGCCGCAGCGCGCTGCCGGCCTGCGGCATTGCCCGATGGGAGAAGTGCCTGAGCCAGGTTACGGTGGGGCTAATCCACCGGCCATCGATCCTCACCAGGCGGCGGCGGTTGTCCATAATCAGGCCGGCCGAGGCGGCAGATTCGGCATTCAACCTGGCGACCGATACTCCGGCGTCGTTGAGCCGCCGCGCGACAACGTCGAGTTCTCTGTCACCGGTCCGGCTAACGAGCAGCACAGCCGGATCGGGCTCGCCAGCGCTCGCGACATCGGCAGCCGATCCGGATTGCTCGACACGGAGGTCGAGCACATAGCCGTCCCCGGCAAGCTGCCAGCTGAAGGGTGTCCTCAGCGCGATCCACCTCGGGAAGCGGCGCTCTCGCCGGCCAGCAGGTCATCGGCGGTGGCGAGCAGTCGGCTTACCGTCGAGGCGACCGGCTCCGTGGCCGCGGGCAGCCGCGCGGCGATCCGGCGCAGCATGCCTTCATCGCCGCCGGCGTCCGCTGTCGATGGCTGCTGCCCGCCGGTCAGCCGACGCAGCCTGAGTACAAGCTCGAGACCGAGCGCGACTTCAGTGGCCAGCATTCCGATGAGATCCACATCAGAGAGGTCACCGCGCGGTCTGCTGCCACGATCAAGCACTTCGAGCACGCCGATGCAGTCACCGTTCCTGATCAGCGGAGCGGCCATGATGCTGCGCGGAACGTAACCAGTCGACTCGGCGGCATCCCTGGCGAACTGCGGATTCCGCGCGACATCGTCGACGAGCAAGGCCTGCCCGCTCATCACGACCCATCCGGCGAGGCCGGTGCCGCTCGGGAACCTGGTACCGACGAGGTCGTCCTCGCCTTCGCCGGCGACCGCCTCGAAGACAAGCTCACCGGTCTGTTCGTCGAGCAGGAACACCGAGGCGGCCGCCGCGCCGAATACGCTCCTAGCCACCTCGACGATCGCCTGAAGAAGGCTGCGTTCGGTGACATCAGTGCGGCCGTCGGCCGAGCCGGACATCGGCCCGTTACTGGCTGGCATGTTCGCCTCCCTGCGGCTGGAAGACATTGCTGGCAGCCAGGTAGAGCACGGATTTCAGTTGGAACGGAGTAAGCATCGGATGCTTGCTGAGGATACGCGCGCAGATGCCGGTGATGTGCGGCGCCGCGAAGCTGTTTCCCGTGCTGCGAATCTTGGCGCCGCCCGGCCAGGCAACCTCGACCCCCATGCCGCGGGCAAAGAAGTCAACCGGTGGCGACGGGTTGTAGTAGTAGACAGCGGGGTCATCTTCGTCGTGGCTGGCTACGGAGATAACCGAAGCAAAGGGCCAAGGGTAGCTGCGGACCGGCATGTTGTGCGCCGACGCTACTATCACGCAGCGGCGGAAGTACGCCCGATCGGCCAGTTCGTGCAGCGCAAGGCAGAATTGCGGCTTGCCTGTCGACAGGCTCATGTTGATGACGTCGAAGCCTTCGTCGATGGCCCAGCGCAGACCCGAGATGAGGCCGGCGCCGGTGCCGTGCTTGCCGTTGGTAAGCACCCGGACCGACGTCAGCGCGGCCTCGGGAGCGATAGAGCTGATCAGGCCGGCGCAGGCGGTACCGTGGCCGGCGGCGTCGGTTGGCTCGCAGTCGACGACCGTGAACTCATCGTCGTCGCCGGGTACGACGCCGACGGACCGGTCAAGCCGCTTCACCATCGGATGAGAGCCGTCGACGCCGCTGTCGAGAACGGCCACCTTGACGCCGGAACCGTCCGATCCGCCCCAAGCCCACTCGGGCGTGACGTTGCCGATGGGACTGACGTCGAACTTCTCTTCGCGCAGCGTAGCGGTCGGCGCTCCCCACGCGGGGATGCCAGGAAAGTGATGCCGCGGAGGCCGGCGCCATGGATATTGCTCAGGATCCCCGCTCGCTTGGGGTTCCGAGGTCAATGCCTGCTCCGCTCGGGCGGTTGCCTATCGCCCAGGATCGCTAGCAGTCGTTCGGCGCGCACAGCCAGCCTCGTCGCGCCTTTGGCCAGGTACCGGTCGAGCGCCGTCGCCGCGGCATGCGCCGCTTGGGCCTGCTGGCCTGCCTGCGCGGCGACGATGGCGAGGTCGGAGTACGAGTTGCCCTGCAGGCAAAGGTCGTCGGTCTGCTCGCTCAGCTCGGCCGTGCTCGCCGCGAAGTCGACCACCTGAGCCGCCCGCCCTGACGCGGCCGAGATCCGGGCGCCGAGCGCGTCGGCCACGACCTTCGTCCGCAGGTCCATCACGTGAGACTTCTCGGCGAGCCTGCCGAGCGCTATTCCGGCCTCGTGAACCTTGCCCTGCTCGAATAGCTCGCGCGCCGCGTAGGCTTCATATGCCGCTGCGTCACGCGGCCTGCCGAGCTCAAGATGCAAGCCCTGGCATCGGCGATAGCTCATCTCCGCGGTCCTGTGCTCGCCGGCCAGCGCGTCGACCAGCGCGGTAACGCCAAGCACGACCGCGTCGGCGATGTCCAGGTGCAGGTCGCTCAGGTGTGCCTTCGCCTCAGCAAGCGCTGCCCTGGCCCCGTTCAGGTCGCCACCGAGCCCGGCCAGGCGCGCCTGGGTCAGCAGGACAGGCACGAGCACGGCGCCGTTGGTCGCGAACCGCTCCGACATCTCCGCGCACAGTTTCAGGCCCGCGGTCACCGTCGTCGGCGACCACTGTGCCAGCTCGCATATCGCCCCGAGCATCTTGTCTTCTTCGTAGCTATCGCCCATAGCCCTGGCCCGGTCGAGCGCGAGCTTGAACTCGGCCACAGACTTGGCGAAGCGGTCGCCGCAATAATGCAGCTGCCCGAGTAGCTGGTGGAATCTGCACCAGGTGACGTCGTCGCCTTGGCGGCCGCGCAACTGAGCCGCGAACTGGTCAGCCCGGGCCGTGATCTCTTCCGGCCTGGCCAGGCCCTGGCAGAGCTCGACGGTGCTGCGGACGATCGCGCACACCAATTCGCCGCGGGCCTTGTCGGCGGCCGCGCCGGGGTCGAGAGCGGCGACGGCGTGCTCAGGCTCGGACAGCCGGTACCAGCAGTCGGATATGTAGAGCATCAGCCGGAGCTGTCGCTCATCGGTCGGCGGCAGCAGGCCGCGTGCTCGGTCGAGCAGAGCTGCCGCCCCGGGGAAGTCGTTCCTGTGCAGGGCCTTCATGCCCTCCCCGATGAGGATCTCCGCCGCCCTGGCCGCTAGGCCTGGCAATTCGGCGTCACCGGGCCTTAGCTCGCGCCGCAGCAGATTCGCCGTCTCGACATGGTAGGCGAGCGCGACCGGATCATCGGGCGAGCAGTCGTTGCCGTCGCCGTCGACGAGCAGCGCCAGCCGCTCGGCCAGCATGAGGTGCAGCTGCTCTCTCCTGGACTTCGGCGCCAGCTTGTAGGCGGTATCTCGCATCAGAACGTGGTCGAACCTGAAGCCATCCGAGCTGACCCGGGTGATGAGCCGGCGCCTGGCCAGCCGCGCGGCGATCTCCTGCGCCTGCGAGTCGCCCACGTCGTGCGCCGCGAGCATGGCGCGCAGCGCGGCCCAGGAAAAGTCCCTGCCGATCACTGATGCGATCTCTAGGAGCTGCCGCTCGTCGTGCGGTAGCTGATCGAGCCTGGCGGTCAGCACGGCCGAGATCGGCGGCGGAAGCTTGACGCTCGACGCCGTCTCGGCGACCACGTCGAGCATCAGCTCGGCGAACAGCGGGTTGCCCTCGCACTCGCGCGCCACCTGCTCGCAGATCAGGTCCTGCTGGTGGGCGTAAACTTCCTCGTGCATTGCGATCTCGGCGACGAGCTCGGCGCTCTGCTCGTAGCTGAGCGGCTTGATCTCAAGCGCGAGCGCTGGCGCGGACGCCGCGCCGTGGCCCCAGGTCGGCCTGGCTTCAAGCAATTCCGGCCGCGACACGCAGATCAGCAGCACGGGAACGTTGGTCAGCCAGCTCACCATGCCTTCGATCATGTCGAGCAGGGTCGACTCGGCCCAGTGCAGATCTTCCCACACCATGATCACGGGGTTCGTCTTGCCGAGCTGAGCGAGCAGGTACCGAACCGCCCACGAGATCTCTTCCACGCCAGCGAGCTCGGCGGTCGACTCGTTGTTGTCAAGCACGATGCCAGACAGGCAATCGGCCGCCCGGCGTGCCTCCTGACCGCCAGACTCCAACCGGGCCGCCTGATTGGTCCAGCCTCCAGGCCAGGCCCTGAGCATGTCGGCGAGCGGTTTGTACGTGATGCCGCGACCGTAGGCCGAGCACCGGCCGGTCAGCACGGTCACCTTGCCAGGATCGAAACTCTCGACGAAGTCACGAACCAGCCTGGACTTTCCTATCCCCGGCATGCCGAGCACGGTCACCGTGCCCACCTGGTTGTTCTTCGTCACCTGCCGGTACGCCGAGCGCAGCTGTTCGAGTTCGTGCTGTCGGCCGATAAGGGGTGTCGGTGCCGGGCCAACAGTGGCATCGGCAGGCAGCTCGATGCCGGTCACCAGCCAGGCTGGCACCGGCTGGGCCTTGCCCTTCAGCTCTAGCGGTCGCACAGGGTCCAAGCCGATCACGGCTCTGACCATGCCGGCGCTGGCGGCGTCGATGAGGATCTGGCCGGGCTCCGCTGCGGTCTGCAGCCTGGCTGCTGTGTTCACCGGGTCGCCGATGACGCGGAAGTCACCGGTTGGCTCGGTGATGGCGATGACCTCGCCCGAGCAGATTCCGCATCTGACTTCGAGCTTCACCTTGTGCGAGGCGATGAGGCCGACGTTCAGCTCGCCCACTTTGGCGACGGCTTCCATGGCGGCCCGCACCGCGCGAAGAGCATCGTCCTCGTGGCTGATCGTAGCTCCGAAGACGGCCATCACCGCGTCGCCGATGAACTTTTCCACCGCCCCGCCATGCGCGACGATGGCTGACTTTGCGGCGTCGAAGTACCGATCGATAATCTGCCGCCATGACTCCGGGTCGAGCATTTCGGCCAGCGCCGTCGACCCAACCAGGTCCATGAACAAGATCGCGACGTTTTTCCTGGCTTCCCGCCTGCCGCCTGACGCGTTAATAGGCGAGCCGCACATGGCGCAGAATCGTGCATTGTCCGCCGCTGCGGCGTGGCAGGCTGGGCACGTCATTTGCTGCCGCCCAGCTGGCACATTGAGCAAGCCTCCGCAGTTGCTATGGCCCGATCCGGTGACGGTCGGGACGACGCATGCGCGCGCACGGGGCCAGGCCATACCGACATTGTCACGCTACTTGACCATTCATACTATGCGACGTCGCCACGAGTTGCCGAGATCTGGCGCCGGTCTCGTCTTACCGAACGTCGCGAACGGCACTGTGGTGGTGAAATCCTATCCAGCGTTGGCGCGCCGCACAGAGGGCTTCGTCGGCCTTCTAGCGGTGACGCAGTCCTGGCGTGGCCAGGACTGCGTCACGACCTGCTTTCTGCCTAAAGCGTCAGAACGCGCCGATGCCGTCGGGGCTGCCGAGCCCGGTTGGCGCGTCATAGCCCTTCCTCGCGACGCACAGATAGTCGTCTCCGCACGCCTGCTTCGCCGAAACGAACAGGGAGTTGTTGCCGCGAGTGATGTCGAAGAATCCTTTGCGATGGCTGTAGACGTAGCCGAGCGGAAGGTTCGTCGCGTTGCCGGCCAAGCCGTAAATCCCGGCGAGCAGCGGTGCCGACACGCTGGTTCCTTCTACTGTGACCCAGCCGCCGTAGTCCTTGTTGTAGATCGGGATGTTCGTCGCGACCGCTGAAACGTCGGCGACGGTTCGGCCTGGGCAGTGGGCATCGTGCTGCCAGGCCGGCTTGCTGATGTAGGCAGAGCAGCCGCTGCCGCCGGCGAACCAGGCGCGCTCAGACCAACCGCGCTTGGTGTGCGCGCGGAACAATTCTGTGCCGCCAGCGGCCGTGACCGTGCTGAGATCGGCAGGGAAATTCGCCGCCGTGTAGCCGAAGTCACCAGCCGAGACGACGATCGTGTGCTTTGGGTGGTGATAGGCCTTGGAGAACTGCAGAGACAGGCCGTTTTCCCGCCCGCCGTAGCTGTTGCTGATGACCTCTGCGCCGAGCCTGGCGGCAGCGTCCTCGCTGCGTGCCAGGTCGAAGAAGGTTGGGTTGAGCGCCTCCGCCACGATGATCTTGCAGTGCGGACAGGCGACCGAGATCATCGACACGTCCAGCGTCGCCTCGAGATCCCAGCCTGATCCCACGCCGGATGGCGGCAGCGGCGATGCCTTGCCGTGCTGGTTCACCTTGCGGAAACAGCCAGTCGCCACCGTGCAGGGAGGCAGCCCGTAGAAGCTTCGGTAGTGCGCTAGATATTTGGACAGTCGCGGTGTGTCGAAGGCGATCGAGACAGCGACGGTCTGATGTGAGTTCCGGTTGATCGGCAGCCGGTAGGCCGCCTCGATCTGCTTGGGGGTCAGGCCGAACGGCCGGGACGCACGTCCACCGATGCCAGCAGCGATCGCGCGGTTGACGCTGGTCTGCGGCCTGTACAAGGTGAAGCAGCGCGCGTATCCGGGCTTGGCCGTCGGGCACGCCGCCCGCATCCCTATGGTTCCGCTCAGGACTGGCCTGGCTGAGCTGGCCTGCCCGCTCGCGGTAGCCGTGGCTGGCCAGACCGCGAACAGCGCGGGGATGGTCAGTGTCGCGCCGGCCAGCGCGAGAGCGGCGCGGCGAATTACGGAGATGCTCATCTCATTTGTTTCCTTATCCGCGGGAGGCTCTCGCCTACGAGCCGACGCTGTAGGCGCTGAGTATGGTTTCGGTAACAGAGTTGGCGGCGGCGTCGCTGGCCGTGAACCTGAGCGTCACATCCACGCCGGCCGGAGGGCTGAACGACATCAGGTACTTGCCGTTGCCGACTGCCGCGAGCGTCGCCGGGTGCCAGAACCGGCCGTTGTCGTAGGACACCTGAGCGTCCGCGTGGGTGATTGCCGCCTCCGCCGCCAGCTGGATGTGGCCTACGGTGACCGCGATCTTCTGCTGGCCCGCCGGAGCGACTCCGCCCAGCCCGAGCCCGTTCACCTGGTAGTTCAGCGTGAGCATGGGCGCGATCGCGCAGTGGCTGGTCACGTTGCCGTCGGGAGTGAAGCAGACCCATGACGACGGGATTACGGCATTCGGTTGCGGGCTGGTGTGGATAGTCCAGGTCGTGCTGGTGGCAGGAGACAGCACAGAAAGCGGGTTCAGCTGCTGCACGTGCAGGGCGAATCGGATCACGGACGGCTTCGCGCCGGCATTGAGCGTAACCAGACCCTGGAAACCGCCTCCCGCGATCTGGTGGCCATTCCGCTGCGCGCTGAAGCTGCTGGTGAACCCGGCCAGCCCGATGTGGCCGACCTGGTTGTCGCTTACCGGCGCCGGCGCCAGGAATAGGACATTGCCGGTCCTGAACGCGGATGGCACCTGGCTGAAGATCGTCGCGAGCTTTCCGGTCAGTAGCTGCGCGAATGGCTGCGGGTGCAGTGGGTACTGATTCCAGTTCTCAGTCAGCTGCTGACCGGGGAGCAGCGTGCGTATCGCATCCTGCTGCGCTGCGCCGTTGTCCGCGAAAAACGAGCTAGCCCACACGATCGATCGGCCGCCGGTCATGTACTGGGTCTGCAGCCCTGGCATGGATATCTCGGGGGTGAAGATGCCGATGCCTATCACGCCGAGTTGCGGCAGAAAACCGCCCGAGGTGGACCAGGAGCCGGACGTCGGCGAGCTGACGAAGTAGCGCTCGTGCACGGTGGCCAGGCTGCCTGGCGTCACGATGAAATGCTGGGCAGGTATCGTGCCGACCGGTCCAGCGAAAGCGAGGTTGTAGACGTACGGCGTGCCCTTGGCCGACGACGGCGAGATCAGCTGCGCCCCGGTGAAGGACTGGATCGTGCCGACCGAGGGCTTCTTCGTGGTCGGGCTGATGAACACGGGCCCGAACGACGAGGTGGCTATGGTAGCCATGAGGCCGTGCGGGCTTGTCCGTACCACCGTCCAGGTATCGGTCAGACCGGTGGAAGCCCGGGGCGTCTTCACCGAGATCTCGCTGCTCGCGGCGTGTGCGGACAGGCTGACCTTGGTGCTGTTCTTGACGGTGAACTGCGGCAGCACAACAAGCCGCTGCGACAGGCTGCCGTTCTTGAGCCCCGCGATGAAGTCCGTGATCGCCCAGTAATGGCCGGACGGCACGCTGTACTTGGCGACGCCCCGGAAGAAAATATTGCCGGTCTCGATCGGGTCGCCGAACTTGTTCGGGTTGTCGGCGTTAATGACGAGGACGACATCGCCGTCGTCCGGCCTGTTGAACTCGTTGACGGCGGTGACGGTGAGTGTGTGCATCGGGAAGGACGGCCGCAGCGGCACGGCCGCCTGGGCGCCGGCCAGCGTGATGTGCACGCCGGCGAAGAGCGGCGAGTTGGCGTAGCCGGCGGTGGCGTGGTCGACGATGAACTGCCGGTAAAGCGCGGCGCCGAAGACCTTGGCCGACGAGGTGGTCAGGTATCCCGCAGCGGTCCGGCCGTCGCGGCTGGTGATCTTGATTCCAGGAAGCGGGCGCTGGGCGCCGGCGAAGCTCACCTGCACCGGCAGCCTGCCTGCCGACTCGGCCCGCTCGAGCGACGCCAGGTTAAACAGGCTCGGATCGAGGCCGTGGCCGATATAAGGCAGAGCGTCGACCGGGATGTGGTAAATGGTCCTGGCTATGTGCAGCGTGAGCACGGCCTTGCCGAACCGCGCGGGGAGCAGCGTCGTCAGCGCTCCGTCCCTGGCGGGCCTGACGAGTAGCCGGTCACCGTTGAGCATCAGCACCTGGCGAGATCCCGCGTCGGGGCTGAGCTTGGCAACGGTGGTGGTCGCTGGCGTGGGGGATGCCGCGGCGGTGATGGTCATGGCCGGCAGAACCGCGGCCGACACCAAGGCCATGGCCGCGATGGCTAGAGCACGCGGGCCTGGCTTGGGCCAGCGCCTGGGCAGGTGATGAAGCACGCGATCTCCTTCTGACCAGGCTGGCCTTGGCGCAGCCGGGTATTTCGTGACGTCAGCCAGGCACCACGACCAAGCGAGCCGACGCGTCTTGTCATTGACACAGACGGTATCGCGGGTCCAATCGTTGCACCACGGCGTGGGATTTATTTCGGTAACAAAGGCTACTGGCGCGACATCCATTGCCTGGCGTTCGTCGCGGCAACTGGGTCATCATCCGCCGACGGCAGCGGTGTGACGATCTGGATATCGACCCGGTCCAATATCCCTTCGAATGCGAACGGACTGGCATATCGCGGGCTGACCGGTGAACCGTGTGGTCGAAGCGACGCTCGGTCCGATGCTGGAGAGTTTGAGCATGACGAATGGGATGTCGACGCTTCCGCATTTCGCCCCGTCGATGACAAGAGCGGCGTGGCCGCCGCGGCCGGCCGAGCCTCGGAACCGTACGCCGACCACCGATTCGCCGACCGGGACGTCGATGTCTGACTCGGCCACGTGGTGCTCGCCAAAGCAGTTGTAATCGAAGACAAGCCGGTCGTTCTGTATGAAAACGCTAAGTCCGGAATTCTGGTTACCGCTCGCATAGAGCACGCCGTTCGCATCTAGAGCACGCCGTTCGCGCCCGCTGGCCGCTCGATCGTCGCGTCGAGGTCCCAGCTTCGGCCGTTTATACGCGCGCCCGCCTGAGATGACATCGGAGACATAGGTGGCCGGTATACGTAGTGCCTGCCGCTCGGGTGCGGTGTGTAGTCGGCAGAGCGTGCACCGGCAAGTCCGGCCAGCCCTCGGACGACCTGCGCCGCTTCGGCCCGCTCCCGGGCGCCGATCAGCTCGATTGTCCGGTCGTCGAGCGGCAGTACGAAATTGAAGTACTTCCGTTCGTGCATCACGCCGAACTGCCCGCCCTCCTGGCTCGCGCCGTTGTCGGACAGCAGCATGATCAGCGTGTTGTCAAGCTGGCCGAGGTGCTCAAGCGCAGCGACGAACCGGCCGATCTTGGCGTCGGTGTGGTCAAGGAACGCCGCGAATGCCTCCTGCAGCCTGGCAGCAAGCCGCATGTGGTTCTCCAGCAGGTCCGTCCATGCTTGGACGCCCGGATTGCGCGGCGCCAGCGAGCGCGCCCTGATCATGAGTCGTCGCCGCTGACCGGGCGCTTGGCTAGATAGCCGGCCAGCATCATGTCGCGCACCTGTGGCGGCAGCGGCTTGATGGCCTCGCGCACGGTGACTCCTGAGGCCCGGTGCACGCGGGGCCCGAGCCAGGAAGCGACAAGCTCGGGTCGCCGCTTGGCCACTTCGCGCAGCACCCAGCCGATCGCCTTGCGTATAAAGAATTCCTTATCCTCAAGCATGGCGTCGGCATACCTAGCAAACCGGTCGAAGTCGCCCTCACCCCGGCGTAGCGGCCTGAGCAGCGCGAGCATGGCCGAACGGCGCATCCAGAAGTCGGGGTCGTCGGCCCACCGGTCGAGCGTAGCCGCCACCACAGCGAAGCGCTCCGCCAGATCTCCTGCCACGTTGGCCGCGAGGCCGTCGACGAGCGCCCAGGTCCTTGAGGTTCTGAGCATGTGCTCGATCAGCGGCACGTCGTCGGCGGTGAGCAGCTTGGCGTTGCGTTCGAGCAGGATCACGGCCGACTGCCTGGACTCATAGAGCGGGCTGAGCCAAAGTGCCCCGACCATAGCGGTGAGCTGGTCGCGGCGAAGTCCCGCCCTTTCCTTGCACCACGACGCCACTGCCGCACGCATGGCGGGTACGGATACTCCGGCGAACTCGAGGTCGCTTTTCAGGTACGCCCTTTCGCTGGCAGCCCGCTCAGGCGAGCCAAGCGGCCGCAAGGCGCGCTCGAAATCGGCGGCATCGTTTAACCCGGTCCCGCTCAACCCAGTCCCGCTCAACCCAGTTTCGGACAACCCCGTCTCGCCCAATCCCTGGTCGGCCAATGTGGTGGCGTTGAATAGTCCGGCGTCGGACGGGTGCATGGTGCTGGACTTTAGCGGGGTTTGGCGCAGGTGCACAGCCTCCGACGCCCTTCCTGGTGCGATGGATCCGGCAACCCATCGCACCGCGCCCCGACGAGGGGTGCGATGGATCCGGCAACCCATCGCACCGCGCCCCGCCCAGGAGTGCGATGGATACGGGGTTTCATCAGGGAAATCGGGTGTGGATTCCGGCATCCATCGCAGCGTCTGACCGGCCAGGCGCGATGAATTCGGCAACCCATCGCACCCTGCAGCAGCCAACCGCCAGGCCACCTGCCCAACGCCTGGTGCCGGAGCCAGCCGCTGCCCGCACCCGCGGCACCCCCGGCATCGGCATCGGCACCGGCAGCGGCACCACACTCAGCTGGGGTCTGACGACAAACGGAAAGCGTTGGGTCCAGCGGGAAGAGCGGTGGCGCTAGCTTGGTTGCTGCGTAGCGTGGCAACTTCCAGTGGCCGTGTGCTTGGCCAGCTTGCTGAGCGTCCCGTGGTCGTCGCCCCAATGGCTGGTGGGCCGTCGACGCCGGCCCTGGTAGTGGCCGCAGGCAGGGCCGGCGCGCTTGGCTTCCTTGCTGGCGGCTACAAGACGGCGCAGGCGCTGCGCGGCGACATCGATGCCGTAGGGGCCGCGATGGCTGAGCCCTTCGGCGTCAATGTATTCGTGCCAGGTCCGCCGACGGCCGATACCGCGGCGGTGGCCAGATACGTCGACAGCCTCACGGCTGAGGGCCGTCAGCTTGGCATCGAGGTCGGCGCGCCGATCTGGAACGACGATGACTGGGCCGCCAAGATCGCCGATCTGATCGCCCGCCCGGTCCCGGTGGTCAGCTTCACGTTCGGCGTCCCGGACCCTGGCGTCGTCGCGGGCCTGCACGCTGCCGGCAGCAGCGTCTGGGTGACGGTCACCGGCCCTGACGAGGCCGGCGTCGCCGTGGCGGCGGGCGCCGACTGCCTGGTCGTGCAGGGAACTGAGGCTGGCGCGCACCGTGGTTCGCATCGCAACGACGCGAGCGCTGACGGGGAGGGACTTGGCGTACTCGATCTGACCTCAGCCGTCAGGGCGGTTACTAGCCTGCCTCTTGTAGCGGCCGGGGGGATCATGTCAGCGGACGCCGTGGATGGCGCGGTCGCGGCGGGTGCCGTGGCGGCGCAATGCGGAACGGCGTTCTTGCGGTGCCCGGAAAGCGGTGCGCACCCGGCCCACAAAGCCGCGCTTACCGCCTCGACTTTCGATCGGACGGCGGTTACTCGCGCATTCAGCGGCCGGCCAGCCCGCGGCCTGCTCAACGACTTCATGCGGGCGCATCAGGACGCGCCTGCCGCGTACCCGGAGATCAACAGTGCGACCAGGCCGCTGCGTGCCGCTGCCGCCAAGGCGGGCGACGTGCATCGGATGAGCCTGTGGGCGGGGGAAGGGTTCCGCCTGGCGACTGACCAATCGGTCGCTGACGTTGTCGGCATGTTCTGCCGCGACTGAGGTTCCGGGGGCGCGAGTGCCGTCACGATCTTTAACTAAGAAATTTTAGTGTTAGAGTACGGGTATGCGACAGGGGCTTGGAGATCAGGAGTCGGGCATCGCGGCGGTAGGTGGCCTTGATGACCCGGTACGCCGCCGCCTCTACGTGTACGTGTCCGGGCGGGATGAAGCAGTAGGCAGGGACGAGGCCGCCGCCGCGGTAGGCATCGGCCGACCGCTCGCCGCGTATCACCTGGATAAGCTCGTCGACCTCGGGCTGCTCACGGCAAGCTACCAGCGGCCGACGGGCCGGCGCGGGCCCGGCGCAGGCCGACCGGCGAAGCTCTATGCCATATCGGGTCGCGAGTTCTCGGTCAGCATTCCGCCGCGGGAGTATGAACTCGCCGCGAGATTGCTGGCTCAGGCGGTGAACGACGACGTCAGCGGTGGCGCCAGGGCGGCGCTTGGGCATGCCGCGCACCAGTTGGGCGTCGATCTTGGCCGGTCAAGCAGGCTAGTAGGCGACGAGTCGCGT
>DATNEK010000178.1:0-8320 GCA_035553055.1 Streptosporangiaceae bacterium | reverse complement strand
CCGAATGGGATGAAGCCGACTGCGTCCGTCCTGAACGCTCCCGGTTCCTGCCCGGCTAC
This sequence comes from Streptosporangiaceae bacterium, assembly GCA_035553055.1. Classification (GTDB taxonomy): domain Bacteria; phylum Actinomycetota; class Actinomycetes; order Streptosporangiales; family Streptosporangiaceae; genus Chersky-822. The sequence goes on along the minus strand of DATNEK010000178.1, from coordinate 8,261 downwards.
CACTCAGGCCGGGTCAGCTACTAGACGCACAGGCCGTCTCGCGGCATCGGGAAGGGCTCCCTCGCCCCTTGCTGATCCGAGTGATGACTCATCGGACACGTTGCACGCGCTGCTTGTGCGCGAGCCCTGGTACCGGGGACGGGTCTTGCTGATTGGCGACGCGGCGCACACGGCGACGCCGCAACTGGCGATGGGAGCCGGGATCGCCATCGAAGAGGCCGTGGTGCTCGGGGACGTGCTCGGCTCCGATGCCGATGTCGACGGCGTAGATGGTGCACTGGCGCGCTTCATGCGGTGCAGGTACGAGCGATGCCGGATGGTGGTGGAGAACTCCCTGCAGCTTGGCTAGTGGGACAAGCATCCAGGCGACCCGCTAGCCGACCCGGCCGGTCTGTCCGACGCCACTTTCGCCGCCCCTGGCCGCCCCGTTCTGACCGCTAGCCGTCCGGTCCCCAAGCCTAAGAGTGGCGCTGGCGCGAGAAAATGTCACACGGCCGCCCTACGATGGCGGTCGTGCCAAGCTGGGACGAGATTGAGTGGCTGCGCGATAACAGCCCTGCATGGCGGTTGCTGCGCGCCGATAACGCGCCGCTTGTGCTGAGCTTCCTGCACCGGGTGTTCGTCGCCGAGAACGTCAGGTCGATCTCCGCGACCGATTTGGCAAGTCGCCTCGACGACGAGCTTTACGCACTCAACCAGCGAAAGGGCGAACGAGGCAAGAGGTATCCCAAGCCAGCGAAGGCCTACCTCGACGATTGGGCCGCGCCAGAGGTCGGCTGGCTCCGCAAATACTATCCCGACGGTACAGACGAGCCCCATTTTGACGCCACTCCCGCCGTCGAGAAGGCTTTGCAATGGGTCCAGAGCTTGCGCGAGCGGGAGTTCGTCGGCACTGAGTCGCGGCTGAATGTGATTTTCGAATTGCTCCGGCAAATCGTCTTCGGCACCGAAACCGATCCGAGCGAGCGGCTCGCTGAGCTGCACCGTCAGCGGCAGCAGATCGATGAGCAGATAGCCCGGGTGCATGCGGGCGACATGCCGATGCTCGACCAGACCGGGGTGCGCGACCGCTACCAGCAATTCGCCGGCACCGCACGCGAGCTGCTCGCTGATTTTCGCGAGGTAGAGGAGAATTTTCGCAAGCTCGACCGGCAGCTCAGGGAGAAGATCGCCGGCTGGCACGGCGGGAAGGGCGAGCTGCTTGACGACGTGCTTGGCAGCAGGGAGTCGATCGCCGGCTCTGACCAAGGCCGGTCCTTCCAGGCGTTCTACGGCTTCCTGCTGTCCCAAGCCCGCCAGGAGGAGCTGTCCGAGCTGCTCGATCGCGTTCACTCGCTGGCCGCGATCGCCGAGAGCGACGCCCGGCTCCGGCTTATTCACTACGACTGGCTAGACGCCGCCGAACGCACCCAGGCGACTGTGCGCCAGCTTTCTGAGCAACTCAGGCGCTTCCTGGACGACCAGGTGTGGTTTGAGAACCGGCGGGTGATCGACATTCTGCGCCAGATCGAATCCCGCGCGATTCAGCTACGTGAAACCAAGAACGTTCCCGTCGCCATGGAAATCGACGCGCCAGCGCCGGCGATCCGGCTGCCAATGGAACGCCCGCTGTACGCGCCGGTGAAGAAGGTCCGCATCACCAGCGACAACGTCGAGGATGCGGATGAGGAAACCGATCCATCCGTCCTTTTCGAACAGGTCTATGTAGATCCGGAGCGGCTGCGCGGCGGCATCCGCCAGGTGTTGCGCGGTCAGCTGAGGATCGGACTTGCCGAGCTGGTTGCCCGGTATCCGCTGCGGCAAGGCGTCGCGGAACTTGTCACCTACCTGGCCCTGCGGGACGATGCGTTCGCGATCGTCTACGACGAAGATCACCGCGAGCGAATCACCTGGTCAGACGCTGACGGGCGGGAGCGTACCGCGACGCTGCCGCGTATCACCTATGCGAGGAGGAGCGGATGACCGCGGAACCGGATCTGTCGCTCGCCGTCACTGCGCTGATGAAGGGCGTGGTCTACCGCGATACCCACGATCGCGCCTGGCGCAGCCTGTCCGAGTTGCGACCGCAGGCACAGGACTTCGTCGACGTGCTCGGCCTGCAGGTCATCATCGACGAGGCTGAGGGCTACGCGTTTCTCCGCCAGCGGGCCGCCGACCCGCAGGATCCAGATTCCCTGCCCAGGCTGGTTCCCCGTCGCCCGCTTTCCTTTCACGTCAGTCTGGTGCTCGCGCTGCTGCGCAAGAAGCTAGCCGAATTCGACGCTCAAGGTGGCGGCACGCGGCTTATGCTGACCCGCGAGCAAATTATCGAAATGGTGCGGGTGTTCCTGCCAGCGACAAGCAACGATGCCAGGCTCACTGATCAGATCGACACGCACATCAATAAGATTGTCGAACTCGGCTTCTTGCGGCCGGCCAAGAACGCCGAGCAGGCGTACGAAGTGCGACGCATCCTGAAGGCATTCGTCGACGGTCAATGGCTCGCCGACTTCGATGCGAAGCTCGCTGAATACGCCGCGCTGCTTGAGGGGGACGACCAGGAATGACCGGCTTCCGCCTGACCCGTCTGGAGCTCTATAACTGGGGCACGTTCGGCGGTCGTGTCTGGTCGCTCGGCCTGGACGGGCAGAACACGCTGGTCACCGGCGACATCGGCTCGGGGAAGTCTACGCTCGTCGACGCGGTCACCACGCTGCTGCTTCCGGCTCAGCGCATCTCTTACAACAAGGCCGCTGGGGCCGACACCCGTGAGCGGAGCCTGCGCTCGTACGTCCTCGGCTACTACAAGACAGAACGCAACGAGATGACCGGCGCCACCAAGCCGGTGGCGCTACGAGATGGTTCCGACTACAGCGTGATACTCGGCGTCTTCAGCAATGCCGACTACGACGCGACCGTCAGCCTTGCCCAGGTCTTTCACCTGCGCTCGGGCGATACGTCTGGCCAGCCGGACCGGTTCTACGTCACGGCCGACCGGCCGTTGTCGGTGACGGGTGATTTCAAGGACTTCGGTTCCGACATCTCATCTCTGCGCAAACGGCTGCGTGCCGCGCCTGGCGTCCTGGTCCACGACACGTTCCCTGATTACGGTACTGATTTCCGCCGTCGGCTGGGAATCGAGTCCGAGCAGGCGATGGAACTGTTCCACCAGACGGTTTCCATGAAATCGGTGGGCAACCTCACCGACTTCGTCCGCGATCACATGCTCGAGCCGTTCGATTCCGCCCGGGCGGTCGCCGATATCATCGCCCACTTCGAGGACCTCACCAAGGCGCACGAGGCTGTACGGCGAGCCGAGGCGCAGCTCGCGGCTCTCATCCCGCTGCTCGATGACTGCGACAAGCACGACGGCGTCCGGGCGGAGATCGCCGAGCTTGACGCCAAGCGGGCAGCGCTGAGGTACTACTTCGCCAGCCTCAAGGCGGAGTTGTCCGACGCGGAACTCGCGACCGCCTCCACCGAACGAGCGCGGCTTGATGCCAGGCGCGCAGAACTCGAAGAAGAACTCGCCAGCCTGCGCGAACGCGAAACCAACCTGCGGGTCGAGCTGGCCGGCCACGGCGGCAACCGGCTTACCGAGATAAAACGCCAGCTTGAGGACTGTGACCGGGCGTGCGAAGACCGTATGCGCAAGGCGGAGCGGTTCGCTGGCCTGCTGACTTCGGCGGGCTTGGATCCGGTGGAGACCGCCGAACAGTTCGCCGTCAGGCGTGGCCAGATCACCACCGCTCGCGACGCCGCGAAGCAGGACCTCGCCGAGCACCAGAACGCGCTGACAGACGCCGGCGTGCGCGCGAAAGAGCTGGGCGATGATGCCGCCGAGATCAACGCCGAACTTCGCAGCCTGGCCGAACGCAAGACCAGCATCCCGAAGAAGCAACTTGAGCTGCGTGCCTGGCTGTGCCACGAGTTGCGGATTGACGAGGGCACGCTGCCCTTCGCCGGAGAACTGATCGCGGTGCGCGACGACGAGGCCGACTGGGAAGGCGCCGCGGAACGGCTGCTGCACGGATTCGCGCTCTCCGTTCTCGTTCCGGATGGGCACTATGCCGCCGTCTCTGATTGGATCGACGGCCACCATCTGAAGGATCGCGTCGTTTACTACCGCGTGCCCGAGCCGTCCCGCGCTCGGCAAAGGCTGGCCGACTACGGGCCGAACGCGCTCGCCGCCAAGCTGGTGATCAAGGACACGCCGTTCGCCTGGTGGCTTGAGCACGAACTCGGCCGCCGCGCTGATCACGAGTGCGTGGAGACCATGGCGGAGTTCCGCCGGGTGCCGAGGGCGATCACCAAGGCTGGCCAGGTCAAGGGCGGGGGAGGGCGGCACGAAAAGGACGACAGGTTCCGGATCGAGGACCGCAGCCGATACGTGCTCGGCTGGTCCAACCAGCGAAAGCTCGACGCGCTGCTGAGCCGGGCGGCTGAGTTGAATGCCCGCGTCAACGCGGTCGCCGCCGACCAGGACCGGCACAGGAAGGCGCACAATGCCGCGATCGAACGCGGACAGACGCTCGCTGGCCTCGACCAGACTCAGCAGTTCGCTGACATCGACTGGCAGTCCACTGTCAACCGCGCCGAGCAGCTCAGGGCTGAGCAGCACCAGCTTGAGGCAACCTCAGTCGAACTGGCTCGGCTGAACAGCGAACTAGGCAACATTAAGAAAAAAATCAACGACGCCGAAGGCCGCCGGGGCGAGGTCGGTGACCTTATCGGCGGGCTCAAGGAACGGCAGCAGGCGGCCGGTGCCGTATCACGCCAGGCGCGCGAGATCCTGGCGGAGGTCGCGTGCGCGTCGGCCACGCCGCGCTTCAGCGCGATCGAGGAGCTGCTGGCCAAGGCGGGACAATCCCAGCCGACGGCCGCCATGGCCTGTGACCGGGCTGAGGCGGCGGCCGGTACCGAGATCACCGCGCTCGCTGAGAAGCGGGGCGACCGGCTGACCCGGTTGTCGAACAAGATCGTCGCCGCGATGGGGGAGTTCCGGCGGCAGTACCCCGTGCAGACCACCGAACTCGACGACTCGGTGGATTCTGCCGACGGCTACCGTGAGCTGCGCGAGCGGCTCGCTGCCGACGACCTGCCCAGGTTCAGGGAGCAGTTCAAGACCTACCTGAACCAGAACACGATCAGGGACATCGCTGGCTTCCAGTCCCGGCTGAACAAGCAGGCCGAGCTGATCAAGGAACGAATCGCCACGATCAACTCATCGCTCGTCGACGTCGATTACAACCCAGGCCGTTACATCAGGCTGGAGTCACTGCACTCCCCGGTCGTCGAGATCCATAACTTCCGCGCGGACCTGCGTGCCTGTACCGACGACGCGGTGTCCGGCGAGGACTCAGATCAGTACTCCGAGCAGAAGTTCCTTCAGGTCAGCCGGATCATCGAGCGGTTCCGCGGCCGCCAGGGAATGACCGAGCCGGACCGCAAATGGACAAAGTTCGTCACCGACGTCAGGAACTGGTACACGTTCGCGGCGTCCGAGCGCTACCGCGAGGACGACACCGAGTACGAGCACTACGCGGATTCGGGCGGCAAATCGGGTGGGCAGAAGGAGAAGCTCGCCTATACGGTTCTCGCCGCATCGCTCGCCTACCAGTTCAAGCTGGAATGGGGCGCTACTAAGTCACGGACGTTCAGGTTCGCGGTTATCGACGAGGCGTTCGGCCGGGGCTCCGATGAGTCGACCAGGTTCGCGCTTGAACTGTTCCGCAGGCTCGGCCTGCAGCTTCTGATCGTCACCCCGCTGCAGAAGATCCATGTCATCGAGCCCTACGTCTGCGCGGTGGGCTTCGTCGACAACCCGCAAGGCAACAACTCGCGGCTGCAGACGCTCACGATCGATGAGTACCGGTCCCGCCGCATCGCGCACCTGATCTCCCAGCAGATCGTGGTGCCGTCACCTGCGCCTGATCTGGTTCCCGCGGTCGGTCGCTGACGTGCCCGGCGCGTGGACCCGTCCAGCCGACGTGCGCGCCGCGGTTAGGAAGAAATGGGACTCAGGTGCGCTGCTGACTCGGTTCGCCTCCGGGCAGGGCTGGGAGCCGTTCGGCGTTCCGATCCACGGACCGACCGCCAGCCAGATCGGTGAGCGCCTTGCCGAGGTGCGCCGGTGGGCGGCGGAGTGGGCGCAGGCCGCCAACGGGCCCCTGCGCGTGGAATACAAGCAGATCGGCGGTCGGAAGTTCGGCACGAACAGCCTTCCGTGCCGCGCCTGGCTTGATGGCTACGCCGACGCCTGGGCGCTGCTCAACGTCGGCGCCGACGTCCGCCGCCTGAACAAGCTGATCGAAGCGGCACACGGCAGCCTGCTGATCCCGTGGCTGATCGCTCACCCGATGCGTGCGCTGCGGCTTGCCGATGACTGGGACAAACTGCTCGCGACGGTCCGCTGGATCGAACAGTGCCAGGTGCCAAGCATGTACCTGCGACAGGTCGACGTACCTGGTGTAGACACGAAGTTCATCGAGCGGCACAAAGGCGTCCTCGCTGAGTTGCTTGACGCACAGCTCGACCCATCCCGCGTGCTCGTTGGTGCGCGTGATTTCGCTGTGCGCTACGGCTTTCTTCGCAAGCCCGCCTACGTCCGTTTTCGCGTGGCGGGCCGATTCCGCGGATTCTCCGAGTTGTTCGTCCGCACGGACGAGTTCACGGCGGCACCCGATGGCGTCACCCGCGCGTACGTGATGGAAAACGAGATCACCTACCTCGCCTTTCCTGTTCCTGAGGCGGCGATGGCGATACTCGGCGGCGGGTATGCGGTGTCGGTGCTTGAGCCGCTCGGCTGGCTGACCAGCCTTGACGTGGTGTACTGGGGCGACATTGACACGCACGGCTTCGCGATTCTTGACCGGTTGCGCAGCCATGTGCCTCACGCCCGCTCCATGCTCATGGACCGGGCCACCCTGCTCGCGCACCGAGACCATTGGAGCGCCGAGCCCGTACCGGCTACGGCGCCCCTTGACCGCCTCGATCACGACGAGGCCGCTCTCTTCGCCGATCTCATCTCGAACACCTACGGGTCCTCGGTCCGCCTGGAACAAGAACGGATCAGATTCTCGGCAGTCGAATCAGCCCTCGCCAGCCACCTCAACCTCTACTGAGCGGAGTCGCTACCAGGCCTCGATGCTGATGTCGTCGCCCTGGTTGGGCTTGAGCGGCACTAGCCGCCCCCGGTTGATCCAGCCGTTCTTTGTTTCGCGGCCCGGGCCGGCGGCGATTATGAAATGCCGGCGCAAGGTATCGGCGCTGAACCAGCGGTACGAAAAGCCGTTGCCCGTGTTCATCTTGAAGATGACCCGCCGGTTCTTGCTGTTCTTCGTTGACACCGCGAGCACCTCAACGAATCCGGAGTTCAGGCCGCCGCCGCCTACCTCAGTGAGCGTCAGCGTCGATCCGTCGAGGCTGATAATCGCGTCGTTGATGTAATCAAGGGAAATCGGCATGATCGCGGACTGACGTAGCACTATCCGGCCCTGCCCCAGCTGGCCTCCTGGCCCGGCGATGTTGTAGGCGCGGACCTCTTCTCCGGCGGTCGACCTGCACTTGGGTGCATTTTTTCCCCTGATGCATCGCGCTGGGCCAAGGATCGCTAGCTCCTTGCCATTACCGGTGAACGATGCCTCGTCGAAACCGAAATAGACTTTGCCTAGCACCTTCCTTGGTCCAAGCCACAACGAGTGCCCGCCGGTGCGGGTATCGATGACCAGGATCTCAGCCGGTGACGAGGGCCCATTCGAGCCGGGCGACACAATGACCGCTACCCGCGACCCGTCAGGCGTGGCCACCAGGCCATAAGCGCCAAGCGTGCCGAGCGCCCCGCCCCGAACCGGGAAATAGCTGCTGACCAGGCCTGCAGCGCCCGCTGCCTGAGCTCGACGAACGTCGCGAACTCCCCGGCCTTCGGGTCCACCGCACCTCCGGTCCGACCGATACCTGAACGGCTCTGCCTCCATAGGAAATGACTACCTAGCCGCCTTCAATGGTCCAGACATGAGATCACCGATCCAGTTCCCGACCGGTTGCTGGCGCAGCTATTCGGCGCTTCAGGACCAGTCGGCGACTGAATCCACGCTTCACTTGCCTATTGCCGCCGAGCTTGGTGCGAGCGATCAGATTGACCTTGCGCTACTTGAGTTTAAAAACTGGTCAGCCCGTTCCCGAGCCTGTCGAGCGAAAGCATTGAGACGACCTGGAATTCCCCTGGGCGCTAGGGCTTTGCTGACGCGGGGTGGCCGCACCGCAGCCGAAGGACGTTCTCA
>DATNEK010000177.1:0-3487 GCA_035553055.1 Streptosporangiaceae bacterium | reverse complement strand
CCTGGCCTCGCGGCGCGCCCGGGTCACCCGCGAGCGGAAGATGTACTCCTCGACGATGGTCACCGCGGCCGCGTTCTCCATGGCGCCGCAGTTGAACTCGGGAACGAAGATCTGGTCGTACTTGGTGAACGGGTAGCTGACGCCGAACGCGCGCTTGAAGTAGTCGAAGCCCTGCCTGGTGATCTCGAACAGCTCGTCGCTGTCGAGGAAGCTCGCCAGCGACTGCCGGCAGTACAGGCCGAGCGGTACGCCGTCGTGCTCGCCCGCCGCGACGTGATAAGGACCAGCGATCACGGCGGTGATGTAGGTCGATATCAGCGGCGTGGCCGGGAAATGCCAGGACCAGATGCCTGGGCTGTCCGGCGCGGCCGCCTGCGAGTCTGCTGGCATCGTGGAAATCACCTGCCAGCCGCCCGGGCAGCGGACGGTGAACTCGAACGTCGCCTTCAGATCGGGCTGGTCGAAGCACGCGTAGACCTTGTTCGCATGGCAGGTCTCGAAGTTGGAGTACAGGTAGACGGCATCGTCGGCTGGGTCGGTGAACCGGTGCAGCCCTTCGCCCGTGCGCGAGTACTCGCACTCCGCCGCGATCGTCGCTACGTTCGTGGCGGCCAGACCTGGCAGCCTGACCCGGCTGCCGTCGAAGAGTGTCAGCGGCAATTTTTCGCCGTTAAGCTCGATACTGCTGACGCGCGCAGCGGTCAGATCGATGAACGACTCAGCTCCCGGCTTGGCGCAGTCGAAGTGCGTCGTCGTCAGCGTCCTGAAGCTGGTCGCGGCGCCGTGCAGGTCAAGTTCGATCCGGTAGGAACGGACGCGGAGCAGCCTGGCGCGCTCAGCCGCTTCCGCGCGAGTCAGATTGCCAGTCAACCTTGATCCCCCTGTCAGGTGCGGACTAGGCGTGGCCGCGCAGCCGTCGACGGTCCCCTGCAGGCATGATGTCCCGGCCCCGGCGGAATGCCCAGTGCCGGAGCCGAGTTGTGATGATCGGTGCGCCGAGTTGTGATACGGGCGACATGTGCTGCCAAGCTCATCGGAGGAGATTGAATGACCGAGCAAACCCCCACCCCAGTCGACTTCTGGTTCGATCCGCTCTGCCCCTGGGCGTGGATTACCTCGCGCTGGATGCTTGAGGTGGAGAAGGTCCGCCCGGTCGAAGTGCGCTGGCACGTGATGAGCCTGGCCGTGCTCAACGAGAACAAGGAAGATCTGTCCGAGCGCTACAAGGAACTGATGGCCCAGGCCTGGGGACCGGTTCGGGTCTGCGTTGCCGCCGAGCAGAAGTTCGGTGCGGACACTGTGCTCCCGCTCTACACCGCGATCGGCAACAGGCTGCACAACGAGAAGGCAGAGCGGAACCGCGAGACGATCGAGGCCGCGCTGACCGAGGCCGGCCTGCCGACCGAGCTGGCCGACGCGATGACCTCGACCGAGTACGACGAGCAGGTTCGCGCGTCCCACGCCGAGGGCATCGACCGGGTCGGCTACGAGGTCGGCACGCCCGTGATCACGGTCAACGGCGCGTCCATATTCGGGCCAGTCGTATCGCCGATACCGCGCGGCGAGGCGGCGGCCAAGCTGTGGGACGGCGTGCTGCTTGTCACCGGCACCGACGGCTTCTTCGAGCTCAAGCGCAGCCGCACGAGGGACCCTATCTTCGATTAGATCCCTGCCTGCTCGCGGTGCCCGTGACCGGTGAGTGACAATGCATTATGCGCAGCAACTACATCAACGGAGCCTGGACGCCGTCGGCTGAGGTCGGCGGCATCGACGTAGTGAACCCGGCCACCGCGAGCGTCATTGACCGGGTGCCAGCCGGTCATGAAGATGACGTAGACGCGGCCGTGCGGGCGGCCAGGGCGGCGCTCGGTAGCTGGTCAGCGACGTTGCCTGCCGAGCGCGCCGAACGGCTCGACGCAGCCAGGCTGCTGCTTGACGAGCGGGCGGACGACGTGGCCAGGGCGATCAGCCAGGACATGGGATCTCCGCTGACGTTCGCCCGCAGGGTTCAGGTCGGCACGCCGCTTGCGGTGCTCGCGAGCTTCGTCGACCTGCTCGCCGGCTACGACTTCGGCGGCGAGCGGGTGGGCAACGCGCTCGTTGTGCGCGAGCCTGCCGGGGTCGTCGGCGCCATTACCCCGTGGAACTACCCGCTGCACCAGGTGGTGGCCAAGGTCGCTGCCGCGCTCGCGGCTGGCTGCACGGTGGTGCTGAAGCCGAGCGAGGTGGCGCCGCTCGCGGCATACGCACTAGCTGACATCTTCCATGAGATCGGGCTGCCCGCCGGAGTGTTCAACCTGGTCAGCGGGACCGGCAAGATCGCTGGCGAAGCCATTGCCGCGCACCCGGATGTGGACGTGGTGTCGTTCACCGGATCGGTGCAGGCGGGCAGGCGGGTCGCCGAGGTCGCCGCGGGCACGATCAAGCGGGTCACGCTAGAGCTCGGCGGCAAGTCAGCCAACCTGGTGCTGCCGGATGCGGACCTCGCCACCGCGGTCAAGGTCGGCGTCGCCAAGGCATTCGTCAACTCGGGCCAGACCTGCAACGCTCTGACCAGGATGCTGGTGCCAGGCAGCCGCTACGACGAGGCCGTTGACATGGTTGTGAAGAACACCGAGAGGTACCAGGTCGGTGACCCGCTCGACGAGGGCACCAGGCTCGGTCCGCTCGCGTCGGCAGCCCAGCGTGACCGGGTGCGCAGCTATATCGAGCGCGGTGTCGCCGAGGGTGCCAGGATCGTGGCGGGCGGGCCTGAGCCGGTACCGGGATTCGAGACAGGCAGCTACGTCAAGCCCACGGTGTTCGCCGATGTCAGCCCGGATATGACCATCGCGCGCGAGGAGATATTCGGCCCGGTGCTCTGCGTGATGCGGTACGAGACCGAGAGCGAGGCTGTGGCTATAGCCAACGGCACTCCGTACGGGCTGGCCGCCGCCGTATGGTCGGCCGACCAGGAGCACGCGGTCCGTGTCGCTCGGCAACTGCGGGCTGGGCAGGTCGAGATCAATGGAGGCGCGTTCAACGTGGCGGCACCGTTCGGCGGCTTCGGCCAGTCAGGCTACGGCAGGGAACTCGGCGTCCACGGACTCGAAGAGTTCCTGGAGGTCAAGGCGTTGCTGTTCTAGGAGAGATTAGCCCGGCCGGGTGCGATGGAACCGGGGTTTCATCACGCGGGTTCAAGGGGTGGTCGCAACATTGCCGGTAGATGTCTCTTTCCGTGGTCACGATATCTGGCGGCTTGCCGGCGACCGGGCGGCACGGCGGACTGGTTTGATTGCCCCGGTTTGGCAGACTTGATGCAGCTAGGCGGCTCGTCCTTCGCGTGAAACGGCGACGTCCGGCAAGATCAACTGCGACTGGTGTGACAATTGCGGCAGAACCTGCAGTTGTGACGTAGAGTTTTCCGTCGACGTAGAGTTTGCCGCTCTATTCGCGGAAAAGCCTACCTCGACGGAAAAGGCTACATCATCACGACGGAGAGTTGACG
>DATNEK010000176.1:0-19412 GCA_035553055.1 Streptosporangiaceae bacterium | reverse complement strand
ATAAGCGCCAAGCGTGCCGAGCGCCCCGCCCCGAACCGGGAAATAGCTGCTGACCCGGCCTGAGCTGGTGAGCCGGAAGCCGTAGATGCGCGACTTGCTGACCGCAGCGGTTGGCGGGTTCTGGCACAGCATGAAGAACGTATGCGGGCCGACAGGGGCGATCGACGCGATCCTCAGGTGACTGCCCTGTCCCGGGCAGCGGACGGTGGCCGTGACCGCGCCGGTGGCCGTTGCCCGTATCACACTCATAAAGTGGTCGCCCGAGTTCGTGAAGCCTTGCTCGAAGTAGTAACGCGGCACCCCGCTCGGCAGACCGGTGGCGCTGACCTGCTGCCGGGCGGCCGTCCTGGCGGCCACGGCCGCTCCGGCGCCGCCGATCAGGACAACGGCCACGGCCGCGGCCACGGCTGCGATCATCCGGCGCCTGGCCACGTGACGGACCATCTCGATCGTGATCTGGCGCGCCGGATCGCCGGCCGCCGTCTCCATGAGCTTGCGCAACTGCCACTCCATCTCACTCGTCGGGTCACTCATCGGGCCTGCCGTTCCATCAGATCGGCCAGCCGGGAATCGGCGCGTAGCTTCGCCAATGCCGCGGACATCGTGCTCTTGACCGTCCCGACCGCGCAGCCGAGTACCTGCGCGACCTGAACCTCAGACAGGTCATCGAAAACTCGCAGCACAACCACTGCCCGCTGGCGATCGGTCAGCGCCCCGAGCGCACTACGCACCGCCACGCGAACAGCCACCTCCGCCGCTACATCCCCTGGCGCTGCGCTGTCCGGCACTAGCTCCACTGCTTCCTCGCGGCGCCACCGGCGGCGCCGCCAGGTCGACCATGTGTTCACTATGACCCGGCGCACGTAGACCTCAGGATCATCACGCCGCTTGATCCGCTCCCAGTGCGGCCAGGTTCTGGCCAGTGCCGTTTGCACCAAGTCCTCGGCCATGGCCCGATCACCGGTCAGCAGCCAGGCCGTCCGCTGCAGCGCCCGCTGCCTGAGCTCGACGAACGCCGCGAACTCCCCGGCCTTCGGGTCCACCGCACCTCCGGTCCGACCGATACCTGAACGGCTCTGCCTCCATAGGAAATGACTACCTAGCCGCCCTCAATGGTTCAGGCATGAGATCACCGATCCAGTTCCCGACCGGTGCACAGGGTCGCTTTTGGTCGTTGACAGCGAACTGGTGTGCTGCGACAATCAGAAAATTCTTTCACATGTTCCCGATAACTTTGGTCAGGCACCGGTCCCGCGTCGCAATGCTTTAATCAAAACATTGCCGTAGAAAACAGCGCGGTGGGGGGAGGTTCATGTGGCGGTTGACGCGGCGGGCAGCCAAACTCCGCCGACTGGTTCCATGTTCTCGCTTGGATGGTTGCTGTCGCAGCTATTCGGCCCGCTTCAGGACCAGTCGGCGACTGAATCCACGCTTCACTTGCCCATTGCCGCTGAGCTTGGTGCGAGCGATCAGATTGACCTTGCGCTCCTTGAGTTGAAAAAACTGGTCAGCCCGTTCCCGAGCCTGTCGAGCGAAAGCATTGAGACGACCTGGCATTCCCCTGGACACCAGGGCTTTGCTGACGCGCTCACTGCGCTGAACCTGAGTCTTCTCAAACAGCTCGTCAACGATCCCCAGCAGCTCAACGCCTATCAGCTTGGCCGGGCGCTGAGCGACACGTGCTGGTTGCCCAGCGAGGACAAGGGCGCTGATTTCTTCCTGCGGCAGTTCGAGCGTCACCAGCTGGCCACCTTGCAGACCTGGCTGGCCCAGGCAGGCCACGCGCTCCCGGCACAGTCGGCGGCCGCGGTAAGCCGGTCTCTGCAGAACTGGCAGGACTGGGCAGACATCAACGCATCAATGATCAAGGCTAAGTGGGCGACGGCAAGCGAGTCGGTGGTGGCCGCGTTGCACACTCAGGCGCGCTCCTGGCACGCTCTGCTCGCGGTCAAGGCGGATACGACCGGCCCGGTCAGCCTGGACGCGTGGGTGCACGCGGGGCAGTCCATGTTGCGCACCACCCGGATACTGATGCTGACAGCCTTCCGGCGATTCTGGCCGATCGTGGTGATCCTTGCCGTTGTCACCGGGGGACTGCTCTACTTGGCGCTCACTAAAAGCACTGGGACGGCCAAGGTATGGACAAGCCTGGTGACCGTGGCCGCCGCGCTGGGTGTCACCGGCGGAAGCGTGCGAGCGGCTGCCAAGAAAGCCGCCAGCGGAATCGAGAAGGATCTCTGGCATACCGCGAGCCTCGACGCGCAGGCATGGAGCATTACCTGGCTGCCGACCTTGCCGCAAAGCCGGCTAAAGAAGTACCGCCTGGCGAGCCGCGGGGTGGCCGCACCGCAGCCGAAGGACGTTCTCAAGTAGCTGCCTATCCCCGTGGGCGGCGTCAGCCGATGGTGCGGTGCACATTTTCCGCTTTGGACGGCCCGAGTTCGACGTGAGCGATCAAGGGTCCTGGTATCGACGGATCGATGACGCCTTCTTCCAGCCAGGTATAGCTGCCTCCGAGTACACGCTTGGCTGTCTCGGACTCGGCGGCGTCGCCGTTGTTCCACAGCGATGCGAACAGTTCCTCGGTGCGCAGCCGGGCCTGAGTGCAGAACAGGTCGGCGAGGTCGTGCGCGGTCGCGCCGCGCTCGGTCCCCGCGCCGTCGGTCCAGTCCATCTGAGCCCGGACGCACGTGGCGCTGATCGCGAAGAGCTCGGCGCCGATGTCCACGATCCGTCCGAGGAAGCCTTGCTTGCGCTCCAGCCGGCCCCGCCAACGCGTCATCGCGTAGAACGTCGACCTTGCCAGCTTCCTGCTCGACCGCTCCACGTACCGCAGATGCGGTGCGAGCTGGCCGAACTCGCTGAACGACCTAGGCTTCTGTCCCTCGCCGGCCATCAGCGTAGGCAACCATTTGGCGTAGAACTCGCCTGCTTTGGCGGCCGCGCGGGCGCGCCGCCCGGTCGGCAACCTCGGATCGATCAGGTCGCCGGCCGCGGACAGGTGAGCGTCGGTCGCCTCGCGGGCGATGAACAGCCGCATGATCTCCGATGACCCCTCGAAGATCCGGTTGATCCGCATGTCCCTGAGCATCTGCTCGGCCGGTACTCCGCGCTCGCCTCGTGCGGCTAGTGACTCGGCCGTCTCATAGCCACGGCCGCCGCGGATCTGGACCAGCTCGTCGACGATCTTGTAGCCCATCTCTGAGCAGTACAACTTGGCGAGCGCCGCTTCGATGCGGATGTCGTTCTGCTTGTCATCGGCGAGCTGGCTGGACAGTTCGACAACGGCCTCAATGGCGTACGTGGTGGCGGCGATAAATGAGACCTTCTTGGCGATCGCCTCGTGCTCGCCGACCGGTCGTCCCCACTGCACCCGCTCGGCGGACCACTCCCTGGCGTACTTCGTCGCCAGCTTCGCGGCTGTCAGGCAGCTTCCAGGCAGCGACAGTCGGCCCGTGTTGAGCGTAGTAAGCGCGATCTTGAGGCCTTGGCCTTCTTCTCCGATTCGATCCGTGGCGGCGACCTTGACCTGGTGGAATCGAGTCACGCCGTTTTCCAGGCCGCGCAAGCCCATGAAGGCATTCCGGCGCTCGACGGTGACGCCTTCGGCGCCCGCCTCAACGACGAAAGCCGTGATCCCGCCCCGATGACCGTCGCTGGCCGGAACCCGGGCCATCACGACGAGCAGGTTCGCGACGACTCCGTTTGTCGTCCACAGCTTCACGCCGTCGAGTACGTACTCCGAGCCGTCAGGCGACGGCGTCGCGGTCATGCTCAGCCGGGCCGGGTCCGATCCGACGTCCGGCTCGGTCAGCAGGAACGCGCTGATCTCGCCGCGAGCGCAACGCGGCAGGTAGCGCTGCTTCTGCTCGTCGGTACCGAAGAGCGCGAGCGGCTGCGGTACGCCGATCGACTGGTGCGCTGACAACAACGCGGCCACGGCCGGCGAGGCTGACCCCGCTATCGCTAGCGCTCGGTTGTAGTACAGGTTGGTCAGCCCAAGCCCGCCGTACTCAGGGGAGATCTTCATGCCGAACGCGCCGAGCGCGGCCAGGCCCTTGACCACCTCGTTTGGTACCAGGGCGTCGTGTTCGATCTGCGGGCCATTGACCGAGGTCTCGCAGAATTCCCGCATCCGGGCGCAGAAGTCCTCACCGCGCCGCTTTACTTCGTCACTGGGACGTGGATGCGGATAAATCAGATCAAGCTGGAAATCACCAAGAAACAGCTGTTTGCCGAAGCTTGGCCGACGCCACGCAGCCTCACGGGCTTCCTCGGCCACCTGGCGAGACTCTCGTTCGGCGACATTGCGGTCACGATCTTGCTGTTGAGCAGTCATGGCCCGTCCATTCGACGATTGATGCCTAGATCCTGCCCATTCCTACCGGCCAGTAACACCAGCTTGAGCGACTGACCGTGGGGCAGCCTCGGCTGGCCTGCGCCGAGGCCGCCCCACAGGCGATCTATCGAGGGTCAGTCCGCAGCGGTGGCAGCGCGAACGGCCCGGTGACGGCATCGGGGTTGTCGCCGTAACTGAGCCAGCCAGCGATCGGCGCCCGCACGCCGACGCCGCGTCGGTTGTAGTCGCAGACGCCGGTCGGGAACGCCTGCCTGAGCTGTGCCTGCTCGGCCGCCGTGAAGGTCACCGGGTAATCGCGGAAGTTCAGCGGCCTCAGACCGCACTTCAGCGCGGGCATCGTCAGAGGCTCGCCGGCCACCAGGCGCGGGTTGGAGGCCACCGGGTAGGCAGTACCGCACTGCCCGGTGCCCGGATCGGTGAGGTTCTGATGTACCAGGTCGGTGGCGGACAGGAAGCAACTGTCGGTCAACTCGGTCGGCTTGTCGTCGAGTACCTTCTGCCGCGAGCTGTGGTGGCTGTGGTCGTTCTCGATGTTCGTCAGCCAGGCGTCCATCTCGGCCAATTCGTAGGTGTTGGCCGCGTTGATTTCCGCTGCCGTCGGCATGTTCTCGATGATGACCTGGTTGCCGTCGGTCCCGTTGGCGGCGAGCATCCGCGCCCGGATGATGAACGACCAGTCGGTGGTGTGGATGTCGTTGCCGACGCCGACGAAGTCGAGGTCAAGGCGCTGGTCGATGACCGGCGTCGTGCGCAGGCCAAGGGACGCGCTGTTGACCAGGTCATCGGCATAGACCGCGTGCAGCGCCCGCACGCTCGCCTCGGTACGCTGCGGGACCGGGGCCCCGGCGAAATTCATGCCGCCGATGTCAGCGTTGAGCGTCGCGAACTGAGCGGGCGTGATGGCTCCTGAGTCAAGCGCTGCGAGGCCGTACTGCACGCCGACGTTGTCCAGCGGACTGTTGGGGAAGCCGGTGGCGGGGTCAACCCCGAGTTGGTTGACGATCTGCTCGTCGGAGTTGCAGATGATCCCGTTCGGGTTCGTCGGGCTCCACTGCTCGGCCGGCGGGATGATCGCCGGGTTGCAGCTTCCGGTGGCCGTTGACCGGTTCGCGAACGTGTCATCCCACGACACGCACGTGGTGTAGTCGTTGTAACCGGAGATGTCCGTCTTCTGCGCGGTCGTGAACGCCGAGCCGTTCGACCCGGCGAAGAACGAGTCGAGCAGCCTGCAGTCGGTGACTGGCCCGGCGGTCGTCAGCGGGTCGGGGAACGAGATGCTCGGGATGATGCCGTCCAGGATGCCGGGGTAAGAGTCGGCGATCTCGTACTGCTGTATGGCGCCGCCTGAGCCGCCCCAGCCGATGGTGAACCGCACCGGCCCGTAGGTGTCGATGAAATGCTCCTTCACCATCATCGCGGCCTCAGCCGAGATGATCGTCGAGCAGTTGTTGTCGAGCACGTTGAGCGTGGACGATGCGACGGCGTAACCCAGCGACAGGAACTGATCGTCAAGCACCCCGCCAGTGGAAGTGCCCTGGTGGTAGCCGGAGTTGCAGCCGCCTCCGAAGGTGTAGATGAGCTTGCCGTTCCAGCTCGTGTCTGGCCGTAGCGGCGACGGGGCCTGCCCGTCGAACAGCGCCGCTGTCTGGTAGACGGCCCGGTCGATCACCCCGGTCTCGATCCGCACGATATAGGGCACGCTCTGCCCGTTCACCGTCGCTGTCGCAGCGTCTGCCGGAACGGTCGTCGGATCGGCCAGCGGCTTGAAGGCGCCTGAGGTGTTCTTGTACACGTACGAGACCATCGTCGGCGCGAAGCAGTCGGGCGGGCTCGATGGGGCGAGACCGAAGGAGGTCGTCTGGCACAGGTAAGGAAGCTGCTGCTTGCCGGAGAAGACCGGCCCGTTGACGGAGTGATCGATGACGTCGAGCGAGGAAGCGAACCGTCCATCCGCCGAGGCGACGAGCCGGTTGCGGCCGATCGTCAGGCCGGTGACCAGTCCGAGCAGGCTCCCGTCTGCCTGCGTCTGGAAGCTGGACGTGACGTCCTGGCCATCGGAGGTGATCCGCACGTCAGCAGGGTTGATGTGTCTCGGCACGTCGACTCGTACCAGTACCTGGTCGCCGCTAACCAACTCAGGGCGGGGGTTGGACACGGTCACCAGAACGATCCGCCCTGGCGCCTGCCCGTGACCCGCCCCCGCGGCCTGAGCGGCGGCTGGGGCGAGCGCGAGCGCGATCGTCGAGATCGCCGCCAGCCACCCCATCGGCCGGCCTCTCATTAGGCGTGATCTCACAGAGAACCTCCTTACCGAACCCGAAAGACGTCACCAAAAAAAGCGCCCTGTACCTAGGCATATCACCCGATCAAGTGCACCGAATAGAGTTACGTTCTTACTTTTCAGAAAGAATCGGCAGTCCAGTGTCGAACGTCAGCGTGCGATTACGGTGGTTTCAGGCTCGTCCGTGACGAACTCCGGGCCCTGCGTGCTCGCCCGCTCGAGCGCGTCCGGGCGCCGGGTATAGACGACCACGGTCGCTATCGCCGCGAGCACCGCGATGGCCAGGATCCAGGCCCAGAACACATTGGCCGGCGCCGGCTGGTTCGGTTGCACGAACTCGTAGACGCCGTAGACGAGCACAACGGAGCCGATCAGCGGCACCAGGACATGCCGCACCAGGCGGAACGAGGCGCGGTTCGTCGCGAGCACATACAGCGGCAGCGAGATGTTGGCGATCAGGTACACGATCAGGATCGGCACCGTTCCGATGCCGGCCTCGTCGGAGAAGATCGACACGGCGTTGCCATGCATGGCGAAGTACGGGATGACCACCAGGAGCACCAGGAGTCCTGTGTAGATCAGGACAGATGCCAGCGGGACCTTGTGACGCGTCACCCCGGCCATTGATTTAGGTAGCAGGCCAGCGCGGGCGCCGTTAAAGATAATCCGGGTCTGCGAGTTGGTCGCGGCGATGAAGCACCCGAACGAACTGGTGAATCCGACCAGGCCGATGAACCAGTCGAACCACGAGCTGAAGTGGCGGGACAGGTCGAGGAACGGCGTGGCTTCGGCCGGGTTGCCGAGGAAGTTGACGCCAGCGACCGTGCCTTTCCAGTCGGCGAAGCCCGCAACCGCTGCCCAGCTTGACAGCACGTACAGCCCCGTGATGATCGCGATCGAGGTGAAGACCGTGACCGGGATGTACCGCTTGGGGTCTTTGGACTCCTCGGCGAGTGCGCCGGAATTCTCCCAGCCGATGAACCCGGAGACGGCCAGCGCGAAGGTCAGGCCGACTAGGCCGCTGAAGCCGCCAGGCGAGCCGCCGTTGGCGTGCAGTGGCGCGCTGTCGTGACCTGATGCCCTGGCCAGCACCACGATCGACAAGATGATCAGGCCGAGCGCCTCGCTGCAAAACATCACGAAGGAAGCCCGGGCCGAGATGACCACGCCGCGCAGCAGCAACGGAAGGGCCAGCGCCACCCCGCCAAGCGTGACGGCCAGCCAGCCACCGTTGCCCCAGCCGAAGAGCGAGGCCACCCACGATCCCATGAAGATCACTACCGCCCCGAGCGTGACCGGGTAGCAGATCATCAGCATGTAGTAGCTCAGGCCGGCCAGGATCCGTCCGGTCCTAGGTGCCCGCGCGCCTATTCCCCGGCCGATGAACGTGACGAAAGAACCAGCGCTCGGGATCGTCTGCGAGAACTCCGACATGGTGTTGCCGGTCGCGAGGATCGCGATCCCGGCGATCAGGAACGCCCACGGCGCCTGTGATCCCATCGCCACGACGACGAGCGTGATGGCCAGGAAGATCCCTTCGACCGGCGCCAGGTTCGCGAGCGTGGAGGACATCGTGTCGAACAGGCTCAGCGCGCCGCGTGCCAGTCGTGCTTGCCCGGCAGTCTCCGGAAGTTCCTCGACGGCAGCCATCGATCTGTTCCTCCTCCACGCTCGGGTCAAAAATGATCACCTACCACGGAGTATCGGCCGCCGCCCAAAGTCCCGCAATCACCCCGTATCCCGCCTGCGTCCGGACTGACGGTCAGGGCGTGACCCGGCCGGGCCGGGGTCGGCTTGGCCCGATGCGCGGCGTGCCTGCGATGGATTCGGGTTTCCATCGCGCCCGGCGGGCCTGACCCCCGCGATGGATGCCCGGATCCATCGCGGAAAACAGGTGTGGATTCGGGTATCGATCGCGCTGCCGGGCCGCGCCGGCCAGATGAATTCCCGGATCCATCGCACCCGGACCGGCCGTCCGCGCCCCGACCGGCCGTCCTTGGCCAGTACCGTCGGCCGCACCGATGCTGGCTGGCCAGGCGGCTAACCAAACCGACAACGCAAAAGCCCTGGATTCCGGTCTAGCCGCTCCCCGGACGTGCCCGCAGCACGAGCCAGCGGACGGGCAGGTGACCGCCCTACGGAAACCCTGGCCGGCCCGGCGTTCTGGAGTCTGATGAAGTGCCGGGTTGGCGCGGCCGGGTCAGGGCAGCTCTGGCCATCTGACCTATCGGACCAGCGGAAAGGCGGCCCACGTGATCCGCGAGGAAATGATAAGGCTATTCACCTGGGAAGAACGCCATCGGCGGCTTGCCGCCCGCCTGCTCATCGCGCTCGGGCTGACGCTGGTGGTCCTCGCCATTGGCTCAGTCCTCATCTGGGCCGTTTTACTGCTCGGCAAGGGTGTGGCTGCCGAGCCGACGCGGCGGAGTCGCTAGGAACAGGGACCGGCTGGCGGTCGTTCTCTGCCCGCTGCCGGCGTCGCAGGGAATTCACCAGAAATGCGATCCTGACCCGGTTCCCGCGTGGGCATTAGCCTGCCATGATGGCGTTACGTCATCCCCGAGGAGGCTGTAATGATCGGATCGTTCATCGCTGCCCGTCGGCTCCCGGTTGCCGTCGGCATATTAGCCGTGGCGGCGTTAGCCCTGGTTCCTGGCACTGCCGCGGCGGCAACGCCGATCGGGCCCGGCCAGATCTTTATCGGCGAGGTCAACGGCTCGGCGGCCCCGGTGAGCTTCGATGTGGTGTGCCCGGGCGCGGCTAACACAGGTCACGCCTTCGGCGACACGGTGGGCGTGGTGAAATTGCAGGATCCGATCCCCGGCTTCGGCCGCACCGGCAACGCCAGCTCCATTGCCGCGGACCTGATCTACAGCACCGGGACGATCACGGTGGTCGAGCCTGTCACCACGTTCACTACCTACACCACCAGCGCGGTTCCGGATACGATTACCGCACCCTGCAGCGGGACAGGGACCATGGTGTTCACGCCGGTCAACGGCGGATCCGGCGCGACCCCCTCGTCGGTCTCCGTCACTTTCGTGAACATCGGCGCAGCCGGCTGAGCCATCCTGAAGGTCCTTCGCCTTCACCGCCATGCGGGGTCGACTGCCAGCGAAGACGGCCACCGGACTGTGCCTGCAGCGCCACGAAACGT
This sequence comes from Streptosporangiaceae bacterium, assembly GCA_035553055.1. Classification (GTDB taxonomy): domain Bacteria; phylum Actinomycetota; class Actinomycetes; order Streptosporangiales; family Streptosporangiaceae; genus Chersky-822. Next base: position 9,614 of record DATNEK010000176.1, on the reverse strand, counting down.
TATTAAACGCGCTTGACCGTTCCATGTCGGCTCGCAGGTCGTGTCGGGCAGGTGGGCCGTGGATTTGGGCAGCTGGATTAGGGGCCGATCCCTGGCGCGAAGGGAAATGCCGTAGTGATGGATCTGGATTGCCAGGTTCGTGATTTCCTGGGATATTGCGGTTTGCAACTGCGCTGGGTAGTTCGGCGGCCGCCCGTTTACCCCGGCGTGCCAGGAATCTCGAACTCTCGATAGGAAGTCGTATTCCTGCATAATGTCGCTGCCGTACTCGCTGAAGGCCGAGAAGACCGCGACATGGTTCGCGATGGGACTGAGCACGCTTTCAGGTACGTATCTTGGGATCATCCGGTTGAGCTTCGCCCACGGCGCCGGCGGGACGGTTCCCTGCCAGTGATCCTTCAGGTACTCGGCCCAGGCCTCGTCGGCCCCGCCGAAGAGCGCGGATTTTCTATCGCCCAGTGTCTGCGGGAACTGCCGCGATGTCGGACCGGCCGGTTAGCGTGACCGCATGTTCGCGGAGGCTGGCTGGTGTGGTGTGTGCGGGTTGCCGGTGCCTGCGGGGGAGAGGTTCTGCCGCTGGCCGTTCGGCGCCCGGGCTGGTGAGGGGCGGTATGAGGACGAGGTTGTGCCGTGGGCGTCGCACAGCCTGGCATTCATGACCGGAACTGGCCGGCGCTCACGGCGTGACGATCAGCATGGACATCGGCCGCTACCGCGCCGAGGTCCGCCGCCGGGCTGAACCTTGGTGTCCGCCCGCTGACCCCAAAGGCAGCCAGGCGACCATGAGCGGCCGCGGACGCGACGTCCCCTGCGTCATGGATTATCTGCACGACACTCCGTCTCAGCCCATGCGGAGATCACCGCTTGGGCCTGAAGGGCGTTGAGGCGGGGATCACACAACGTTCGGTAGGCGCTGCTGTCGAGTTCATTGATATCGGCATCGGTGGCCACGCACTCGCGCGCTGGTTCGGCGGTGACCTCCAGATGCAGCCCTCCGGCGACAGCGCCCGTTTCGCGGATCGCGGTGCGGAACTCGGCGACTTCGCGTCGCACGGCGGTGAGCGTCCGCGTCTTCAGTCCTGAGGCCGACATGACCGTGTTGCCATGCATCGGGTCGCACATCCAGATCACGGGATGGCCTTCCCGACGTACCGCCGACACCAGACGCGGCAGACGGCGCTCGCAAATGCCCGCACCCAGCCGAGAGATCAGCGCGAGACGGCCGGGGATCCTATGCGGGTCGAGGCGCTCGCACACCGCGAGCAACTCGGACTCGGAGGTACCCGGTCCCAGCTTGCAGGCAACCGGGTTAGCGATCGCGGCTAAGAGTGCTAGGTGGGCGCCGCTTATAAGACGGGTACGGTCGCCGACCCACGGCCAGTGGGTCGAGGTCAGCATGAGCCGACCGTCGGCCAACCGCCGGAGCTGAGGCAGCTCGTAGTCGAGCACCAGTGCCTCATGACTCGTCCAGACGCGTACGCCAAGTTCGCTGCTGACGGCTCTCAGCGCGCGAAGGGTGTCGCCTGCCGCGTGACGGCATTCCAGCATTCGGCGCGGATCCGCTGCCCGAGCCGCTGGATCCGGCTCGGGACCATTGATCATCAGCCCGCGGAAGCTGGGCAGACGCCGTCCGCCGATGCTCTCGATCGCCTCGGTGCGCGGCTTCGCGTACTGCCCAGCGATCCGGCCTGCCGTAACCACCGGATAGCCAGACGAAGCCGACATTCTCTGGGCAAGGCCAGTCAGTAGCCGAACGGTCGGCGCCACGTGCTTCCGGTCACGATGCGCCGGATCCTCCGCGCAGTCACCGGCCTGGAGCACGAGACGCGTGCCTGTCGCCGCGTCCGCGAGCAGGCGCGCGAAGGTGTCGATCTCATCTCCGCCGATCAGCGGCGGTAGGCCACGAAGCGTCCCGACGACGTGCTCCACCGCGGTATCGGCTCCCCACAGCGGCTGCTGGCCGGCGGGCAGGCGCCGCCACTGGAGCAATTCCCTTGACGACAGTGCTCGGCCCGTCATATCGAGCGCCCAATTGCCGCGACGCCTGCGATTGACTGACCGGGCTCTGCGTTGTCACGCTTGTGCATGGCCCTGCACGTTGACCTCGTCGGCCAAGTCTTCGGCAGCGATCGGCTTTTGCCCGGCGAACGGCGTCCTGGCCAGCAGGTTCCTGGTGGCCAGAACCAGTAGCGGCGCGACAAGTCCCGTGCCAGTGAAGAAAAACAGCGCGCCGAGGCTGCCCGCCCGGTCGACCAAGAGGCCGGAGACGGCGATTCCGGCCGAAATGCCCAAGGTGATCACTGAGGCGAACCAGGCGAACCCTTCGGTGACCGACGTCTTCGGCACCAGGTTGCTCAGCAGCGAGTACATGGTAACCAGCATCGGGGTGATTGCCACGCCGGCCAGCAGCGCGAGCGGAGCCATCAGCCACAGTGAGTTGGCCAACAGCAGCGGCGCTGTGCTGACACCGAGCACTACCGCGATCCACTGCAGCCGCTGGACGAGACTGATGCGCCACGTCGTCCCGCCGTAGGCAAGGCCAGCCACCGAGCCGGCGAACACGGTGAGGCCGATGAGAACGCCGCCGAAGCCGGGATCGTGGTGCTCCCTGGCAAACGCTACGAGCGCGATGTTACTGGTGCCCAGCCACACTCCAAGGATGAATGTGATCAGCATAAGCGCCCGCATTCCTGGCTCAGCGATCACTTTGGCCGTCATGTGCGCGGATGGCGGATGCGGAACCGGTTCGGTGCCCCGCTGGAGCGCGAGTGCTGACCAGCCCACCAGCACCAGCACGAGCACCAGGACCAGGGTCGCTTTCGGCGAAACGGCAGCGCTTAACATGGTGACGATGACTGGCCCGCTCAGGTAGATGATGTCGTCGTTGAACGCCTCAAGGGCGAATGCGGTCTGCACCTTTGGCGTACCGGCCAGCAACGCAGCCCATCTCGCTCGTACCAGCGAACCCAGAGGAAGGGCGGAGGCGCCGAATACCGCGGCTGCGGCGAACAATGTCCAGATCGGTGCGTTCAGCTCGATGAGCACGAGTATTCCGATCATGCCGGCCGCATGCACAGCGAGAGTTGCGAAGATGACCACCCCTTGGCGATGCCGGTCGGACAGCCGGCCGAGCAGCGGAGCCGTGGCCGCGTTGGTCAGTGTGACGGTCGAGCTGACGGCACCGGCCAGGGCGTACGAGCCGTGCTCTGCCAGCACGGCAAGCAGCACTGCGAGCGCCCGCATCGAGATCGGATAACGGCCGAAGAATCCGGCCACCAGGAATCCGCGTGCCTCCCTGAGCCTGAGCAGTCCGCCGTAGGCGCTGAAAACCGATCGAAATGCTCTTCTCATTATTTACGTCTCCTTGTATTACATAAGCTCATAAGTTACTCTGATCTGCCTAGCGACAGCAAATGGTCCAAGAGCGAGAGCATAACGATACACGGCGTGCTAGTATGATCGTATCGTTCCGGAGTAGTTATGCTGAAATTGCCTACATTGCTGGACTAAAACGGGCAGAGGGGATCTCCCGATGATTTCAGCTACGACAACGGAGCAGGTGGACACGTGGGGCTGCGGCGAAATCGATGACGGCGACCTCCACGGAGTCGAACGTCAAATGGCGTTAATGGCAGCGGCCACTGGTCACTGCAGCCTACGCGGCGGCATTACAAGGAGATCATCGTGAGTAGTCCGGTGCGCGCTGTCTCCTACTGGTTCGATGACACCAGCCGGCTGCGTATGGCTGAAGATCTTGACTCGCTGAACCGGGCGGAGATCACCTCGCTACAGCAGGCCAATTTCGCCGCCACCGTCGATATGGCCAGGCGTAGCGCTACCGTGCACGAACGCTGGCCCGCCCTGGACAAGGTGACTAGCGTCAGCGATCTGGCGCAGTTGCCGCTGCTCACTCCGGCCCAGCTGGCAGACGGCTGCCCACCGCGTTCGCGGGAGTTCCTGCTGGACGGCGCCGACGGCGGTCTCGTCATCCGGTCCAGTGGCACGGCCGGCCGGACGAAGATGGTGTACCACTCGTGGCAGAGCGAGTGGCAGGTCAACTTTCTCGGCGCGCGCGGCGTACGCGCCGCACTGGACAGCCCGCCACGGGCGATAGCGAACTGCATGACGCCCGGCGAGCTCAACGGGGCATTCTTGTTCGTGCACTGCCTGTCCCGCTATTTGTCGGCGATGACCTTTCCGCTCGGCGCCAGGACGGCCGTTGCCGACACCGCGACGATAATCGAGGAGCACGGCATCGACACCTTGGTCGCGGCGCCGGCTTACGGCACCGAGCTGGTCACGACCATGCGGGGCAAGCTCGACTCGCTGCATAACTACATGTACCTCGGGGAGGCGCTCGGCAGGGCACGGCGGGACGTGCTGCGGGATGCCGCTCCGGAGCTGAATATCAGGTCTTTCTCGTACTCGACGAACGAGACCGGGCCGATCGGCTACCAGTGCCGCCATGCCGCGGACGGCGTGCATCACGTGCACGAGGACGGCGTGATCGTCGAGATACTCGACGAGGACACGGGCGAGCCAGTGCCGCCTGGTACCACCGGCGAGCTGGTGGTCACGAGGATGTCCGACGCGGGCATGGTGCTGTTCCGCTATCAGATCGGCGATCGCGCCTACGTCAACACCGAAAGCTGCCCGTGCGGCAGCGCGGCCATGCTGATCACGCTGGTAGGCCGGAGTACGCAGTCGCTCAACGTCGATGTCTGGGTGATCTCGTCGGACCAGCTGATGAGCGGGCTGGCCGGACTCGGGATCACCGATCCCGCCGACTGCCAGCTCCAGGTGTTGTGGGACGTCACGACCTACCGGCTGCGGCTGCTGCTGTCGCCTGGCACGCCGGCTGGTATCACGCCAGAACAGGTGATAGCCGGCGTCCGCGACAAGTACCAATTGTTCAAAGTGATGACCAATGACCGATGCGCATCGTTCACAGTGGAACGGGTGGATGTCACCCAATTCGCGACGACGGGCCGAGGGAAGGTGCCGGTGTTGTACCAGGTATGAACGTCCGCGAAAGGAAGACCCGGATGACGCTAGTGGACGAAACGGGATCGGACAGCGGCTTGGCGGCACTGCGGGACAAGCTGGATCGTATCGACGAGTCGCTGTTGGATCGGTTACGTCAGCGCATCGAGTGTTGCGTCGAAATCGGGCTTTTCAAGTCAGCGCACGACGTGCCGATGATGCAACCGCATCGGATCAACGTCGTTCATGAGCGTGCCGTCCGATACGGCGAGGCCCACGGCATCAGCACGGATTTCCTGCGGGCCGTCTACGACCTCATCATCGCCGAGACGTGCCGCGTCGAAGAAATCGTCATGGGAACAGATTCCGACGAAAGAATCGGCTGATGCGCACGATCCTGATCGACAACTATGACTCGTTTACCTACAACCTGTACCAGCTCCTTGGCGAGGTAAACGGTCTCCCTCCGGTCGTCGTGCGCAACGACACCGAGTGGTCAGACATCTCGATCGAGCGATTCGATGCCGTCGTGATCTCACCCGGCCCCGGTCGGCCGGATCGGCCCCGTGACTTCGGCGTAAGCGCACAGGCCATCCGGGACAGCGGCCTGCCGGTGCTCGGCGTGTGCCTGGGGCATCAGGGCATCTGCCGGATATTTGGCGGGACCGTCGACCATGCCCCGCAACCAATGCACGGCCGCGTCTCGTTAGTGCACCACACCGGCACCGACATCTTCCTTGGGTTGCCGTCGCCGTTCTCCGCGGTTCGATACCACTCCCTTGCCGTGACCGAACTGCCCGATGAGCTGGAGGCGATCGCGTGGGCCGCTGACGGCGTGCTGATGGGTCTTCGCCATCGAACCGCGCCATTCTGGGGCGTCCAGTTCCACCCTGAGTCGATTCTCACCGAATACGGCCACAAACTGCTGGCCAACTTCCGTGACCTGGCTCTATCTCACCAGAACCGGCATGTGGTAGCGCCCGCCGCCACGCAGGCGCCCTACCGTGTGCATGTCAGCAAGGTCGACTTCGCTCCGGATGCGGAGACCGCCTACCGCACGCTGTTCGCCGATGAGCAGCATAGCTTCTGGCTGGACTCCAGCGCGGTGATCCAAGGGCTGTCCAGATTCTCGTTCATGGGTAACGGGGCCGGAAATCTGGCCGAGTACATCACTTACCGGGTCGCCGACGGTCTGGTCACCGTGACGACCAAGACCGGCCAGCAGCGAATTGAGCAGCGATTCTTCGACTATCTGGACGAGCAGCTGCGCTGTCGAGCGGTTCCGGTGCCAGAGGGACTGCCGTTCGATTTCAACCTCGGTTACGTCGGCTACCTCGGTTACGAACTTAAGGCCGAGACCGGTGGCCACGCCGCCTACCAGGCCGACACGCCGGATGCGGCGCTGTTGTTCGCTGACCGGATGCTCGCCATCGACCACGAGGCCCAGGTTTGCTATCTGCTCGCGCTAAGTGACACCGAACACCCGGAGGACGCGCTGGCATGGCTGATCGAGATCAGCGAGCAGTTGGCCGAACTGCCGAGCGGTCGGCCGACAACGCCGTCGGCTACCAGGCGCTGGCTGGCCGGAATGACCGATCCCGACGTCTGCGACCACGTCGTGCTGCGCCACGACAGGTCGGCCTACCTTAAGCGCATCAGGGCGTGCCTAGACAAGATCAAGGACGGCGAGACGTACGAGGTCTGCTTGACCAACGCGGTGCGTCTGCGGACCGAGATCGATCCCCTTCAGGCCTATGCGCACCTGCGCAGCATCAGTCCAGTGCCTTATGGCGCGCTGGTGACGTTCCCGGATGTCGCGGTGCTTTGTGCGTCCCCGGAGCGGTTCCTGACCATCGGCGTCGATGGTGTCGTGGAATCTAAGCCGATCAAGGGAACCCGGCCGCGCGGCGCCACCCTCGACGCGGACGAAGCGCTGCGGGTCGACCTGCTCACCCACGAGAAGGACAACGCGGAACTGTTGATGATCATCGACCTCATCCGCAACGACCTGAATCGGGTCTGCGAGGTCGGCTCGGTGCACGTGCCCACGCTGTTCCAGGTCGAGACCTACGCCACGGTCCACCAGCTGGTGAGTACCATCCGGGGCAAATTGAGGGCCAGACAGTCCGCCGTCTCCTGCGTGCGGGCTGCCTTCCCGGGTGGATCGATGACTGGAGCGCCGAAGATCCGCACTATGGAGATCATCGACCAACTCGAGGAGGGACCGCGCGGGGTCTACTCGGGTGCTCTGGGCTGGTTCTCGCTCAGCGGCGCGGTTGACCTGAACATCGTGATCCGCACGCTGGTCGCTGCCAGGGACGGGGCGAGTTTCGGTGTCGGCGGTGCGATCGTCGCGCTCTCGGACGCCGATGACGAGTTCGAGGAGACGGTGGTCAAGTCGCGATCGATGATCACCGCGCTGCTGGCGGCGCAGGCCGAGCAGGCAGCCCGGATGCTGCCGGTCGGAGGCCCGTGGTGATCGGCGAGCGGGCCGTTGTCGTCGGCGGTCGCGGTGCTGTCGGTGGCATGTTCGTCTCGCTGCTCGCGAGCGCGGGTGCCCGAGTGTGTGCCGTCGATCCCCGCGAGCCAGCGGGCCCGTCGCCGGCGTCAACGGTACGGTTCGAGCGGGCCGACATCACCGACATCGGCTCGCGGCTGGCCGACGAACTCGGCCGGGCTGATGTCGTGGTGCTGGCGGTGCCGGAATCGGTGGCGCTTGCCGCGGTCGAGGATGTGGCCGCGGCCATGCGCCCGGGAGCGCTGCTGGTCGACACGCTGTCGGTCAAGACGGCGATCGCCGGCGTCGAGGCGGCGCTCAGCGGCATCGAGGTGGTCAGCCTGAACCCGATGTTCGCGCCGTCACTCGACCTAGCGGGCCGCCCGGTCGCTGCGGTCGTCGTGCACGGCGGCCCGTGCGGCGCCGCGTTGCTTGACCTGATAGGCAAGCACGGCGGTCGCGTGGTGACCATGACCGCCGACGCGCACGACCGCCTCACCGCCGCGACGCAGGCGCTAACCCACGCGGCAGTGGTCGCGTTTGGCATCGCGTTACGGGCACTCGACGTGAGCGCGGCGGAACTCAGCGCCGTCGCGCCACCGCCGCATGCCACCATGCTGGGCCTGCTGGCCAGGATCTGCTCCGGCGTGCCGGAGACCTACTGGGACATTCAGGCGGCGAACCCACACGCCCACCGCGCGCGAGCCGCGCTGGCGGACGGGATCGCGCGGGTAGCGGGGCTAGTTGACGCAGCCGACGAGGCTCGGTTCGCCGCGGCGCTCGCGGATCTGCGGGGCTTCCTCGGCGACGAACTCGAACACCATAGCGAAGCCTGCACGCGAGCTTTTGCCATCCAGACTTATTCGCAACCCCCTGCGGAGTGAATCATGACAACTGCGGTACATCCTGACAACAAGCCCGCGAACTGGGTGCGCTCACGCGTTGCCAACACGTCGGATTCCCTGGACCGGGCGTTCGAGCAGGGCCTGACCGGTCATGTGATCGTCGAACGGGACGGCAAGCGCGTGCGGCTGCAGGACGGCACCGAGGTCATCGAGTTCGTCTCCTGTTCCTATCTGGGGTTGGAGCAGCATCCCGCCCTGGTCGCCGCGGCACACGAGGCGCTCGACCGGTTCGGGGTGCACTTCTCGGTCTCTCGCAACCGGGGCAGGCCGCACTACCTCGGCCAGTTGGAGGATCTGCTCTCACGTATCTACCAGGGCGCTACCGCGGTGGTGTTCGGAACCGTGTCCGCGGGCCACCTGGGCGTGCTGCCGCTACTCGGTGCCGGGTCGCTGCCAAGCTACCCGGTGGCCGACGCTGGCGCGGCGTTCCTGGTCGAGCGGACCGCGCATGCCTCCATGCAGGTACTGCGCGGGATTCTGGAACAGATTGGACCGGTGCGCCGGTTCGATATGACCGATGACGCCGCGCTGCCCGCGATGCTGCGCGAGGTGGTCCACTCGGGAAGGACGCCTATCGTGCTCGTCGATGGCGTCGGCTCGATGGGCGGCCTGACCGATGTGGTCGGCATGCATGAGCAGGTGTACCGGGCGGGAGGCCACCTCTACGTCGACGATGCGCACGGCACGTCAATCATCGGTGAGCGCGGTGCCGGGTATGCGTTCGACGCGTTCGGAGACCGTCTGCCGTCCAACACGGTTATCGCGTGCTCGTTGTCCAAGGCGTTCGGCGGTATGGGCGCTTGCGTGGTGTTGCCCGGTCCGGCCGACGGCCGGATGCTGGTCAAGTACGCCAATCCGTTGGTATTCGGAGGGTCGATCCCACTGCCGACGGTGGCAGCGAACGTCGCGGCAGCCCGGCTGCACCTCAACGGTGAAGTGGCCGACCTGCAACAGGCGCTGTGGCGCAACACCGCCGAGTTCGACCGGCTCACCGGTGGCACGCTGGTCAACGCAGGGCTGCGATGTCCGATCCGTGGCGCGCAGTTCGCTACCGAAGAGGAGGCATTCGCGGTGGCGGTCCGGCTGAAGGCGGCCGGGGTAATCATCCTGCCGGCGTTCTTCCCGACGGTGGCGAAGGGCACCGGCCTCATCCGGTGCGCCCTGTCCTCGTTGCACGATCAGCACCAGCTGGCGATCGCGGCCAAGGCGCTGGGATTCACTCACTAAAA
>DATNEK010000175.1:0-15240 GCA_035553055.1 Streptosporangiaceae bacterium | reverse complement strand
CCTGGCCAGACGGGGGAAAGGCCGAGCGCCTGGCGCGGATCGCTGATGCCGGCCAGGAACGTGCGGTTGCCGGTGTCGTCGAGCGGGACTAGCTGGGAGCTGAGCTCAGCGGCGATAGCCGAGGGTCCCCGGCCGGCCTCGAACGCGACGCTGAGCAGGCCGCGCGGCGCCTTCACATGCCCGGCGAACAGGCCGGCCAGTATGTCACCGCCGCTTGAGTCGCACTCCGCGACGACGACCGGCTTCGGCCAGGTCAGCGCCATAGCCAGGGCCGTGGTTGTGACTCCGGGCGACCCGCCGGGCGAGATCAGCGCGAAGACAGCCATCAGGCGGCTCGCTTGGTGACGATCAAGGCGATCTGACCGGTCGAAGCCTGAGCAGCAACCGCGTCGCCGCTCTTCTGCGCCACGAGGACATCGATCACGTCGAAGCCATCGGCGTCAGGAGCCAGATTGACCGCCTCGACGATCCCGGCCACCGGCGTTGCTAGCGCGGCGGCACCGTTCGATGAACCCGTCTGACCCTGTGCCCCTGGCGTCGCCTCGATCAGCACGTGATCGCCCGCGCCGATGCCGCTCGCCGGTACGAACGACTGCTTGATCGGGAGCGGGATGAGTACCTCGCCGGCAGCCGGCGGGCGCACCGTGGCGAGTTCGGACGCCGTGAGCAGCATGCCGGGATGCAGCGAGGTGCCAGCGACCTGGCCGACCACCTGAGACATCTGCCTCGCGGGAATGACCTGTACGCCCGCGCTGACCGAGACGTTCGCCGTGCTCAGATCGGCGGCGGTGATGACGGTCCCGGCCGGGACGTTCGCGGTCAGGACGATGACCGGTACCCGCAGGTCGGTGGCACCGTAGACGGCCACGCTGGCCAGGACGCCGGCCCCGACGAGCGCGACAGCCAGCGCGATCATGCCTGGCCGCCGGCGTCTGGGCAGCTTAGCGAGCTGACCGGCGGTCATCGGCCGACGCCGTGACCCGTTGTATTCCGGCTCTATCTCGGGGTGGTACGCCGTCCCCGTCGCCGGCCCGCCGCGGCTCACGGCGTGCTCACCACTGACTCGGCCTGAGCGACGCGCACAGGGAAAGCCGTGCCCGTGGTGTAGCCGGTGGCGATCGTTCCTCCCACACCGCCCGATCCCGTCCAGCTGATCGTCCAGGTGACCACCAGGGCCGCCTGGTAAGCGTTGTCCGGCTGACCCGTTGACGGCTGCAGGTACTTGAACGAGCAACTGGTGTGCTGCGAGCTGGCGGGCCGACTTCGGCTGAATTCCGCTCCCGGCCCGGCGCACGACACCGAGGACAGACCGCCGCCAGGAACGAACGTCATCGATGTCGGACTCGCGACCGCATCGGCCCACACCGGTCCCGCGCTCACCGTGATGCTGACCTTCCGCCACTCGCCGCGCGGTACCCAGAACCACTCGGGCAGGCCGACGAGGCCGTTCTTGCCGACAGGCGGAGCCGTCCGCGCGGCCAGCGTCGGCACCGACAGCTCGCCGATGGCGATCTTGAGCAGATCGATTGGGCTGATGGCGGGCGCGCCGGTCGCGGTGCTGACCTGGACAAGCTGCCCGCCGAGCGAGCCCTGGGCCGATCCTGGGCAGGTCATGATGTCCCACTGGTATCCGGGCTGCGGCGGGCCTGTGCCCGTCCGCTGGAGCACGGCCGGGCTGGCCTTGGTGTAGGTGCAGGTGTACTTGGCCGACCCGCCAGAGCCAGGGCTACCGCCAGATCCGCTCTGGTCGATGCAGATCCAGGTGAAGTCGATCGGGTAGCAGCCACCGCTTGCCTGCGACGCGGCGGGCACGACAGGAAGCGCCCGTGCGCTCGGCCCGGCGACGACCGCTTGCGCGGGGAACTGTCCGAGCGTCAGGATCACCCCGACGACAACGAGCGTGCGTGCTAGTACGCGCATGACTGCACCACCGGAATCGCTCCTGTGACCAGCCACCGGCCATGCTCGAGAGCAAGCGTGGTGATCAGGTAGTCGCGCGCTTGGCCGAGCCCGCCGACGATCGCACCGGTCTTGCGGTTCTGGAAACCGGTGTGACTCAGGTCGATGCAGTCATGCACCGCCGCGGTCCGCGTACCTGTCATCTTCACGCTCACGATGTGGAATACCGGAGCGCCGAAAGCCGTCTCACCGCGCTGCCAGAGCACCTTCATGCCGGTGATCAGGCCAGATATCGCGCTGTCTGGGACGTAGCTGGTCAGTATCGATTTCGCCGCGACGGGATCGCGCGAGTTGACCGCCTGGTTGGTCGCCTGCCAGTAACCCTCATAGGCGGCGATCACGAGCTGGCGCGCCGATGGCGACGCCGGCGTCACCCGTGCCAGCCGGGCGTGCGGCGCCTTCTTCGGCAAGGCGACCTGTGCCTGGCTGCTGCCGCAGGCAGCCACCGCGGCGATCAGCCCGCAGGTGAGAACCCCGGTCGCCACGAGGCGGACGACCAGGGGTCTGTGTTTACGCATTGGTTCTCCCTGAGCTACCAGATGTGCTCTTTGGGTTACTTGTAAGGCAGCCCTGCTGTCCCCCGGTCGAGTCCCCCGCTCGCCACGGCGGACTATAGAACGGGCTGAATGATCGACTTGTGATCTCGGCGTGAACCCGCATGTAGATGAGCTTTCGCGGCGAACTGTCAGCAAAACGGCTCCGCTGAGTTGAGGCGTTTTCCGGGTCGCGCACCGCGATTGTGTGATTACCATGGGCCTTCGCATGTGAATGAGCGTGATGCGGGAGAGCTGATGCGGTTCAAGATCCTGGGGCCGTTAGAGATCACCGACGACGAAGAAAGACCCGTCATCGTTACTCGACGGCTGCACCGCGCCACGCTCTCGCTGATGCTGCTGAACGCCGGGCAGCCGTGCTCGGTTGCCGCATTGATCAGCGCCCTGTGGGGAGATAACCCGCCGCTGAGCCCCGAGGTGTCGTTACGTAGCTGCGTCTACGGGATTCGCAAGCTGCTGCCTGACTGCCAGCGCCTGCGCACGCATCCGGCCGGATACCTGATCCACGTCGATCCGGGCGAACTTGACCTGCACCAATTCCTCGATCTGGTTGCCGAGGGCAGGGACGCGCTCGACAGCGGAGACCGCCACGGCGCCGCCACCGCGCTCGCCCAGGCGCTCGGCTTGTGGCGTGACCCGCCGGTCGCCGACATGCCCGATGTACGCGCCAAGGACAAGCTTCTTGACCAGCGCAAGGAGGCCCAGGACGCGCTGCTTGACGCACGGCTTGGGCTCGGCAGGCACCGCCAGATCCTCCCTGAACTACGCAGCATCGTCACCGCTGACCCGCTCAGGGAGCACTCATGGGCTCAGCTGATGACCGCGCTTTACCGGTGCGGCGCGCGCGCCGAGGCGCTCGCCGCCTACGGCAGGCTCCGGCTGGCGCTCGTCTCCGCCTATGGCATAGAACCAGGGCCTGAGCTACAGGATCTGCACAAGAAGGTGCTCGCCGACGACCCGGCGCTGATGCTCGACGCGCAAGCCGACGCCCAGCCAGCACAGCGGCCGAGCCCGGCTGGCAACAACGCGAGCACAGGCGAGATCGAACGCTGGCAGCCTCATCGCGTCCCGGCGCAACTAAAGCGATCTGGTGTCAGCTCGCCTCCCATGCTCGGTCGTCCGGCCTGTCAGCTTCCCGCGTCCGTCGCCGATTTCACCGGCCGCGAGCAGGAACTGGCTGGCCTGCTCACCAGGCTGCCCGGCGAAGGGATGGCGGTCACCGTTGTCACCGGCATGCCGGGCGTCGGCAAAACCGAGCTTGCGGTGCACGGGGCGCATGAGCGTGCCAGCGCGTTCCCCGACGGGCAACTCTGCGCCTGGCTGGACGACGGCGGCTCGCCGCGCGATCCGCAGATCGTGCTCGGTGAGTTGCTGCGCGGCCTAGGCGTGCCGGCTGGCGACATCCCGGTGAGCAGCTTCGAGCGGGAGGCGATGTACCGGTCGGTGCTGGCTGGCCGGCGCGTGCTTGTCCTTGTCGACGGGGCGAGCAGCGCCGCGCAGGTCCGGCCGCTGCTGCCAGGTACAGCGGGTTGCGCCGTGCTGGTGACAAGTCGCTCGCGGCTCGCCGACGTGGACGGCGCGAAGATCATTGAGCTGGGCGGCATGCTCCCTGTTGACGCGGTGAGTCTGCTGGGCCAAATTTCAGGGCGAGAATTGATGGGCGCCAACGCAGAGTCGGCTTTGGCGATAGCTGCCATGTGCGGCTACCTTCCGCTGGCTCTACGGATCGCTGGCGCGAGGCTGGCCGACGACCCTGACCTGTCCGTGACCGGGCTGGCCGAACTGCTGTATGACGACGGCCGCCGGCTCGACGAACTATCGGTCGGTGATCAGTCGGTGCGCGCCAGGTTCGCCGCCGCGGCGCGCGGTCTGAGCGGCACGGCGCGCGCGGTGCTCGCGCTGCTCGCGGCCGTCGGGCCCCGGGATGCGCCGGGCTGGCTAGTCGCGTCGATGCTGTTCGAGGATCCGGCGGCCAACCTGGTCGCGCCCGCGCTTGCCAACGTCGGCTTGCTGCACCGCGTTCATGGCGTGCCGACGACAGGGGGCAGCAAGGGACCGGCCTATCGCATGCATCCCCTGGTCCGCGCGTATGCCGGTGAGCTGCTCGCCGACGCCAACCCGGGGCTGATCGGCGCGGCCACCGGCAGGCTGCTGGCGTCGGGCTGGCTCGAGCTGGCGAACGCCGGCGACAGCGCGGTGCTCGGCCGGCTGCCACACCACTACCCGCTGCGGGGCGAACCCGTCAGGGACCTGCGTCCCGCGCCGCTGCGGTTAGGAGTTATCGAGGGTGAGCCGCACTACCACTCTCGCGGGTGACCTCCTGGCTTAGCTTCCGGTGAAGCGTGCCTTGCGCTTTTCCGTGAACGCGGCCACGCCTTCGGCGAAGTCACCGGATTCGGCCATCTGCTGCTGTATCTGAGCCTCGAATTCAAGCTGACCATCGATGTGCTCGTAGAGCCACCGGTTGAGCTGGCGCTTCGTCCCGGCGTAGGACCTGGTCGGGCCGTCGGCGAGCCTGCTGATCAGCTCGTCGGCCCTGGTCGCGAGTTCCGCGTCCGGCCATACCTGGTTGATCAGCCCCCATTCGAGTGCCTTGGGCGCGGGAAGGCGCTCGCCGAGCATCGCAAGCTCGGCCGCCCTGGCGAATCCGATGCGACTAGGAACAAGCAGCGAGGAGCCGCCATCGGGCACCAGGCCAATGTTGACGAACGCGAGCAGGAAGTACGCTGACTCCGCGGCGATTACCAGGTCGCAGGCCAGCGCGAGAGAAAGCCCGATTCCAGCCGCCGCGCCGTTCACGGCGGCGACTACCGGCTTGTGCATATCCCTGATCCCGGTGATGATCGGGTGATAGCGCCCGGTTAGCACACTGTAGACATCGGGGTGCCCGGCCGGATTCGGACCGGGCCCGTCCTTGAGATCGGCGCCGCTGCTGAACGCTCGCCCGGCACCGGTGATCAGCACCGCCCTGACCGCCCGATCGGTCGCGAGCGTCCGTACCGCGTCGAGCAGTTCGAGGCCGAGCGCCTTGTTCCAGGCGTTCATCGAATCTGGGCGATTTAGCTCCAGTTTGGCCGCCGCGCCGCTGCGGTAGATGTTGACCGTCTCGTAAGTGCTGACCAGTTGGTAATCGCTCATGGCGGCAGCCTACGGGCAACCGAGTATCCGTTGCTGAAAGACTTTCGCCATGACCTACGTCGCGCACGCTGACCGGTACGAGCAGACCAGCTATCGGCGATGCGGCCGCAGCGGGATCGACCTACCTCCGGTATCGCTCGGCCTATGGCAGAACTTCGGCGACGAGACGCCCATAGACACCCAGCGCGCGATGCTGAGACGCGCCTTCGACCTTGGCGTCACGCACTTCGATCTGGCCAACAACTACGGCCCGCCATACGGTGCCGCTGAGGTCAACTTCGGCCGCATCTTGCGCGAAGACTTGCTGCCCTACCGTGACGAGCTGCTGATCTCCACCAAGGCCGGCTGGGACATGTGGCCAGGCCCCTACGGTGACTTCGGATCGCGCAAGTACCTGCTCGCGAGCCTGGATCAGTCGCTGCGGCGGATGGGCATCGACTACGTCGACATCTTTTATAGCCACCGCGCCGACCTGGACACGCCACTTGAGGAAACGATGGGAGCGCTCGCGACCGCCGTCCAGTCGGGCAAGGCACTCTACGTCGGCATCTCTTCGTACTCGCCGGAACGCTCGGCGCAGGCGGCAGCGCTGCTCAGGCAGATGGGCGTCAGGCTGCTGATCAACCAGCCGTCCTACTCGCTGCTCAATCGCTGGATCGAGCACGGCCTGCTCGATGTGCTCGAGCGCGACGGTGTCGGCTGCATCGCCTTCTCACCGCTAGCGCAGGGACTGCTGACCAGCAAGTACCTGACCGGGATCCCGGCCGGATCGCGGGCCAGCCGACCTGGGTCGATCTCGCCGGACATGCTGTCCAATGCCAATCTCACCCACGTACGCAAGCTCAACGAGCTCGCGGCCGGGCGGGGGCAGACACTGGCCCAGATGGCCATTTCCTGGGTGCTGCGCGATCCGCGGGTGACCTCGACGCTGATCGGGGCGAGCAGCGTCGGACAGCTCGAGGAGAATTTGCAGGCGACGGGCGGGCCGCCGTTCACCGAGGATGAGTTGCGCACGATCGACGATCACGCCGTCGAGGCGGGCATCAACCTATGGCCCGCGTCTGACGACGTGTAGCAACCGACGACGTGTAGCAACCGATGAGGGGAAGACTGGACTCATGCGCTACTTGAGCAGCGATCTGGGCCTGAGCAAGGGCAAGAAAGTATCGAAGATCGGCCTGGGCACCTGGCAGTTCGGCTCCAGGGAGTGGGGTTACGGCAAGACGTACGCGGACGTGGAGGCGGCCGCGATCGTCCGCCGGGCGCTTGAACTCGGCGTGACACTGTTTGACACCGCCGAGATCTACGGGTTCGGGCGAAGCGAGCGCATTCTCGGCAAAGCGCTCGGCGAAGACCTTGGATCGGCCTTCCTGGCGACGAAGATACTGCCCGTCATGCCGGTCGCCCCCATAGTTGAGCAGCGCGCGGTCGCCAGCGCCGAGCGGCTCGGCGCCCGCTTCATCGACCTGTACCAAGTGCACCAGCCCAATCCCGGCGTCAGGGACGGCACGATCATGCGCGGCATGCGGGCGCTACAGCGAGTCGGCCTTGTCGGCGAGGTCGGCGTGAGCAACTACTCGCTCAAGCGGTGGCGTGCGGCGGAAACCGCGCTCGGCAGCCGGGTCCTTTCCAACCAGGTCAGATACAGCCTGGTCGACCGCGGCCCTGATCGCGAGCTTGTCCCCTATGCGCACGATCAGGGCCGGATAGTGATCGCCTACAGCCCGCTGGCCCAGGGCCTGCTTTCGGGCCGGTATCACGGGGGGCACCAGCCAGTTAACCGGGTGCGGGCGGTGAACCCGCTGTTCCTGCCGGAGAACCTGGAGCGCGCGGCCGGCCTGATCGCGACCTTGCAGGCGATCGCGGACGCGCATTCGGCAACTCCCGCGCAGATCGCGCTTGCCTGGGCGATCCACCGTCCAGCGGTCGTTGCCATTCCCGGAGCATCCAGCGTCGCGCAACTCGAAAGCAACGTCGCGGCGGCCGATATCGAGCTCACCGACGAAGAGTACGGAACGCTGCGGACGGCCGCAGAGCGGTTCAACCCGGTCACCGGCGTCAACGCCATCTCCAAGATGGCCAAAGCCCGCCTAGGCACCAAGCGCCGCTGACCCGCACTAGGTCACGCGCTCGGGGGGCACGCTGCCGTAGCCGGTGGCGGATTCGAATGCGTGCGCTAGGGCAAGCAACGGCCAGTCGCCGCGACGGCGGCCGACTAGCTGCAGTCCGACCGGCAGTCCAGCCGGGCTGAATCCGGCCGGTACCGACAAGGCAGGCAGGCCGGTGGCTGAGATGAGGTACGCCGAAGCCATCCAGTCGAGGTAGTTGTGCTGCGCAACCCCGTCGATCTCGTGTACCCAGTCGAGGCCGACGTCGAAAGGCACCACCTGGACCGCGGGGCACGCGAAGGCGTCGACGGTCTCGAAGAACTCGCTGACCTGGCTCGCCAGCCGGTCACCAAGCACGGTGGCGCGACTCAGGTCGGCCATGGTTAGTTCGAGCCCGCGCCCGACGTTCCACGTCACGTTGGCACCGACCTTGTCGCCGTGCGCAGCTAGCAGCGGCCCGTAGTTGGTCGCGAACCTGAATGCGCGCCAGGTCCTGAACACCTCGTCGGCGCCAGACAGGTCAGGCATCGCGTCGATCACTTCGCAGCCAAGCTCCACCAGCACCTGCCTGGCGGCGGTGACGACCTCGCGCACGGCTGGATCGACCGGCAAGCCAAGGTCAGCGCTCCACGCCACCCGGAGCCCGGTCACGTCCCTGAGCAGCCCATCGCGTATCAGCGCCGGGTCGGTTACCGCCGGCGGCGGTGCGTCAAGCGCCAGCGGAACCCTTGGGTCGGGTCCGGATATGGCCGCGAGCAGCAGCGCGACATCGCCGACTGTCCTGGCCATCGGGCCGATGACGCTCATCGTGTCGAGCACGTCGCTGGCCGGCCACTTCGGCACCCGACCTGGGGACGGCCGCAGGCCGACCACGTTGCAGAAACTCGCCGGATTGCGCAAAGATCCGCCCAGGTCACTGCCGTCGGCCAGGCAGATCATGCGGGCCGCGAGTGCCGCGGCCGAGCCGCCGCTGCTACCGCCCGCGCTGCGGCTGGTGTCGTAGGGGTTCCTAGTCGCCCCGAATACCTCGTTGACGGTGTGCGAGCCGGCGCCGAATTCGGGGGTGTTGGTCTTGCCGAGGCTGATCGCTCCGGCCGCAGCCATCCGGCTCACCACTACGGCGTCGTGATCGGGCACGTTGTCGGCGAACAGCCGTGACCCGTAGGTCGTGCGCACGCCCGCGGTCTCGACAAGATCCTTGTGCGCGATCGGCAGGCCGTGGAGCAAGCCCGGCTCCTCGCCGCGAACCAGAGCCTCGTCCGCAGCGGCAGCCTTGACCATCGCGGTGTCGAAACAGCGGGTGACGATCGCGTTGACGACCGGGTCGACGGCCATGACCCGGTCGATGTGGGCGGCGATAAGCTCACGCGCCGACACTTCCCGGCGGCGCAGCAGCGCGGCGAGCGTGATCGCGTCCTTCGAGCAGAGGCCACCGTCGCTAGGCAGCGTCATGGGGTGGCGGCTAGATAGCCTCTGGTGACGATCAGCTCGGCGGCCTGCTGGTAGCCCGCCGGGTCATCGGGCGCGAACGTTCCGAGGCCGTCGACGTACCTGTTGAACATGCAAAATGCCGCCGCGATGAGAACGGCGTCATGGATCTCCACGTCGGAGGCGCCCGCCTCGCAGGCGGCAGCCACATCCGCTGCCGTGACCGCTTTGCCGCCCTGCTGTACCTTGGCGGCCATCCGCAGGAGCGCCTTGAGCTTGGCTGACACCGGCGCTTGCTCCAGGTCGGCACATACCTGAGCAACGAGCGGCATGCCTTCGGGCAGCTGGGCGGCGGCGAACGCCGAGTGGGATGACGAGCAGAACGCGCACTCGTTGAGCTTGGACACGTACGCCGCGATCAGCTCGCGCTCCCCCCTGGTGAGCGTGTTCGGCCCGCGGAGCAGCACCTCGGCGAGCGCGCTCAGCGGGTGCCCTGTCTCGGGCCGGTAACTCAGCAAGCCGCTGATCCCAGGAAGATCATTATCTAGCGTGATGTGGGGCATTTTTCTCCTTAATGCCATTACAAGGGCACATTGCCGTGCTTGCGTTGCGGCGGCGCCTTCCTTTTGCCTCGCAGCATGGCCAGCCCTGAAGCGACCGCCGATCGAGTGTCCACCGGATCTATCACGTTGTCCACAAGCCCGAGCTCGGCGGCATGATACGGATGCACGAGCTTCTCCACGTAGTCGCAGACCAGCTCGGATCGCCGCCGCGCCGAATCCGCCGTGGCGGCCAGTTCCTTGCGGAAGATGACGTTGACGGCGGCCTCCGCACCCATCACCGCTATCTCGTTGGTTGGCCACGCGAGCGATAGGTCCGCACCGATCGAACGCGAGTCCATCACGATGTACGCTCCGCCATAGGCCTTGCGAAGGATAACCTGAATGCGCGGCACCGTCGCCTCGCAGTAGGCGTACAGCAACTTGGCGCCATGCCTGATGATGCCGCCGTATTCCTGTAAGCCGCTCCCCCCGCGCATGGCCCGAGCACGACGCTGATCTGCGGTATGACGCCCGACGCCTGAACGTTGCGGCGGAAAATGCCACCGTACGCGTCCAGGGCGACGACGCCCTCCTGGATGCGCGCGCCGCCACCGTCATTCAGCCCGATGAGCGGGCAGCCGGTTGCCAGGGCAAGATCCATCGTCTTATGAATCTTCGCTGCGTGCGCTTCGCCGAGAGATCCTCCGAAGATGGCGAAATCCTGGGCGTAGACAAAGACCTGGCGGCCCTCGATAGTGCCCGAGCCAGCGACGACGCCGTCGGTACGCGGCCGGGTTCCGTTGGCCTTGAGTCCGTCGGCCGCCCGATGCCGGCGGTACATGTCGATCTCGATGAACGAGCCCTCGTCAAGCAAGAGCCCGAGTCGCTCCCTGGCCGTGCGCTTGCCGAGCGCGTGCTGCCGCTCGACGGCCTCGTTGCGACCCGCGAGTATCTGGCTCCGCAAGGCCTCTCGCTGCTCTCGAAGCTGCCGCATCGGCAGCTGGGCCGGTCGCCGCACAGGTCGCGGTGCGTCCACGAGCACCGTCGCGGGCGCGCGCGTTTCGGCGACTACCGTATTTTTGTCCGGTGGCGCCACGCTCACGCGGCGCGCTCGTCCGAGGTGGTAAGCACGGCAGTAGCTAGCGGCAGCGCGCGCTCATCCGCTGGCTCCGAGTCGTCCGCGCGACCGAGTTCCCGACGTTCGAGGTCCGGCACGGCCCAGAGGATCGGCAGGTCGGTCGGGCGCCTCGCGCGCAGCGTGATGTTGATCTCGCTGACCGCGCCCGCCGTCACCGTGACCGATCCGTGCCCGCCGACGAGCAGGGACCTGCGGGTCCACGGCTCTGGGTCCGCGCTGTCGGACTCCGCTACCGCCCTGATGAACCACTCCCCTGGCGGAATGTCCGCGAGCCGGTACGAGGCTGGACTAGCCGACCTGGTGTCGATGATCGTCCAGGACGGCGGCCTGCGCTGGATTATCGGGGTCTCGAAGGCACCCAGGTAGACCCGCGCGGCCGTGTAGTCCGACGGCAGGTCAACCAGCCCGGTCACGATGCCGTTCGACGACGATGGCGCCGGTGCCTGCTCGGCGGGCGCACGGTCGGAATCGGCGTGAATGCCCTCACCCCACATGCGCCTGAATCGGGTCGGCGATGCGCCCACGCTCTCCGTGAACCTGTTGGTGAAGGAGCCCAGGCTGTTGTACCCGATCGCCACCGAGATTTCCGTCACGCTCAGCGACGTCGAGACCAGCAGTCGCTTCGCCTGGTAAATGCGGACGGCGGAAAGATACCTCCCTGGCGAGACGCCGGTGGCTTCCGTGAACACGCGGCAGAAGTGAAAACGGCTGAGTATCGCGCTCTTGGCGATGTCGGACAGCGACAGCGGTTCGCCGTAGCTCTCCCAGATCCGAGCGATGGCGCTTTCGACCGGACTGAACATCCGTATCCTTCCGTAACAGGCCGCATGAGCATCACTACACACGGTGCAACGGGCCGCTTAGGCGCCAGTACGACCCCGGTACAGCTCCGGTTGAGGCTCGCTTGGGCCGACAGGCGGGTGCCGCATGGCGCCATCCGGCGGGCGGCAACCTAGAAGATGCGCGGGCACGGGCGCGGACCCATGATCATCTCTAGAACCTCGCGCAACAGCATTGGTGAGAGGAAGTTCCGTGCCTACTCCGCAGGATGTATACGCCGACCTGGTCACCGAGGGCGACGCGCTCGAGCAGCTCGTGGCCAGCCTCGAGCCGGCCCAGTGGAACCTGCAGACTCCCGCTCCCGGGTGGACGATCGCGCATCAGGTCGCGCACCTGGCCTCGGTCGCGCGCCTCGCCCAGATGGCGGCGGCCGCTCCGGACAAGTTCAAGGAGGTGGCCTCCAGAGCCACGGGTGACTTCGACGCCGCTGTGCACGCGATGCTCCAGCCCTACCTGGCGGACCCCCCGCCCGCGCTGCTAGCCCGCTGGCACGCCGATCGCACCGCGGCGTCTGAGGCGCTCGCCGCGCTGCCGCCGAGCGAGATCGTGCCCTGGCTGGCCCGGCCGCTGCCCGCCGGCATCCTCGCTAGCGCAGGAATCATGGAGCTGTTCGCGCATGGCCAGGACATCGCCGACACGGTAGGGGCTCCCCGCGAGGACACCGACCGGATCTGGCACCTCACCGCGTTCGCGGTGCGCACCTGGGACTTCGGCTACTTGGCACGTGGCCTGACGCCGCCGGAGCAGGAGTTCAGGTTCGAGCTCACCTCGCCGTCCGGCAAGCTGTGGGAATTCGGTCCACAAGACAGCGCACAACGAGTGACCGGACCCGCTGTCGACTTCTGCCTGCTGACCACGCGGCGCAGGAACCGCGCGGACCTGGCTCTGGTCGCCGAGGGCGCTGACGCCGACGCCTGGATGGACATCGCCCAGTGCTACCGCGGATCACCAGGGCAGGGTCGGTCTCCTGGCCAGTTCGCCGCTACCAAGGCATCCACCGCGCCGCGCTAACCGACTGGCATCGGCAGCGGACGTGAGCCGGCCGAAGCCGGCCGCGTCCCGCTGGCGGTGACTGGCTCGCCGCACCCCTCGCAGATCAGCTCAGCCCCCAGCCAATGGCCGCACATGTGCTCGAGGACAAGCGGCGGCCCGTCGTCTCCGGCCAGGTACCTGTCGCCCCATGACATCAGGGCGAGTATGACGGGGAAAAGGTCGAGGCCCGCCTGCGTCAAGTGGTACTCGAACCTGGCCGGATGGCCGGAATACGGCACTCGCTCGAGGACTCCCGCGCCCACAAGTACGCGCAGCCTCGCTGCCAGAGTGTCGCGGGGAACTCCGGTCCGCCGCACCATCTCGTCGAACCTGCGATTGCCGAGAAACACCTCCCGTACGGCCAGCAGCGCGCCCCTCATTCCGACGATCTCAAGCGTGCGGGCGACGGAGCACTGCCGCGGCTGGGTCGATGCCGACATCATGCCGTTGAGCATACCAATCATGACAAGAATTTAAGTCGCAAATCTGGATGCACTAGGCTCCGTTGGCTTACCATGTGAGTCTTCGTTCCTGACCAAACGAAGGATGATCCAGTGCCGCAGCCGAGCTACGGAACGAGCCAATGGAGGTCTAGATGAGCCTTCCGCAGGTCGTCTCGCGCGAGCAGTGGCTCTCAGCCCGCAGGCGACTGCTCGCCAAGGAGAAGAACCTCACCAGCCGTTGTGACGCGCTGAACTCCGATCGCCGCAGGCTGCCCATGGTGCGGATCGAGAAGAACTATCTCTTTGAGGGAGTTCGCGGCCAGGTTGGCCTAGCCGAGCTGTTCGATGGCTGTCGCCAGCTGATCGTCCACCACTTCATGTTCGACCCAAGCTGGGACGCGGGATGCCCGACCTGCGCGGCCGCGTCCGACGAACTTTCCGCTGGATTGCTAGCCAGGCTTCGGGCGCGGGACACGGCCTTCGCCGCGGTCTCGCTGGCGCCATTTGCCAAGATCATGGCTTACCGGGCGGGGAACGGCTGGACCTTCCCCTGGTACTCATCGTTCGGCAGCGACTTCAACTACGACTTCCACGTGACCTTGGACGAGAAGGTAGCTCCGGTCGTATACGACTATCAGTCCAAGGAGGAGATCTTAGCGGCCGAGGTGGCGAACGATCTGGTAGCCGCCGAGCTGCCAGTCGAGGTGCCCGGCATCAGCTGTTTCCTTCGCGACGGCGGCGACATCTTCCATACCTACTCGACCTACGATCGCGGTATCGAGGAGCTCAGCTCCGCGGAGAGCTTCCTTGAGCTCACGGTCCTTGGCAACCGATAGCCAGGGCAACCGACAGTCTGCTCAGGTTAGTCGCCGTGAACCGGCTGAGTCGGCGCCAGCCAGGATCCAACGCGGCGGGCCGCGGCCAGGCTAGCCCACGCCGCGAGGCTGATCAGATCCTCCTCGGAACGCTGACCACGGCGGAACTCTTCAATGTCCCGCGGGCCGACCTGGTGCGGCGCGAAGGCGATGAGCAGCGCGAGGCGTCCCGCTGGCCGGTCGGGGTTGGCCAGTTTCGTTAGCGCGTCATCGGCCCAGGACCGGCCGAGCCCAACTGCCTGTCCTGACCAGCCCGCCAGCTCGCTGGTGACGAGGTCCCGCACCCGGTCGTCTACCGCGCGGGCACCCGCTGTCTCGATGGCGGCGATGGCACGCGCGAACGCGTCGGCGATCACCTGACGACCGGCCGCCCACCCCAGGTCATCAGGCATCGGTGCCTCAGGGAGCAGGTCGAGCGCGGCGCCAGGCTCAAGCTCGCCACGGGCGGTAGACCTCAGGAACCTGCCGAGCACGCGCATCATGCCGCCGGCGAGCGTGGCCGGCAGGACCGCGGGGAGCGGGCTGTCCTCGCAGAACACGGTGACCATACGGTTCAGGTAATGGAAGGTCACCGCCACGCCGGCGAACTCAGGGAGTTGCCCGATTGCGAACGGCGGGTCGCGGCGCAGCATCGACTCGGCCAGCCCGCTAGATCTGGCCCAGGCGGCGAGGTCGCGCAACGCGGGGTCGACCATCGCGTCAACGCTGTCGCTGCCGAGCGTGTCTGCTTCGGTGCCATGCCCAAGCCCGCGGAGGACAGCGCTGTGGACGTCGACGCAGTAAGGGCAAGCGTTCCCGAGCGACACCCCGGCGGCCACCAATTCCTTTGCCGCCCGGTCGGCCACTCCCCGCGCCAGCAGCGTCTCCCGCAGCATCAGCCAGCAAGCCGCGAGCGGGCCAGCCGCCGGTGAGTGCAGCACTACCGGCGGCGCGAGCATCCCGAAGTCCCGCTCGACCTGGGCGTACACGGCGGCGACAGAGCCAGCGGCGGCGCCAGGCGGTACCGGGTGGACGTGCCTGATCTGCGCCGTCGACTTGCGTAGCGCCCGCCGCATCAGCGCGGTGTTCATTTGCTCGCCGCCGCGCGGGGCTCATCGTCGACGCACATTATGCGGCCGTCCTGTCGACCGTACGGGTGGCGCTAGCGACGCCGCCGGGCGCCGGAGCCCCGTACTTGACCTGC
>DATNEK010000174.1:0-19690 GCA_035553055.1 Streptosporangiaceae bacterium | reverse complement strand
TCACCTATCACCACGCGCTGCTTGATGGGCGCTCATTGCCCCTGCTGATCGACGAGGTGTCCGCCGCATATGCCGCGAGCCGCGAGGGCCGCGACGAGCCCGATCCGCCGCGGCCCCCGTTCCACGACTTCGTGCGGTGGTGGTACATGACCGATGACTCGTCCGCTTCTGAGCGGTTCTGGACGGACTACCTGGCCGACGCCGTGCTGCCGAGGTCGCTGCCTGGCTATCTGGGCGCGCCGGTGGCCGGGACCGCTGAGCCGATGACCGTCGAGACAGCGGTACCACTCGCCGACTCCGAACAGATCCGCCGCGCCGCCAGTGCCCTCGGGCTGAGCTCGAGCACGATGGTCAGCGCCGCGCTGGCACTGCTGCGGGCCCGTTACGGTGGTGTCACCGATGTCGTACTCGCAGTGGCACGGTCGTGTCGGCGCGGCAGCGTTCCTGGCGCCGACGACATCATCGGGATCCTGATCAACACAGTGCCGCTGCGCGTCAGCATCGATCAGGAATGGACCGTGCGCGAACTGCTGGCCGCGGTGAACCAAAACATCCACCGGATCAGGCAGCACCAGCGCACACCGATGGGGTCGGCGATGGCCTGGGCCGGACTTTCAGCGGACACCATGGCCGTGGACAGCCTGGTCATGTTCGACCGGCGCCGTCTGCAGGCCAGCCTGCCCAGCGGGGACGCCGCACCGAGCTCGGCCAGGATGGACCGGCTGCCATCGTATCCGCTCACCGTGCTCGCGTTCGACGAGCCGGAAATTCACCTTTCGCTGGTCTGCGACCGTAACAGCTTCGTCAACGGCTCCGTGCCGCGTATGCTCGAGCAGCTGCGGGCGACGCTAATCGAGCTCACCAGCAAGCTTGATGTGCCGCTGACCGACCTTGACCTCGGCCGGGCGGCCGAGACTGACATCGTGGCCAGCTGGAACCGCACCAGCGCCACCTACCCCGCCGACGTTACCGTGCCCGCGCTGTTCGCTGCCCAGGTAGCCAGGGACCCTGACGCGACGGCAGTCGTCTTCGGCACCGAGTGCGTGACGTACGCGGAGCTTGACCGGCGGAGCAACTCGCTGGCCTGGTTGCTGCGCCGCCGTGGCGTAGGCGCGGACGTCCCTGTCGCTGTGGCGATCGAGCGCGGCACGGACCTCATCGCCGCGCTGCTGGCCGTGCTGAAAGCGGGTGGCGCCTACCTGCCGATCGATACCGCCAGCCCGCCGTCCCGCGTCGCCGAGATGATGGCCGCCGCAGGCGCCGGGCTCCTGCTAGTCACCGGCGAGACCGCAGACGTCATGCCGACGCTGACCGGCGTGGACCTGGTCAGCGTCGACGCGATACAAGCTCATGCGGCCGACGAGCGCGCGGCACCGCCGGACGTCTCGCATCCGCTGAGCCTGGCCTACATCAGCTTCACCTCGGGCTCGACCGGCGCGCCGAAGGGCGTCGCCGTGCCGCAACGCGCCGTCATCCGGCTCGTCAGCGACCCGACGTTCGCCTCGCTCGGCCCCGGCGAACGGCTGCTCCACCTGGCCCCAGTCGCGTTCGATGCCTCCACGCTGGAAATCTGGGGCGCGCTGCTGACCGGCGGATGCGTCGTGGTCGCGCCGCCTGGCCCGCTCGGGCTCTCAGAAGTCGCTTCGCTGCTGCGTACCTCGAACGTGACGGTCGCGTGGCTCACCGCCGGGCTGTTCCACCAGCTAGCCGAGGCGGACATCGACGCGATCGCCGGCGTCCCCGTCGTCCTGGCGGGGGGCGACGTGCTCAATCCTGGCACTGTGCGCGCCCTGCTCACGGCGCGGCAAGGCCGGCCTGTCGTCAACGGGTACGGCCCCACCGAGAACACCACGTTCACCGCGTGCCATGTCATGACCGACCCGAGCCAGGTAAGGGCGACGGTGCCCATAGGCCGGCCGATTCAGCACACGACCGTGCACATACTCGACCAGCGCGGGCGGCCCGCGCCGATCGGCGTGGTCGGGGAGCTATGTACCGGCGGGGACGGCCTAGCTCGCGGCTACACCGGGAACGCCGCGGCGACAGCGCGGGCGTTCGTACCCGATCCATGCGGGATCGGCGCACGCCTGTACCGGACCGGCGACCTGGCTCGCTGGCTCGCGGACGGGACTATCGAATTCGTCGGCCGGGTGGACGATCAGATCAAGATCCGCGGGTTCCGGGTCGAGCCCGGCGAAGTGGCGGCGATTCTGCGCACGCATCCTGGAGTCGGACAGGCCGTCGTCATTGTGGCGGGCGAGGGCGCGCAACGGCACCTGATCGGCTACGTGACGCCGGCGGACGGCGTGGACCGAAGCACGTTGCAGCCGTCTGTCCTGCGCGACTTCCTCGCTCACCGGCTGCCTGAATACCTGGTACCGACCGGATTCAAGGCCGTCGACCGGCTACCGCTGAACGCCAACGGCAAGGTCGACCGGGCCGCGCTGCCCGCGCCTGAGCGGGTGACACGCGGGCCGGCCACCCCGCCGCGCGGCGTCACAGAGGAGCGCCTTGCCGATATCTGGCGGCGGCTGCTGCCGACAGACGGCGACGATATCGGCCGCGAGGACAGCTTCTTCGCTCTCGGCGGCAACTCACTGCTCGCGGCGCGCTTAATATTCCGGGTCACCGAAATGTTCGACGTCGAGCTGCGCATGGCCGCGTTTTACGAGGCTCCCACTCTCGCCGCCTGTGCCGCCGCGATCGATGCGGCGGTGTCGGCTCGGCCGGCTCAGCCAGCACCGCAGGCCGATCAAGGCGCGGTCGTCGCTCCGCGATCGGCGGCAGCGACCACCATCGGCCGCAGGAACCGGAGCGCCTATCGCGTGGCCGTCCCGAGTCCCGCACCGGATCGGTCATCCGCACTCGCGCCGCATCTGGTGCGACTGACCGGCGATTGGGCTTTGTGGCGCACGGTGTGCCTGCGCGGGGCTGGCTTCCCGTTCCACCTGGTCGCCGCGCTTGGAGATGCCGACCTCGCTCGCGCCGCCGACGCGGTCATTTCGGCAGGCGCTGGCATGGCCGCCGACCAGACCGCCGCCTACGCCGCCGAGTACACCGCCGCCGTCCGGCGTCTGTCCGCGGCCCTGCACGAAGCGGCCTGCCTGCCCGCACTCAGGGAAGCGGTTGCCTGGCAGAACCGTCACGGACTGACGACCGGCATCGACCCGCTGGTCCGCCACGGGCCCGAGCCAGCTAAACGCAACAGTCAGCATCGCCAGCACGAGGCGCTCCTGGCGAGTTATCTGCAGCGTTATTGCGCCAAGAACGACACCATCGGTTTCTTCGGGCCAGTGAGCTGGTCGGAGATCGACGACGGCTCAGGCCTCCGCATCACCCGCGCGGCACACGGCCGCCGGCTGGCCGAGCGCGTCACCTACCTGGAAGGCTGGGCTGTGCAGGCGGTCATGGCCGATCACGCTGCCGCGCTGCGCCCCTGGCTCGTACCGCGACGGATGCCGTTCGTGGGCCTCGACGGCACGCTGCTGCGCCTGCCGCTGGCGCCGCCGCTGCGGCTGACGCCGGCCGAAGCAGCGGTGATGCGGGCGTGCGACGGCATCCGTGACGCCAGCGAGGTCGCGGCCATCGTGCTGGCCGACCCCTATGCCGGGCTGAGCGATGTCGCTGAAGTCTTCGCGCTGATGGCACGTCTGGCCGACAGCCGTCGGCTGGCCTGGCGGGTCGACGTGGCGCCGCAGGACACCCGGCCAGAACGCTCAGCGCGAGCGCTCCTGTCGCGGGTTACCGACGACGGGGTGCGCGAGTCGGCCGTCAAGGACCTCGACGAGCTGACCGCTGCCAAGGACGACCTTGCCGCCTCCGCCGGCGACCCGGAGCGGGTGGCCGCGTCTATGGCCAGCCTGGAGGCGACGTTCACCCGTCTGGCTGGCGTTCCGCCGACTCGCCGCCAAGGAGAGCTGTACGCTGGCCGGACCCTCGCCTACGAGGAGTGCCTCCGCGGCGACACAGTGCGGCTGGGCGCGGACGTCTTCGATGGCGTCAGGGAGGCGCTGGCACTGGTGCTCGACAGCGCACGGTGGTTTACGACGACCATCGGCGCGGTGTATGAGCGCCACTTCGGCGAGATGTACCGGGAGCGAGTCGCCGCGCTCGGCACAGACATCGTGCCGTTCGCCGACCTGTGGCTGCTCATCGGCGAGTCGCTGTTTGACCAGCCGCCGAAGATACTCGACCCCGCTGTGGACGAGCTGACGCGGCGGTGGTCGGCGATCCTGGATCCGCCCCCTGGCGCCCGGCGCGTCCAGCTCAGGGCAGCCGACCTGCGGGAGCGGGTTAGGTCGGAGTTTCCTGCCGAGCCGCTACCGTGGGCGATGGCGGTGCACCACAGCCCAGACCTCATGATCGCGGACGCGGACGCGGCCGCTGGCGGCGGGATCACCTGGGTACTCGGTGAAGTACACCCAAGCATCGTGACCACGCGCTATGCCACCTGGCTCCAGTTCGACGGCGCCCCCGGCAGTATCTACACCGCCATGCGGCACGACATGCGCGGGCGAGCCGTGTGGTTCGCCGAGACCGGCGAGAAGGACGGCACGAACACGCGACTGTCCAACGTGCTGCCCTCGGCGGGTGACTTCCGGCTCGTCTACGCGCACGACTCCTGCGGCTATGACCCGGCCACGACCGTCGTAGTCGGCGACTGCGATGTGGTCAGTTCTCCCGGCGGGCTGCTAGTGCGCCGCCGCGACGGAACGTTCGAGCGGGGCCTGCTCGAGGTCACCGGCGACCTGATCGTCGCCTTGATGTCGCACTGCCTGGAAATAATGCCGCCGAGCGCGCACACGCCCCGCATCAGCATCGACGATCTCGTGGTGAGCCGCGAGCGGTGGACGTTCGCCGCCAGCGACCCCGCATTCGCCGATACCACCGATGAGCGTGCCCGCTATCTGCAGGCCAGGGCGTGGGCGGCGGCCCATGGACTGCCCAGGCATGTGTTCTTGCGGTTCACCGGGGAGCGCAAGCCGATCTACGCCGACCTGACCAGTCTCGCATCGATCGACCTGATCGCCCGATCGCTACGCCGCGCCCGCCGGCACGCTGGCGCCGACGGGACGGTGAACGTCGTCGAGATGCTGCCCGCCCCTGACCAGGCATGGCTTACCGATGCCCAAGGCCAGCGCTACACGTCGGAGCTTCGCATGGTGGCGGTCGACCAGAATGCGGTTCACCGCAGACAGGAAGGCTGATCGTGGCCGTATACGAGTTCCCCGCGTCGTTCGGCCAGCGCCGGATGTGGCTGCTCGCCCAGATGGATCCCGGTGAACCCACCTACAACATCACGTGGGCGCTTTGGCTCGATGGTGCGCTCGACGTAAACGCGCTGCGGCAGGCCTGGGACGCCGCATTAGCCAGGCACGAGGCGCTGCGTACCACGTTCAGGAACGAGTCCGGCGTGCCGGTGCAGGTGATTGACGACGAACACACCGCGCTGCCCGTGCAGGTCATTTCGGTCGAGCAGCTCGGTGCGGGCGAGCGGGAACCGGCTGCCCTTGACCAGATCCGCCGCCTGGCCCGCATACCCTTCGATCTGGCTACCGGGCCGCTCGCTCGCGCTGCCCTGGTGCGGCTGTCGCCGGAAGCTCATGTGCTCGGGGTGGTGATGCACCACATCGTCGCCGACGGCTGGTCTTTCCGCATCCTGTTCGACGAGTTGTCAGCGGACTACCAGGCGATCAGCAGCGGCGGCGAGCCGGTCGCCGATGAACCGCCGATACAGTATGCCGACTTCGCCATCTGGCAGATCGAGCACGCCGAGGACGGCGGGTACGTGGGTGCTGGACGGTTCTGGAGGGCCGAGCTGACCGACCCCCCGGCAGCGCTGCCACTGCCGACGGACGAGCCGTACCAAGCCCGCCAGACCTTCGCCGCCGAGTGTATCGACACCACGCTCGACGCCAGCCTGGCCGACGCGCTCAAGGAATTCGCCTCCAGGAACGAGACCACCCTGTTCGCCGTCCTGCTGGCCGCGTACGCGGTCGTGCTCGCCCGGCTGACCGGCACCGACGACCTGCTGATAGCGGTGCCGATGGCTGCCCGTACCCGGCCTGAGACCGAATCGGTCGTCGGGCTTTTCATGAACACCGTCCCGGTCCGGATCCGAGTCAACCCGGGCCACACGCTCAGCGATCTGGCGCGAGCTGTCCACGCCGCGACCGCGCGGGCGCTAGCGCATCAGGATTTGCAGTTCGCCAGGGTGGTTGAACTGGTCAAACCCGAACGCGACCCGGCGCGGCTGCCACTGGTCCAGGTGATGTTCGCGATGGAGGAGTCGTGGGCCGTACCTGACCGGGGCGGGCTGCGCTGGCGCCCCGAGCTGATCGAGAACGGCACCGCCAAGTTCGAGGTCGAGCTGTCAGTCACCGATACGCCAGCCGGGCCGCAGGTGCGGGTCAACTACAACAGCGACTTGTTCCATTCGGCCACCGGCCAGCTCGTTGCCGATGGGTTCACCGCGGTCCTGCGTTGCCTTGCCGACCACCCTGACCGTACGGTCGGCGAGGCGACCATCATGTCAGCCGACGATTTCAGGCTCGTCACGAGCGTGTGGCCGGACGGCGGCCAGGTCGCCGACCCAGAGGCGACCGCCGTTGGCATGCTTTGGGCGGCATGTGCCGCGGAGTCAGTGGTCGCGGTCGGCTCCGACGGGGAGCTGACCGGTGCCGATGTGCGCCGCCTGGCGCAGCGGATCGCCGCCGCTGCTAGCGGGCACGGCATCGGCTTCTCCGATCGGGTCGCGATCTTGCTACCGCGCGGCGCCCGGCTGCTGCCTACCATCCTTGGCATCTGGTCGCTTGGTGCGTCTTATGTTCCACTTGATACGGTTTATCCAGATCAGCGGCTGGCCACGATGCTCAAGGACTCGGGCGCGGCCGCGATCATCGTCGACAGCAGCGTCGCTGGCGCGCCCGGCCTGCCGGCCACCGCCGCGCCAATACCGGTAGTCGATCTGGCGACGCTGGCCGCCGACCCCCCAGAACCCCCCGCCGGGACGGCCGAGCCTTCGCTTGACCTGCCGCCGTCGGCCGTCGCTGTGACCCTGTTCACCTCGGGATCGACCGGTCGGCCAAAGGGTGTCAGCGTGACTCAGGGTGGCATCGCCACGCTGCTGAACGCCGCGGCGCCGATGCTCGCGCTCGGCCCGGGCGACCGGTTCCTCGCGGTGTCGACGTTCGCCTTCGACATCGCGCTGGTCGAACTGCTCGCGCCGGTGCTGGCCGGCGGATGCGTCGTGGTCGCCGATGCCGCGCAAGTACTCGACGCGGCACGATTGCGCGACCGGCTGAGCGACATCGGCGCGACAGCGATGCAGGCGACGCCGGCCGGCTGGCGCATGCTCGTCGACGCCGGAGGAGTGCCGGCCGAGGTGAAGCTGCGGATGACCGCCGGTGAGCCGCTGCCCAGGGACCTCGCCGACGCGATCGGCGGCGGCGAAGGGGTGCGTTTGTGGAACCTGTACGGCCCGACCGAGACCACCATCTACTCGGGCGGCGACGCCGTCGCCCCATCACCGGCCAGAATCGAGATCGGGTCGATCATCGCGGGAACCCAGCTCTACGTGTTCGACGCCCGGCTGCGGCCGGTACCGCCCGGCGTCTTCGGTGAGCTCTACATCGGCGGCGCCGGCGTCGCGAACGGCTACCACGACGCTCCAGCCATGACCGCCGGCCGGTTCATCCCCGACCCCTTCAGCGGGCGGCCGGGCACCCGCCTGTACCGGACCGGCGACGTCGGCCGGTGGCGCAGATCCGGGCGGATCGAGCTCGCAGGTCGCGCGGACCGGCAGATCAAGATCCGCGGCTACCGGATCGAAAGCGGCGAAGTCGAGGCAGCGCTGCGGGACCACGACGACATCGCCCGCGCCGTCGTGTCGCTCCGCGGCACGGGCCACGACGTCCGCCTTGTCGGCTATCTCGTCACCCGCTCCGGTGCCGACCACCCGCCTGCCGGGCTACGCGAGCATCTTCGCGAGGTGCTGCCTGACTACATGGTGCCGTCCGCATTCGTGGTGTTGCCTGAGCTGCCGCTGACCGGAAGCGGGAAGATCGACCACCGCGCGCTTCCCGAGCCGGACTGGGGTGCGGGTCCAGGTAAAGATGCCTCCGTCGCGCCGCGTACGCCGGTCGAGTCGCGGCTCGCGGCGATCATTGCCGAACTGCTCGCGCTGCGGACACCGGTCGGCGTGAGGGACAACTTCTTCGCGCTCGGGGGTCACTCGCTGACCGCGACCAGGCTCATGGCCCGCATCCGGGCCGTCTACGGGGTCGACCTGCCCATCCGCGCACTCTTCTCCGACCCTACGGTCGCTGGCCTTGCGGCGGCGGTCGCCGCTGGCAGCGACGCGGCAGATCCTGCGGGTCTGCCGCGTCAAACGCTCGTTCCCGGCGATCGGAGGTAGGTTCCGATGCACTTCCCTACGTCCTTCTCCCAGCAGCGGCTCTGGTTCCTCGATCAGCTCGATCCTGGCACGCCGACGTACAACATGCCGTATATGGTGTGGCTCGACGGCCCTCTCGACGCGGGCGCTCTGCAGCGGGCGATGGACGCCGTGGTCGCGCGCCATGCTGTGCTGCGGACGAGCATCGTCGCCCTGGACGGCAC
Organism: Streptosporangiaceae bacterium; assembly: GCA_035553055.1. Classification (GTDB taxonomy): domain Bacteria; phylum Actinomycetota; class Actinomycetes; order Streptosporangiales; family Streptosporangiaceae; genus Chersky-822. The sequence goes on along the minus strand of DATNEK010000174.1, from coordinate 11,071 downwards.
GCCCGAGCAAGTCGTCGCCGATACCGCAGCGGTGCGGATCGAGCGCATCGATCTGCGTGAGTCGGCGGACGGCGGCGAGGTTGCGAAGAAGGCCGAGTCGATCGCGGCCGACCGCGCGCGCCAGCCGTTCGATCTAGCCGCCGGGCCGCTGATCAGGGCCGCACTGATCGCCGCTGGACCCGACAGGCACCTTTTTTCCCTGGTCATGCACCACATCATCAGCGACGGTGTGTCGATGGGCATCCTGATCAATGGCCTATCCGCCGGCTATGTGGCAGAAACGACCGGCACGCAGGCTTCGCTGCCTCCGTTGCTGATGGGGTACGGCGATTACGCCGTCTGGCAGCGGGACCGGATGCGCGGCGAGGAACTTGACCGGCAGCTCGGCTACTGGCGCGAGCAACTGCGCGGCGCGCCGCCAGTGCTCACGCTGCCCACCGACCGGCCCAGGCCGACGCATCAATCATCGCGTGGCGCGGTGGCGGCGGTGACCGTCAACGCCGCGACCACCAAGCGCCTCGCCGAGGTGGCCAATAACGCCAACGTGACCATGTTCATGGCGTTCCTCGCCGGATTCGCGGCTGTGTTGTGGCGCTACACGGGCGAGGACGACATCGTGACCGGCACCCAGGTGGCTGGGCGCACCCACACCGAACTCGACCCGATCGTCGGCATGTTCACGAACACCGTCCCGCTGCGAATTTCGCTGGCGGGCGATCCCACCTTCCTCGGGCTGCTCGATCGGGTAAGGGACACAACGTTGGATGCGATGTCGCACCAGCAGGTCCCGTTCGAAAAACTCGTCGATGAGTTCGCACCAGACCGCACGCTGGCGCACTGGCCGCTGGTACAGGTCCAGTTCGTCTACGGGTCGCTCACGGCACCAGGGCCTGATCTTCCCGGTATCACCTCGCGCGCGAAGGCGATCCTCACCAACACCGCCAAACTCGACATCACCATGTTCGCTGACACGGTGGACAGCGGGGCTACGTCGCTCGCGATGGAATACTCCACCGACCTATTCGACCCGCCCTGGGCCGACCGGTTCCTGCGGTGCATGGCGCACCTGCTCGAGCACGCGGCGAACGCTCCAGACACCCCTGTGGCCGACCTGCCGATGCTGCCGGCCGCCGAACTCGACGCGCTGATCATCGGCCGCAACCGCCAGGCCATCCCGGAGAGCAGCACCGACGACGACGCCGACATCCGGCTCCTGCTTGCGGCCAGCACCTCGGTCGTCAGCGATGGTGATCAGGCCCTGCCGATGAGCGAGGTATGCGATCGGGCCGCCCGACTGGCCAGGACCATCGCCGAACTGGGCATCGGCACAGAAACGCTGGTCGGGCTCTGCGTCGAGCGCGGAATCGGCATGCTCACGGCGCTGCTCGGCGTGTGGTGGGCCGGCGGTGCCTATGTACCGCTTGATCCGGAATTCCCGAAGGCACGGCTGACGGCGATGGCACGCGTAGCCGATCTGCGCATCATCATCTCCGAATCCGCGCATCATGATCTCGCCCGGTCAATATCCGACGACGCCAAGGTGATCTGCGTGGACGACCCGGCGGCCACGGCCGGGCCGCCGCTGGATCCCGTATCCGTGCCTGCCAGCGCGCTCGCCTATCTCATCTTCACCTCCGGATCGACCGGGCAGCCAAAAGGCGTCGGCGTCCCGCACCGGGCTGTCACGAATCTCCTCACCTCGTTCCGGCGCGCGCTCAAGCTCAGCCGTGATGACCGCTTCGTCGCCGTCACGACGTTGTCCTTCGACATCGCCGTACTCGAGCTGCTGCTGCCAGGAGCCTGTGGCGCGGATCTTGTGATCGCGAGCGCGGAGGAGACGCGCGAGCCCGACCGGTTGCGTTCGCTGATCGAGCGGACGGGCGCCACCGCGATGCAGGCAACCCCGCAGACCTGGCGCCTGCTGGTATCGGCGGGCGGTGTGCCCGCCGGCCTGCGCCTGCGGCTATGCGGCGGCGAGGCCCTGCCGACCGACCTCGCGGACCAGCTAGCGGCGCCCGGCGTCGTCGTGTGGAACCTCTACGGCCCGACCGAGACAACGGTATGGTCGGCGGCCGGCGTCGTCACCGGCTCGACAGCAGCGGCTGACATCGGGCCGCCGATCGGTCACACCCGCGTGTACGTACTCGACGAACGCCTGATGCCGGTGCCGGTCGGGGTGGTCGGCGAGGTCTGCCTGGGCGGCTGCGGCGTTGCGCGCGGCTATCACGACCAGCCTCGGCTCACGGCCCGCTCGTTCCGGCCTGATCCGTGGAGCGATGATCCGGGGGCGCGCATGTACCGGACCGGCGACCTCGGCCGGTGGCGAGAGGGCGCGGGCCTCGAGCTGATCGGGCGAAACGACCATCAGGTGAAAATTCGCGGCTTCCGCATCGAGTGCGGCGAGATCGAGGCCGTGCTGCGCGCGCACCGTGACGTGCGCCAGGCGGTGGTCGTCGCCTCCACAAGGGCAGGTGAGCCCGCGCTGGTCGGGTATATCGTGCCCCGCCGGGGCAGCCCCACCGCACAGCCAGGCACTGACCTGGTCGATTACCTCAGGCCGCACCTGCGTGCCGCGCTGCCCGACTATATGGTTCCGGTGCTCATTGTCGCGCTGCCCGCGCTGCCGCTGACGCCGAACGCCAAAGTCGACCGGGCCGCGCTGCCCGACCCGCCTTGGGATGCTCCCGCGCCGACGGCCGACCACGTCGAGCCTCGGAACCCGGTCGAGGCGACCTGCGCCAGGATCTGGAGCGACCTTCTCGCCATCGCGACGCCGATCGGCGTGCATGACAACGTGTTCGCACTCGGCGCTCACTCGCTGACCGCGACCAGATTCGTCGCCCGCGTGGCTGACACCTACGGGGTGAGCCTGCCGGTGCACCACGTCTTCGCCGGCCCGACGGTCGCGGAGCTGGCCGAGATCGTCGCCGCGGACCCGAATTTCGGGCGCGGGCCCGATTCGTCCCGCCACGCGGAACTCGACGCTCTCAGCGACGAGGATCTCGACGATCTATTGCGTGCTGTGCTTGCCCAGCGCAACCGACGTCAGGCGATCGCGGGCGGCCCCGAGTCGTAAGACGGGTTTTGCCCTGTCCCTTGCCGGGCACGTCTTGCCCTCATCGGGCCGGATCGGGACCACCGGGGTGAGCGCCATGTCCAAGACCATCGCCGACACCGGGTCAACCGCGGCGCCTGTGCCGCGCCCTGGTAATCACGTGATTGTCATGTTCGGGGCGACTGGCGATCTAGCCAGGCGCAAGCTGCTGCCTGGCCTGTACCATCTGGCGGCGGCCGGCTTGATGCCTGACAAATACCAGATCATCGGCTCCTCGCGAAGAGCCTGGACCGACAAGCAATTCCGCGAGCATGCCCGCCAGGCGATCGCCGACTTCGGCATCCGCAAGCCCACGGGAAAGGCATGGCAGGACTTCCAGCGCAGGCTCTCGTTCGCCAGTTCGGATCCCCCCGATGCTGGCGCGCTGGTCGAGGCCATCGCGACCGCCGAGCGAGAGATCGGCGAGTCACCAGCGAGATTGTTCCATCTGGCCATCCCGCCGACAGCGTTCGAACCGACGGTGACCATGATCGGCGACGCTGGCCTGGCTCCGCAGGCCCGTGTCATCATCGAGAAGCCGTTCGGCACCGACCTGGCTTCCGCCCGCGCGCTTAACCGGACCGTGCACGCCATCTTCGATGAATCACAGGTCTTCCGTATCGATCACTTCCTCGGCAAAGAGTCGATCGACAATATCTTGGCCTTCCGGTTCGCCAACGGCCTGTTCGAGCCGGTGTGGAATCACAGGCACATCAGCTATGTGCAGATCGACGTGCCAGAGAAGCTCTCGATCGAAGGACGCGGCGGTTTCTACGACCACACCGGCGCCTACCGGGACATGATCGTCACCCATCTGTTCCAGGTCCTGGGGTTCGTCGCCATGGAGCCGCCCACCTCGCTGGACGCCCGCCACCTGAGGACCAGGACAGCCAAGGTCTTCGACTCGCTCAAGCCGCTTGACCTCGCCCACGTGGTGCGCGGGCAGTACGCCGGCTACCAGGACGAACCGGGGGTGGCCCCGGACTCGGACACCGAGACCATGGCCGCGGTGCGGGCCGAGATCGACAACAAGCGGTGGGCTGGTGTCCCGTTCTTCCTGCGGTCGGGCAAGAACCTCGCCGACAGCCGGCAGGTGATCACGTTCGGCTTCCACAAGCCGCCGCCAGGGATATTCACCGAACGCCAGATAGATGCCGACGAAGGAGAGCGCAACGAAATCGTGATCGACTTCGCCGATCCCGGCTCCATCACCGCCGGTTTCCTGGCCAAGGAACCAGGCGCGCAGATGAGGCTAGGCACAGCCGAGATGACCTTCCGGTACGCCGACTCCTTTTGCACCGCGCGGGGACTCGAGGGTTACGAGCGGCTGATTCTTGACGCCATGATCGGCGATCAGTCCCTGTTCACCCGCGCCGACGCGATCGAACGGCTGTGGGAGATTTCCGCGCCGCTACTTGAGAACCCGCCACCAGTCCAGCCCTACGACCCTGGCTCGTGGGGGGCGCAACCCGCACTCGACCACCTAGCCGCCCCCTACGGCTGGCACTTGGCTGGCACCGCCCAGCCGTCATGAGCTGTCGGCGCCGGGTTGGCTGAGCAGGCCAGCCAGGACGACCGAGACCATGCGGTCGAGCAATCCGGGGTCGTCTTTTCCGAATTCCGCTGCCATGACCAGGCCGTGCGCCATACGCGAAAGGTCGCTGCCGGTGACGTCGGAGCGGGCGACTCCCGCCCGCTGTGCCCGTTCGAGCACCGCGCTTGACGACTCGCTGATCACGGTCTTGCAGACCGGGATGAACGGCGAGTCGGCCATCAGCTCGCGCATCAGGCTGCGCTTGGTGACGCTGAACTCGACCAGCGCCTTGACCCACGCCGCCAGCGCCGCACCCGGCGACTCGGCCGCAAGCAGCTTGCCTGCCAGCGCGCCGAGGACCTCGACCTGGTCGCGGTATACCGCCTCCAAGAGTGCGGGCCTGGTCGGAAAGTGCCGGTACAGCGTGCCGATCCCGACGCCTGCCCGCCGGGCGATCTCCTCCAGCGACACGTCGTCGGTACCGCGCTCGGCGAACGCGACCGACGCCGCGGCCAGCAGCCGCTCGTAGTTGCGCCTGGCATCCGCTCGCATCGTGCGGTCAGCCCGAGCTGACCGGAGCTGCTCAAGCCCGTCCGCGGCCGCCTGAACAGGAACGGCACCGACCACGTTCATCGTGCACCCCAACTTCCGACTTGCAAACCGGAGGGTGCCTCCGTATAGTTATCGGAGGAAGCCTCCGTTTCAAGATAGCTCATCCCGGCCGCGTTGGCCAGCGATCGCACCAACGCACCGGACTACGGCCGCGTACCACACTGCCTACCGCGTGGCCATTCGAAAGGACAGCATGTCGCCTCAAGCCACGACACATCCGACCCGCACCGACACTCAGACCCTGACCAGAGTGGACGCCGGGGCGCAGGCAAGCAGGAGCCGTCTTGGTATCACGCTCGCGATCGTCCTCTGCGCCCAGCTGATGATCATCCTGGACGCCACGGTGGTGAACATCGCCCTGCCGAACATCGCCCGGGGCCTGCACCTTTCAGCCGCCGGCCTGTCCTGGGTGCTGAACAGTTACTCGCTGACCTTCGGCGGCCTGCTGCTGCTCGGCGGCCGGGCCGGCGACATTCTCGGCCGACGACGAGCCTTCCTCGCCGGCCTGGCTCTGTTCACGCTGGCCTCGCTCGCTGGCGGACTAGCTACCTCCGCGTCGGAATTGCTCGCCGCGCGGGCACTGCAGGGCGTCGGGGCCGCCTTCGCCACCCCGGCGACGCTGGCGACCATCGTGTCAAGCGTTCCGGAAGGCCAGGCACGCACGCGCGCGCTTGCTCTCTTCACCGGCGTGATCACCGGGGGCGCCTCGCTCGGGCTAGTGCTCGGCGGCATGATCACGCAGTGGGCGTCATGGCGCTGGGTGCTCTTCGTCAACGTCCCGGTCGGCGCGGCTGTGCTGCTGCTCGCCCCGCGCTTCCTGCCCGAGTCCGCCAGGCAGCGCGGAACCTTCGACATCCAGGGCGCTCTGTTTTCGACCGCCGGGATGGCAGCGCTGGTCTACGCGTTCATACGGGCGGCATCAAACGGCTGGGGTGACCACCTGACGCTGGGAGCGTTGATTTTGGCAGCGGTCCTGCTCACGGCGTTCGTGCTAACCGAGGCAACCACAAAGCAGCCGGTCACGCCGCTCCGCCTATTCACCGACCGCACCAGGGCCGCGTCCTACGTAGCGCGCGTGCTGGTCGTCGGCGCGATGTTCAGCACATTCTTCTTCCTCACCCAGTTCGTGCAGGACGTGCTCGGGTTCAGCCCGGTCAAGGCTGGCCTGTCGTTCTTGCCGATGACGGTCGCCCTGTTCGGCGTGTCGCGGCTAGCGCCGCGGCTGATGACCAGGTTCGGCGCGAAGCCGCTGATGGTGGCCGGACTCGCGTCCGCCGTCGGCGGACTGGCCTGGCTCGGCCAGATCTCGCCGGCCACCACGTACTGGCCGGGGGTGCTCGGGCCGATGCTGCTGATGGGCTGCGGGATGGGACTCGCCTTCGTTCCGCTGACCGCGGCGTCACTGACCGGGGTCGCGCCTGAGGACTCAGGCTCCGCATCGGCGATGGTCAACGTCACCCAGCAAGTGGGCGGAGCGCTCGGCCTCGCCGCCCTCGTGACCGTCTACGGGCACGCGGCCCGCACCGCTCAAGTTGGCTCGGTCGGCGCCGGCCCCCTGACCAGGGCGCAGGACATACTCGCCCACGGCGTCGCCGCGTCGTTCGCCACCGCCGCGCTGTTCGACGCGTTCGCGATCGGTGTCATCATCGCGGCCGTACGTCTGGGAACGACCGCCGTCAAGGCCCGCTAACGCCGGTCGGCAGGCTGCCGCCGCGTCGCACTCGCCGGCGCGGCGGCAGCGGGCTGTCTAACCTGGTTTGCCACCGGCCGGGCCAATCGGCGGTATGGGCTGCGGCGAACTGCCAGATCGGGCGCTTGAGCATGATCTCGTCGCCATGTTGTCGGCGAGGACGCGGGCTCGCGCGTCGATGGCATTGACTTGGCCGATGTAGGAGTTCGCCGTAGCGATCGCCTGCTTGAGGCTCGCGTTGGCGTTGGCGATGACGTTCGAAGCCTGGCTCGGGGCCGGGATCCCCGATCTGCTCAGGTGCCTCAGGGACGCGCTCAAGGAAGCGGCGTCGTGGCGGACCGCCGAGATGTCCGGCATCAGTGACATGACGGCTCCTTGTGCCTTCTGGAGGGCACCGCCGACCGCTTGGGCGTCCCCGGTAACAGTGAAGGCGGCGCCGCAGTATTTGTTGTCGCCCGATCCGTCTCGCTTCTCCGTCGCCAGGTGAGATCGCGCCACCGCGACGTCGTCGGCCAGCTGGGCCAGACCGTCGGTGAGCCTGCTGCCGTGCGCGATGCTTGACTCTCTGTAGAGCGCGTTCAGGGTTCTCTGAGTGCTCTGCTCGGCCTGCGCGCGGGCTGGCGGCTGCCGCTGGCTTGCCTGCTGCTTGACGGCCATGGCGACCCTGCGGCTGATCCTGGTGCGAAGTGCCGCGATCGCATGGTGGTAGTCGGCCTCATCGGCCTGGCTGAACGTCACCTTCTTGACCGTGCCGTCGGACTGCGGAACCGCCAGGCGCAATGCGCCGCCGCTGAGCGTGCCAAGAGCATGCGCACGGAGAAAATACGGCACCGCGAATGTCAGCCTGACCGAACCGCCGGTCATGGTGCCGGTGAACGGCGCCCCGGTGACCGATAGCGTCTGCGCCGGCCCGCTCCCGCCAACGCTGCTTTCCGTAATCGTGCCACGCAGGCGACCGCCCGATGCACTCCGCCACTGGATGAAGGCGACCTTCGACCCGCCGACGGCCAGGTAGCTGGCAGGACCATGGGATACCTCAGACCCGCTGCAACCCGCCGCGGCAACTGCCATGACGGCGGCCGCGCCGACGATTATCAGGTGCTTCATAGAGTTCAGCCACTTATTAACGACAAATAGGCCAGTTGAGTTATTCAGCATTCGGCGTAGCAGCAATTGAGCTTACCCGCGTCGATAACCCCCGCCGCAGCAACCCCGCACTCTGAGCAAATTCACACCCTAATGATTACGATTTCTTTTGCCCGACAGTATGCCGTCACCGCTCCGGTCGGTCGCGTCAGCAGGCCACGACCCCGCCGTCGCAGACGATGGTCTGGCCGACGATGAACTCACCGGCCCGAGAGGCGAGGAACAGGACGGTACCGGCGATGTCGGCGGGCGTGCCGATGCGTCCGCGAGGGTTGCGCTCGCTAACCGCGTCCCAGTCCGTGGTTTCCACGTTCCCGCCCCCGCCGACGCCCGTGCTGAGCATCCATGTCGGGAACGGACCAGGTGCGACCGCGTTCACCAGAATGTGACGCCCGACCAGCGAGGCGGCGAGCTGCCGCGTGAGGGCGTGCACCGCAGCCTTCGACGGTCCGTAAGAGAAGTTTTCGAAGATCGGGGTCCGGATCCCATCGATCGAGCCGATGTTGATGACTCGCGAGGGTGAATCGGCAGTAGCGGCGGCTTCGAGCAGCGGCAGCAGGCGCTGAGTGAGGAAGAAGACACCTTTGACGTTCGTGTCCATGACCTTGTCCCAGCCGTTCTCAGGGAAGTCCTCTAGCTTGGCGCCCCACGATGCGCCAGCGTTGTTCACCAGCACATCGAGCTGCCCTTCGCGTTGCCGGATCTCGGCAGCGAGCGCGGCCACGCCGTCGACCGTCGCCACATCGGCGGGGATCGAGACGCAGGTCCCGCCTGGGGCTTCGCTCAGCCGCGCCGCCGTGGCGTCGCAGACAGCGGCCTTCCTTGAGCTGATGTAGACCTTGGCGCCGTTGGCGAGGAAGCCCGCGGCGATCATCTCGCCAATGCCGCGCGAACCGCCGGTGACCAGGACGATCTTGCCGGAGACGGAGAACAGGTCGTTGATGGACAACGTCGTCATACTGGGCACTTCCTTGTCGGTTGATCGCGGGCACGGTTTCATAGCCAGCATGAGGCCTTCGGAGATACGCAAGCTGATCCGGGTCAAACCGCTCCAGCTTGACACGACACGTCGGCGGCTTTCCGCCTGCCACGACATCGCTGACCTGCGCGCGACCGGGCGCCGGCTGATCCCGCGCCCGGTCTTCGATTATGTCGATGGCGGTGCCGACGAGGAACTGTCGCTGCTGGCTAACACCGAGGCGTTCAGGCAGTTTCAGTTCCAGCCGCGAACGCTTGTCAACGTGTCGAAACCAGACACTTCGGCAGCGTTTCTTAGCTCGGCGGCATCGCTTCCGCTGGTCCTGGCCCCGACCGGTTACTCCAGGATGATGCACCCAGGCGGTGAGATCGCCGCCGCGCGCGCGGCGCAGCGGCACGGGCTGCCGTACACGCTGTCCACGATGGCGACCACGACCATCGAGACCGTCGCCGAGCAGGCCCAGCCTGACCTATGGTTCCAGCTCTACATTCTGCGCGACAGCGGGTTGACCAAGGATCTGGTCCATCGGGCCGCTGCGGCCAAGTACCGCGTGCTCGTGGTGACGGTGGACTGCTTCGTGACTGGCCACCGGACCAGGGACCGGCGCAACGGGCTGGTCATTCCGCCCGAGCTCACCGCGCGGACGCTGGCCAGCATCGGCGGCAAGCCGGGCTACTGGATGCGAATGCTGCGCAACCCAGTCATCGACTTCGCCAACTTCGCCGGGTACGACGCGGTGACCATCGAGGACACCGGGCAGCTCTTTAATCCGGCCATCACCTGGGACGATATCGCCGAGTTGCGGGCTCGCTGGCCGGGCCTGCTCGTGATCAAGGGACCGCTCGGGCCGGCTGACGCGGCCATGGCCACCTCGGTCGGCGCCGATGGCGTGCAGCTTTCAAACCACGGCGGCCGCCAGCTTGACCGCACGGTTCCTCCGGTCAAGACGATCGCCGCCATCAGGGACACCGTTGGCCCTGATGTGGCCCTGCTGGTCGACTCGGGGATCCGGCATGGCTCGGACATCGCGATCGCGCTCGCCCTCGGCGCGGACGCGTGCGCTATCGGCCGTGCCTACCTGTACGGGCTGATGGCCGGCGGGGAAGCTGGTGTCGACAAGGCGCTGGACATCCTGGCGGCGCAGTTCAAGCGGACCATGCAGTTGCTCGGCGTAGGCTCGACAGCTGAGCTGCGCGAGGCCGGACGCGAGCTGCTTGTCGGCGAGACATAAACATGCCTGGGCGCCCCGAGGCCTGACCGCGACACCCCGGCGCGAGTCGCGCGTTTCCGCGATCACCCGCCGCTAGCCGGACTGACGGCAATGAGCGTGAGCGCGTCGATGAGCCGCCAGCAATCGACCTCCGCGAGGTCGCGGTCAAGCGTCGTCGCGAACAGGGCGACGCCGGTGAGTATCTGGGCAGCGAGGTCGTCAGGATCGCAGCCGAGCGTCCTTGATGCCAGGCCAGTCATCCGCTGGAATCGCTCAGTACGGCCGAGGCGCACAAGCGGCAGCGGTATCTCGGCGATAACCGGCCGCATGCTCTGGGCGTCGCTGTCGGCCGGCTCAAGGCAGACGCTGAGCCGTGTTCCGAGCGCGGACGCCAGCCGGGTCAGCGCGCCAAGAGTCGGATTTCCCCGGCCGTTCTCAAGGTTCGCGACATAGGGAACGGACAAGCCGGCATCCAGCGCGACCGACGCGACGGTCCGACCGGCCGCTGCCCGCCGGGAGCGCAATTGCCTGCCGATCTGCTGCGCGTCCATCTATTCGCCTCTATCTCTACAGAACAGTAATCTGATACTACTGTCTCATCAGAAGCACGAACTACTGGCCGGAGACCCTTGTGTTCCAGGCACTGCGGATACGTGACTTCAGGTTGCTCTGGGCTGGCGGGGCGATCAGCTATCTGGGTTCGTGGCTGCTGGTACTGGCGGTGCCGGCGGACATTTTCTTAGTTACCAGGTCGCTAGCCGCCACCGGGCTGACGCTCGCCGCCGAGTACCTTCCTCAGTTGTTCC
>DATNEK010000173.1:0-8983 GCA_035553055.1 Streptosporangiaceae bacterium | reverse complement strand
TCAGCCCGGTCAGCCTCGTCGCCGAGGCATGCAGGTCACCCAGCGTGCCAACGCGGTCACGCGGCGGATCGGTAGGGACCGGGCTTGTCCACGAGAACGGGTCTCGCTTCGCCGCTCCCGCCAGCTCAGGATTCATCCGCGGCAACCGGGTCAATGGTGGTACTCACCGCAATTGACGTCGAGGCACTGGCCGGTGATCGCCCGCGCCATCGGCGAGGAAAGAAAAACCACGGCGTCGGCGATCTCGTCGGGCAGCGGCAGCCGGCGCAGGTCGGTGTTGGCCGCGGTCTCGTCGTAGATCGCCTGCGCCTCGATTCCTCGCTTCTTGGCCAGGTAGCCGAAGTACCACTGCAGCGAATCGCCCCAGATGTGGCCGGGTGCCACCGAATTCACCCGCACACCCTGCGGACCAAGCTCGCTGGCCAGCGACTGCGCGACCGCGAGCAGCGCCGCCTTGGTCATCTTGTAGGGGCCCATCGTGCGCTGAGAGAACCGCACCACCATCGAATTGATCATCGTGACCGACCCCGAACTCTCGATCAGCGCAGGGGTGAACAGACGAGTCAGCCGCAATGCCGCGACGACATTGGTATCGAACGCAACGCGGACGGCATCGAGGTCCACCACGCCGAGATCTTTGATCGGGGGCATCGCCAGGGCGTTGTGCACCAGCGCGTCGGCTCGGCCGAACTTCGCGAGAGTGGCGTCAGCCAGACGCTGGGCCGCATCAGGGTCGCTGACGTCAGTCGGCACGACGAGGGCCTCGCGGCCGAGCGCCGTGACTTCCTTGGCGACCTCATCGAGGCGGGACTCGGTCCGCGCGGCGAGCACTATGTCGGCACCCTGCTCAGCACTGCGGATCGCGATCGACCGGCCTAGCCCGGGTCCGATCCCAGAGACGATGACGACCTTGTCCTGCAACAGCTTCACGGTGCTCCCCGCATCAGGTTAGCGGATCATACGACAATGTCACGATTGCCGACTGTCTGGCCGCGGTGCGCGAAATTGATCGCGCCATCAGCCCAGCATCCTGGCGCCGACAGCCGACTGCCTGGCGGCGATCCTGGCCCGGTATTCCGCCGCGGTGATCGTGGCCTCCTGGTAGTACGGCAGCTGCCGCGCGAGGTCGGCCACCGGCACCACTTCGGCTGCCGGTCCGTCCGCCGCCGTGAGGTCTCGCGCAAGCCGCTGCCAGCGCAGTTGCACATAGCCGGAGCGGTGCCCGGTGCACTCAAGCCAGTTGGCTACGCCCGGGTCCTTTTCGCTGACCACGATCCTGAGCATGCCGTCAGGGTCGGTGCGGGCTTGATCGGCGGTGAGGCTGGTCTGGTGGTTGATGTAGTCGAGCGAGATGTACCACATGCTGCCGAGCTGGATGCCCTGGTAGGGCGCGACTGACTTGGCGGCGGCGGGCACCGTGATGATCATCGCCTGGTCGTCGTCCAGGTCGTAGTGCCCAACCGAGGAGAACTGCGTGGTCAGCCCGCCCGGCGTGGACCGGGGCTCGGTCAGCGTGTTGACCGGTAGTCGCAGGTAGAACCACTCAGGGAACTGCAAGAAGGTCCTGAGCCGCGAGATAAGGATCTTGCCTGCAACCCCGTAGCGCTTGGCTAGCGCACCGGTATCTGGCGGTGGCGGCGCAGCGCCGGCCCGGTCGGCGCGTCTGATACTGATCGTTCCCCTGCGCTCGGCCGCCCAGTCGCTGTAGACCTCGCGCACGATCAGCATGGCCGAACCCTCGCCGAGCGTGAAGTAGTTGCGTTGCGCCCCAGCCTTCGCGGGACCGAACCGCAGCTCGAAGCTCCCGTCGTCGGCGACATCGAACTCGCGGTCGTCGAACGCGGTCAGGCTGTCGGGCACCTGCACCGGAGAGTAGTCGCCGCTGAGCACCTGAAAGCTGAGGTCGGCCGTGCTGCCCCGGCGACCTGTCACCACGTACTCAGCGTCGTCGCGAAGGTAGGAGTGGAAGTACAAGGTGTCCGGGTTGTCGAGCCCGAGCTTGGTATACGGGCCTGTCGACCCGACGAAGAACGGGAAGTCGAGCTGGTAAGCCCAGGCCATCTGCAACGACGCTCGGATCGAGCCCGCCAGGTACTCGTAACCCTCGGCGAGATCCTGCTCGGTCCGGACATGCGGCGCACTGGTGATGATCTTCTCGGCCTCCAGCACCGCGTCGGCAAACGGCTGAGTCAGCAAGGCCGGTCAGCTCGCGCTCGTCCAGCGGTTCGCGGTGAGTTTCCAGCTCGGCACGTCCTCGAGCGACATCGTCGACTCATAGATCCGCGTGTAACCGGTGTGAGACATCCTCCACTTGCCATCCGAGCCCTTGGTGTAGCGGTCCTCGTAGAACGCGGCGCCGCAGATGACGACGTTGAACTCGGTGGCGATCACAGTGTCGGTGAACCGCCAGGTACCAATGGCCTGGTCACCGTCGATCTGGATCTCAGGCTGCCCGGCGGCATGGAGCGTAATGATGCCGTTGCCGAGGCTGTCCCTCAGGAACGTGACGATCTCGTCGCGGCTCTTCAGGTCAAGCTTCCGCCCAGCCGCAGGCGTCCCATAGTCGGCGGTCGCGTCGCCGGTGAACACATCGCCGATCTCATCCCACAACTTCAGGTCCACACAGCGCAAATAGCGGTATTTGAGCTGCCTGATCTTTTCAAGTTCGACAAGGTCCACCTGCTGCCTCCAGGCTGGGTCAGCCGCTCGTCAGCCACTACGTATTAGAACATGTTCTACTCCGCGAGCGAGGTCGCGGCAAGTCAGTGGTGCATCATGGCGGTATGGTTTCCGCCGGACGCGACTGGATCAGGCGCCTGCCCGCTGAGCTTGACGGCCAGCGGGCGATCATGCTCGGGCTGCTCGACTGGTCGCAACGCAATGAATGGGTCAGGTGCCTGGTCGTCGCCTGCTCGGTCGGGCGCGGCAACGCCGACCGGCTGTCCGACCTGGACATGGGCATGATGGTGGCGCCGGTCGACTTCGAGGCCGCCGTCACCGACGTGCACCAGGCGGTAGACGGCCTGGCCGAACTGGTAGAGAGCTACCAGCACAAGATCGACGGCCTGGCTATGACGCACCGGCGGATCTTCGCCCAGTACGCCAACCGCTGCCAGGTCGACCTGGTGGTGATGCCGACAGCTGAGGCCAACGGGATGGTCAAGGACGAGGTCGTGTTCTATGACCCCGACGGCCTGCGGACGGCGAAGTGGGAGCAGCAAGCGGTCACGGCGCAGCAAGTGCGCGAGCGGGCGTTCAACGCCTGGGCGTGCCTGGCTGACGTCGGCAAGTACCTGCGCCGTGGCTCGGCCTGGGAAGCGCTCGAGCGGCTGCACCAAGCACGCGCCGACTACTGGCGGCTGCTTGCTATCGCCCGCGATGTGCCCAACCCGCAGTACGGGATCACCAGCCTGCTCGACTTCGCGCCCGACCAGGTTCCCGCGGATGCCGCGGACACCGTCGCCGATCTCGATCTCGGCCGCCTAACCGCCGCCGCCATGCGCCTGGCCGCGCGACTCACCGAAGCGTGCGCCCTGCTCAAGCCACACCTGCAGGCCGCGCTGCCGACCGCCATGGCCGCCTACATCACCGCCGATCTGGCCGAGCTCACTTGAAGGCGCCCGACCCGGCTCTCCGGCCCGGCCGCTCTGGCCGCTCGGCGCCAGATGGATGCCCGAATCCATCGCGCTGAGCCGTCGACACACGCGATGGATGCCCGAATCCACACCCGTTTTCCGCGATGGATGCCCGAATCCACCGCAGGGAGCTGGCCGAGAGGTCACGATGGATGCCCGAATCCATCGCGGGGAGCTGGCCGAGAGGTCGCGATGGATGCCCGAATCCATCGCGGGGAGCTGGCGGAGAGCCGCGATGGGTTGCCGAATCCATCGGGGGACTAGAACGTGTTCTACCGTTTTCGGGGCCGGGCTGGCAGGATCGGACGCGTGCGATTCTCCTATGCCGAGTCGATGACTGACCCGACGTTCTACCTGCCGCTCGCCAAGGCGGCCGAGGCGGCGGGATTTGACTCGATGGTGGTGCCCGACAGCATCTGCTACCCGGAGCGTGCCAGCAGCCAGTATCCCTACAGCCCGGACGGTACCCGCGAGTTTCTCGACGGCAAGCCGTTCATCGAGCCGTTCTCGCTGATCCCGGCGCTCGGCGTGGTGACCGAGCGGCTCAGGTTCACGACGTTCGTGCTCAAGCTGCCGATACGCAACCCCGTCCTGGTCGCCAAGCAAGCCACCTCGGTGGCCGTGCTCACCGGCAACAGGCTGCTGCTCGGCGTCGGCACCAGCCCGTGGCGTGAGGACTACGACGTGCTCGGCGTGCCGTGGCAGCGGCGAGGCCGCCGCCTGGACGAGGAGGTCGAGATCATCCGCGGCCTGGCAGGCGGCGGGTACTTCGGGTACGACGGAGAAATTTTCCGCTTCCCGCCGGTCAAGCTCTCGCCCGCGCCGACCGTACCTATCCCGATCTTGTATGGCGGCCACAGCGAGGCGATGCTGCGCCGGGCAGCGCGCAATGGCGATGGCTGGATGCACGGCGGCGGCGATCCCGCCGACCTGCCCGGCCTGCTGGCCAGGCTCGCCGAGCTGCGCCGCGAGGCAGGGACCGCCGACCGGCCATTTGAGGTGCACGTGATCTCGATGGACGCGTACAACGCCGACGGAATCGGGCGGCTCGAAGCGCAAGGGGTGACCGACGTGATCGTAGGCTTCCGATGGCCATACGACGCCAAGCCGGACGCCCAGCCGCTAGCCGAGAAGATCGACGCGCTCAACACCTACGCCGAAAAGGTCATCGGCAAGGTGCGAGCGTGACCGGGCGACCAACCGCGCGAGATCTGGCCAGGCGATCTCAGGCGGCTGTGCACGCCAAAGACCGTGCTGCCTGGCTCAGTCTGTTCGCGGCCGACGCCGTAGTCGCCGACCCGATCGGGCCGTCCCCGCTTGACCCGGCCGGGGAAGGACATCGCGGCCTCGCGGCCATCGCGGCGTTCTACGACACAGTGATCGCGCCGAACGAGCAGATCAGCTTCGAGATCGAACGCTCCTACCTCTGCGGCGACGAAGTCGCCGACGTCGGCATCATCAGGACCACGCTGCCGGGCGGCCGCCATGTCGTGGTCGTCCGCGGCGTCTATACCTACCGCGACGACGGTGCGGGCAAGATCGCGGCGCTGCGCGCGTACTGGGAATTTGACAGCGCCGAGATCCAGGCGGTCGCCGCGGTCGCCGAGCCGTCCGGCTAGGTCTTGGTCTTGGTCTTGTGGCAGACCACTTTCATCTCGGCGATCATCGGCCCTGCCCTGGTTTTCAGGCTGGTGAGGTCGCCGTTCAGCGCCATCGCCGCCTTGGTCGGGCTTGAGCTCAGCTCGGCCGCATCTTTCTTGATCTTGTCAAGGTGCGCCATTAGCTGGTCAGCCTGCTTGGAGAACGCGCCGAGATCCTGGCCCTTCAGCGCCCCGAGCTGGCTCTCGATGTTGGCCAGGTCCGTGGTCAGCGTGCTGGCTGAGGCCGAGCTCACCTTGACGTGAGTCAAGCTGGTCAACGACGTTCGCAATGAGTTGATGTGCACGCACGCGGCCGCGCTCGCCGAGGCCGACGCCGGAACCGAAGTCGCCCCTGCCGGAGACTTCGACGCGGCCGAGGTACCCGCCGGCTTCGGCGCCTTGGTATCGCCGCTCGGGCCGGGCGAGCTGCAACCTGCGATGAGCACCGCTCCGCTGCAGCTCAGCACCGCGATGACCAGGCGAGCACGGCCGACAGGCCGTCTGCGCCAGCCGAATCTGGGGATCGTTTCCTCAATCATGCTGCCAATGCATACCCGGCGGCGGACGCGTCGGCCTCACCCGGAAAGGGCGATGTCGCGCCCATGCCCCTGGCCTATCTAGCGGCCATTTCGGGCAGGAAGCCTGGCGTGGGCAAGCTTCGACAGATCGGCTGGGCGAAGAGCGTCGCTGCGGCACCACATCGCATCGGAGCCGACATCCCGCTGGGCGATGTGCCTGACGTCGGCGAAGCCGTGGCCGTTAAGCAACGCGGTCATCTGCGGCGGGGAAAAGAATGACAGCCACGGCTCGCCGCGCTGCGCGGCCACCGGAGCGACCTGCTCGACGTAGCTGTTGCCGATGTCGTCGCGCAGGTCAGCGGCGAGCATGTAGTCCAGTACGAGTTCGGTACCAGAAGCGAAGCGCCCAAGCTCGCCGATGACGGCCCCGATGGCGGCATCGGTCAGGTACATCGTGACGCCGAGCCAGCTAAGGACCGCCGGCCTGGTCAGGTCGAACCCACCGCGCACCAGCCGCGATGTCAGTGAGTCCGCCTCGAAGTCGACCGGCACGAAGCGGGCGTTCGAAGGCGCGGTCAAGCCGACCTCGGCGAGTCGTTGCCGTTTCCAGTCCTGCGTCGCTGGCTGATCGACCTCGAACACAGCCAGCCGTCCAGCGATCGCGCCGCGGTAGGCGAAAGAGTCGAGGCCAGCGCCGAGTATCACGTACTGGGCGACGCCGCGACCGAGCGCGTCGGCGACGGCAAGCTCGGTATACCTGCTGCGGCAGGTCACCTGAGCCCTGGCCGATGCCAGGACCACGTGCGAGCCGTGCAGCCGGTGGTAGGAGATAAGTTCGTCCGCCCGGTCGCCAAGCAGATCAGCGGCGAGCGGGTCGGCGAAGATCACTGGCTCACGATCGACGATCAGGTGAGCGGCCCGGGCGGCCGCCGCGGTGAGTGCCGTCTGGCTGGGGTGCGGCCTACTAGGCGAAGAATTTGTCACGCTGCCGACAATAGCTGACTATAGCTGACTATATTCTCATAATATCACAAATAAGATTTTTCCGAAAGAGGTCTTCGATTACGATTTCATTGCTATCTAACCGTAACAACATGACGACAACCGTCGGCTGGGGGAATTCGTCGTCTTATTAAGGGCTTGACATTACAGGTGAGGAGGAGAAGTGGCAATGTTGACCCAGGCATCGTCATCGGCGTTGATGGCGCGGTTTGAACTCGCCGCTTCACCCGGCGCCCCGTATCAGGCACGTCACTTTGTGCGCCACGCGCTGGCATCGTGGAGCATCGGCGGCGAACTTGTCGAGACCGCCACCCTCGTAGCCTCCGAACTGGTGGCCAACGCCGCCAAGGCAGCCGGAGTAACCACTGACTCCGGCGGGTCAAGCGAGTCTGGCTTAGGACAGATACTTCTGATGCTCTGCTATGCCCGTCAGGTGCTCCGAATCGAGGTCACCGACGCGAGCACGAACCCGCCGGTGCTGAGCGCGGTGCCGCCCGACGCGGAGAGCGGTCGCGGCCTGTTCATCATCGACGCCCTGACGACCGAGTGGTCGTATTCGTTCCTGCCTGCCGGGCTCGGCAAGACCGTCTACTGCGTGCTGCCGGCTGGCGACCGGCCTGACGCCGACGACCTGCGCGCCGCATCGTAGCCTGGCCGCATGACGTCAAGACCCCCGCAGTATTCGGCGTTGTCACATCTCGAGTGCTCACGCTGCGCCCGCCGGCTGGCGGCTGATCAGGTCCAGGGCACCTGCGGCTGCGGTGCGCCACTGCTCGCCCGCTATGACACCGAACAGGTTTCCGCGCGCCTGCACCCGGCCCAGATCGCCGGCCGACCTCCTGATCTGTGGCGATACCACGAGCTCCTGCCGGTCGGCGACCAAGGCAGCGTCGTCAGCCTGGGCGAGGGCATGACGCCGCTGCTGGCGATGCCGAATCTCGGCAAAGCGATGGGCGTGCCCAGACTGCTGATGAAGGACGAGGGCCTGATCCCGACTGGCACTTTCAAGGCTCGGGGAGCGGCGGTCGGCGTGTCCCGCGCCGCCGAACTCGGAGTGCGGGGCGTCGCGATGCCCACGAACGGCAACGCGGGCGCCGCCTGGGCGGTGTACGCGGCCCGCGCCGGGCTACGCAGCCTGATCGTCATGCCAGTCGGCGCGCCCGAGATCACCAGGGCGGAATGCGCGGCCGCCGGGGCCGAGCTCTACCTCGTCGACGGGCTGATCAACGATGCGGGCAGGCTGGTCGGCGCCGCGGTCGCCGAGCGAGACGGCTACCAGGACACCTCGACGCTCAAGGAGCCCTACCGGCTCGAGGGCAAGAAGACGATGGGCTTTGAGATCGCCGAGCAGCTTGGCTGGCGATTCCCCGACGTGATCGTTTACCCGACCGGCGGCGGGGTCGGCATCATCGGCATCTACAAGGCGCTGCTCGAGCTTCGCGAGCTCGGCTGGGTCAATGGCGACCTGCCGCGAATGGTCGCCGTGCAGGCGACGGGCTGCGCTCCGATTGTCAGGGCATTCGCCGAAGGCGCCAGCCAAAGCGAGCCGTGGCCGGACGCGAAAACGGTGGCATTCGGTATCACGGTGCCCAAAGCGCTTGGCGACTTCCTTGTGCTCGACTCGCTCTACGCGACCGGCGGCACCGCGGTGGCCGTCGACGACGATGATCTGCTCGCCGACCAGCGCGAGGTCGCGAACGCCGAAGGGTGCTTCATCTGCCCGGAAGGCGCCGCCTGCTTCACCGCGGTCCGCCAGCTACGCGATGCGGGCTGGCTGATCGAACGCGACGAGGTCGTCGTGCTCAACACCGGCAGCGGACTCAAGTACCCAGATACGGTTCCGGTGCGGGCAGGGGTCGACGTGCCGGTCCTGGCCGCGTCTGGCGCCATACCGCTTGGACCAGGGAACGCGATTCGGACATGACGGCGGCGAACTCAGCCGATCCCTACGACCTTCGCCGGTTCGCGGTCGCGCAGGACTCAGGCGGCACGTATCAGCGCGCGGTCGCCGAGTTGCGGGCGGGCAGGAAGACCGGCCACTGGATGTGGTTCGTATTCCCGCAGATCGCGGGTCTCGGGTTCAGCCCGACGTCGCGGACCTATGCGATCAGATCGCTCGCCGAGGCGAGGGCGTACCTGCGCCATCCGGTGCTCGGCCCGCGACTGACCGACTGCGCGCGGATTCTGA
>DATNEK010000172.1:0-6296 GCA_035553055.1 Streptosporangiaceae bacterium | reverse complement strand
AGCGGTTGCCTGCCGATTCGGCTGGCGCCTGACACAGTTTCAGTCGCGCGCCTTCGACTCCAGGACGGCCAGGTCCCGCTCGGCGAACTGCCGGTGCAGGTACTCCTCGTTGAGCACCACGCTCAGGCACTCGCGCACCGGGAAGGGCTCTGCCGGCGGCCAGCCGGGCGCGTGCACCGGCTCGGTCCGGGCGGCCAGCGATTCCTCGGTCAGGCCCTCGATCAGCTTGCGGACGCCGGCCATCCGATCGTGGCGCAGTGCCAGCACCTCCTCCAGCGACGGCCGGGCCTGCCGGTCGCGGGGCGTGCCCGGGTGTCGGTGGTCGGGCTGGGGATCAAGGTCGTCTGGACCGAGGAGGAGCTCGCCAAGGCACAGGCGTTGGTCCAGCGGCAGGTGACCTGGTTCGGCTCGCGCGACGAGGCGGCCGAACGCTACCTGCGAGTGTCCGAGCTGACCGGCTTGCTGGCCGCCGCCGATCCGGCGGTGACGGCCGGGTTGCTAGAGCAGGACGGTCGGTGGCGGCTCGCGCTGGATCCGCACGCCTTCGGGGTCGGGGCGCCGGACCTGGCCGGCCTGGTTGCGCGTTCGGCGGCGACGATCACGCTGGCGCGCGGCGAACTCGATCCGATGAACACCGACGAGCAGCTCTGCGGCACCGATGAATCCGCGGGAGTAGGCGTCAGCGGCACCGGCCACGTTGGTCAGGGTGACTGCGCTGCTCGGCGCGCGAACGGACAGGATGGCGACGCGAGGCCCTCGCCCCAGGGATCGGGACTGTCCGATGACCAATGGATCATCGGACAGTCCGCCCTGGCACGTTCGGTGCGCCAGGACTTTCTTGTTCTGCAGGATGGAGCACAGCCTTTGTTCGGCTTGCTGGGGTCCCTGCGGTGGGGTGGGTTGGGTCGCCAGCTGCGTCGGGCGTGAGGGCGCAGCTGGATCTGTCCGGATGGCTGCTGGCTATTGGCGGCATTGGGCCCGCCGGCTGCCGCGACCTTCGGTGGCGACCCGGCTGCTGCCTTGCCGCGTCAGGCCGGCACGCCGGCCCAGCGTTGGTGGTGCGCCCATCGGACCTGGACGTTCTGGTTTCGCACCGTGACGCGGAAGTAGAGGTAGGAAGCGGCCACCGCCAGGACGGTGAGTGCGGGGCCGAGCACGGACTTGAGCAGGATGAATCCGCCGAGCGAGGCGGTGCTGAGCAGCCACACGGTGCCGGCCGCATTGATGAAGTAGCAGGCCGACCAGACCACCGACAGCCGACCGAAGAACCGTCCGGCCCGCAGTCGCGCGGACAGCTCGGCCGGGAACGGGCAGAATTCGTGCGCGAGCCGGTCCAGGATCGGCCGGCCGCTGAGGGCGGTCGCCGCTATTGCGCTCGCCACCGCGATCGTGCCGGCCACCGGTTGTAGGAAGTACAGGTACGCGCTGTCGGTGAGGAACATGACCGCGGCCCGGACTGACAACAGTCCCGCGGTGAGCAGCGCCGCGGCCAGTATCGGCCTGCGCCGGGTGAGTTTGATCAGCAGGCCGCAGTAGTAAAGGCTGACCGTGGCAAGGGCGGCCGCGCGCAGCCCGAACAACGACATGGTCGTGTAGAACACCACCATCGGCAGCAGTGAAACCACCACCAGGGTGGTAGCCACCTGCCGGGTGATCGGTCGCCAACCGGGCATCTCGATGATCTGACGCGAGCCGTCAGGGCTCACCAGGTGGCTAGCCGTCCAGCGCATGCTCGCCATGGTGTGGTTCCGCTCCTGGATACTCATAGTTTGCCGGCGGCCCGGGTGAGCCCGCGCGGATGATGTCGAAGCCCCATGGGCTTTCGAATCAATTAGCACTTGCAAGCTATGAGTGCTAATTCAGGTATAGCAGGCCGGCCGCCGCCAGGGCAACGTTGCCGCCTGGCGGATTCTGTTGAAATTCGAGACGTTCGGTTCGGGGAACCATGTTGGCCGGTGGTTCGTTCTACTGGCGGTCGCACGTTTTGTGTTCGTGGTTTCACCTGTTCGGTCACGCCCGCGGAGCCGTTCTCCGCGGGCGTCTTCCGTTATCCACCGGATCAATGAGCTGCTGCAGAAGGACTTTCGACCTCCGACTTCCACAGATCGTGGGTTCGTAGCTTGCTCCGGAAGGGAGAACAGCATGGCACAGGGAACCGTGAAGTGGTTCAACGCCGAGAAGGGTTTCGGCTTCATCAGCGTCGACGGGGGAGGCGAGGACGTCTTCGTACACTTCTCGGCCATCGCCGACACCGGCGGGTACCGCAGCCTCACCGAGGATCAGCGAGTGTCCTTCGAGGCCACCCGAGGTGCCAAGGGTCTGCAGGCGTCCGACGTCCGAGTCCGGTAAGCGGCGCACCCAGCGCAACCCTTGACATCGACTGGTCGACGCGGCCGACAGGAGGGCGTGATGAGCACGCACGTCACCACGAGTGTGCCGGCTGCCTCGGCGGCCCTGCTCGATCGGCGCAAGGATGACCCTGGTAGCGACTATGCCCGGCTGAGCCGGCAGGTCAAGCAAGCTGGCCTGCTGAACCGCAGACCGGGCTACTACTCCATGAAGATCGTGGTGACGCTCGGACTGTTCGGGTTGGGTTGGGTCGGATTCGGCTTGCTGGGCCGGTCCTGGTACCAGTTGCTGATCGCAGCCTTCCTGGCCGTCGCATTCACCCAGGTCGCCTTCCTCGGTCATGATGCCGGCCACCGGCAGGTCTTTCGCAGCCGACGAGCCAACGATGTACTGGGTCTCGTGCACGGCAATCTGCTGGTCGGTCTGTCCTTCGGCTGGTGGATCGACAAGCACAACCGCCACCATGCGCATCCCAACACCGAAGGCTATGACCCTGACATCGCCTCCGGTGTGCTGGCCTTCACCGCGGCCCAGGCGCGCGTTCGTACCAGCGTGCTGGGGCGCGCGCTGGCCCGGTGGCAGGCATGGCTGTTCTGGCCGCTGTTGCTGCTCGAGGGCCTGAACCTGCATGTGGCCAGCGTTCGCGCGCTGTTCGACGGTTCGCGGCGCCACCATTCGCGGGCGGTCGAGGCCGGGTTGCTGGTCGTGCATGCCGGTGGCTACCTGACCGTGCTGTTCGTGTTCCTCTCGCCCTGGCAGGCGTTGGCGTTCCTGGCGGTTCAGCAAGGGCTGTTCGGGCTGTACATGGGCGCTTCGTTCGCTCCCAATCACAAGGGCATGCCCATCCTGCCGGCCGGCGACCGCACCGACTACCTGCGTCGCCAGGTGCTGACCTCCCGCAACGTGCGAGGTGGCCCCTGCACCGATTTCGTCCTGGGTGGGCTGAACTATCAGATCGAGCATCACCTGTTTCCCTCGATGCCACGGCCCAACCTCCGGCGGGCCCAGGGTTTGGTCAGGGACTACTGCCAGCGACACGGCGTCTTCTACCGGGAGGACACGCTGATCTCCAGCTACGCCCAGACGCTGCGCCATCTGGACCTGGTCGGTCAGTGAGCCGCCGACGTGGCGGCCGGTCGGACAGGTACCCGAGGTAAACGCCGGACGGCGAGGTGTCCAAGGTCCGACACGGCGGGCTGCCCACCTGCCAGGGCCGGTATGCGAGTACGCTCGCAGACGAGGCGCCACCTGCGGCGCCGGCGCGCTCAAGATCGCCGGTCCCGGCGCGAGCGCGGGTCACCGCTCGGTGATCTTTCCTGCGGCCCCGACGGCCGTGTCCATGATCGTCAGGCATCCACGCTGCCTGCGGTCGGCATTCCTTGCGTGAGGGCGCCGCTGCTGCGGCGAGCCTTTGAAAGGCATCGCATCATGGCTCTTCGGTTCGGTTTCATCAGTACCTATCCACCAACCCAATGCGGGTTGGCGACCTTCACCTCCGCGCTCGCACAGGCGTTGATCACCTCCGGGGTGGCCGACATCAGGGTCGCTCGCCTGCTCGACACCCCGCAGCGACGAACGGGCACCGAGGTGGTCGTCGACATCTTCTCCGGCGGCTCGGCCCGCTCGGCCAGTTCCGTGGAACTGCTGAACGACTGCGATGTGGTGATCGTCCAACACGAGTTCGGGGTCTACGGCGGACCCGACGGCGAGGACGTGCTGAGGCTGCTCGCCGAACTCAGGGTGCCCACGATCGTCGTGCTGCACACAGTGCTCGCCCACCCGAGCCCGCATCAGCAGAACGTGCTTGAGGCAGTGATCGCCGCCGCCGGCGCAGTGGTGACGATGACCCGCGCGGCGCGCGACCGGCTTGCTGCCAGCTATCAGGTCGACCTGACCAGGGTCAGCATCATCGCTCATGGCGCGCTCGAGCCGCCGGAGTCGTCGGCGAGCCTGAGCGCGGTGTTTCGCAGTGGCCAGCCGACCGTGCTGACCTGGGGCCTGCTCGGCCC
Source organism: Streptosporangiaceae bacterium (assembly GCA_035553055.1). Classification (GTDB taxonomy): domain Bacteria; phylum Actinomycetota; class Actinomycetes; order Streptosporangiales; family Streptosporangiaceae; genus Chersky-822. The sequence continues at coordinate 1,938 of DATNEK010000172.1, read as the reverse complement.
TGGCAAGGGTATCGAGTGGGGCATCGAGGCGTTGGCGATGCTGCACGATCTGCAGCCGACACCGTGCTACCTGGTTGCGGGGCAGACCCACCCGAAGGTGATCGAGCGGCAGGGTGAGGCCTATCGCGAAGGCCTCGGCCAGCTCATTCAACGGCGCGGGCTGTCAGCGTCGGTAAGGCTGGACGGCCGCTACCGGGATACTCGGTCGCTGAGTCAGTTGGTGGCCTCATCCGACGTTGTGCTGTTGCCCTACGACTCGACCGATCAGGTCACCTCCGGGGTGTTGATCGAGGCGGTGGCCGCCGGCAAGCCAGTGGTAGCCACTCGGTTCCCGCATGCGGTCGAGCTGCTGTCCGGTGGCGCCGGCCTGGTCGTTCCGCATCGCAACCCGGCCGCGATTGCCGGCGCGTTGCGGACGGTGTTGACCCGCCCGGATATCGCGGCAGCCATGTCGTCGGCTGCCGCCGCGGCATCGCCGGGGTTGCGTTGGTCGACGGTGGCCGAGCAGTACCGCCAGCTGGCCGGACGGCTGACCGCCGCCGTCATCGCCGCATGAGCGCCCGCAGCGCGACCCTCGGCGAGACGAGTTTGGCCGGCAGGTGGCCGCGGCCGGTCTTCGACCACCTCGACGCCCTCACCGACGAGCGGGGTCTGTTCGAACATGCCCTGTTGGACATCCCCCGACCCGAACATGGTTACTGCCTCGACGACGTCGCACGTGGACTGATCGTGACCAGCCGCGAACCTCGTCCTGGCCCGGTCGTGGTCCGGCTGCATGACCGGTACCTCACATTCGTGCTCGCTGCCCTGGAGCCCGACGGGCGCTGTCACAATCGGATGCACTTGGACGGCAGCTGGCAGGATCCAGCCGGAGTAGGCGACTGGTGGGGACGTGCGGTCTGGGGGCTAGGTGTGGCCGCCGCGCAGTCGCCCACTGCCGGGCAGCAGGCCCGCGCACTGCAAGGGTTTCGGGTCGCCGCTGGGCAACGGTCGCGGCACAGCCGGACGATGGCCTTCGCGGCCCTCGGCGCCGGTGAACTGTTGCGGGCCTATCCAGGCGTACAGGTCGCCCGCGTGCTGCTTCGCGACGCCGTCGGCGTGGTCGATCCAACCGGAGCCAGGAGTGGGTGGTCGTGGCCGGAGGCCCGACTGCGCTATGCCAACGCCGCGGTTGCTGAGGCACTGCTGATCGCCGGCGATGCGCTGGCCGACCGGACCGTGCTCAGCCGGGGCGTGGAGCTGCTTTCGTTCCTGTTGCGTGTCGAACTCCACGACAATCACCTGTCCGTCACGCCGGTCGCCGGCCGCTGCCTGGGCGAGTCCGGGCCGGCCTTTGACCAGCAGCCCATCGAGGTCGCAGCGATCGCCGACGCCTGTGCCACCGCCTACCGGATCACCGACGATCCGCGCTGGCTGATCGGCGTCAACCTGGCCTGGCGCTGGTTCCTCGGCGACAATGACGGCGGACTGCCGATGTTCGACCCGGCGACCGGCGGCGGCTACGACGGCCTGCAGCCGGACGGACCGAACCTCAACCAGGGTGCGGAGTCCACGCTGGCGATGCTGTCCACCGCTCAGCACGCCCGCGATGTGCGTGAACTGCGTTGATCGCGCCGCTAGCGCACCGGGTGTCGGCCGAGTTGCACGCCGACCCCGCTCGGGTGGTTGCCCACCTGTTCGTGCCCGGCGAACAACTGCACCAGACCCGTTCGCGGGCGGCCACGATCGTCGATCGGATCCTCGCGCTCAGCGAGGCCGAAATCGAGCGGTGGGCCGCTCGGCTGCTTGAGGAGTTCGGACCCCGGCACGACGACTATCCGCACCTGTTGGCCCGGCATGCCGCCGCTGTCGCCACGCATCTCGACGATCCGACCCGACTCAGCCCGGCCCGAACCCTGGTGCTGGGCGCCAGCTTCACCGCCGAGTACGCCACCGAAG
>DATNEK010000171.1:0-6033 GCA_035553055.1 Streptosporangiaceae bacterium | reverse complement strand
GGCGCGGCTCGGGCGAGCCGGCGCTCGCTTCCCACGATGTTTCAAAAATCTGTGGCGTTTCGCGGAAAAAGGGCGGGTCCGGCCGTAGGCGACCGGACCCGCCCGATATCCCACCTAGAGCGGGCCAGGATCGCCGCTTGGAGGCGGCGGCGGGCACGGTGCCGGTGCCGGCTTCGGCAGCGGCTTGAGGTGGTTGTAGAAGCCGCCTGTGCCGGCCTTGTCGAGCGCGAACTGATCGATGTAGAGGAACGTCTGGCTGGCCGAGCAATCGAGCGTTGGCACGCCGGCGAGGACCTGATACACCTTCCCGGTATTGAAGCTCTCGATGATCGTGCCGTTGGCTGGCTGGAAGCTCATGTGGTTCCAGTCACCGCCAGACCCGGCCTTGTCGATCGCGGCCTGGTCGACTGTCACGAAGCCGCGCGCCCCGCCTATGTCCTCAAGGTAGGGGACGTAGATCGGAGCGCCGCCGGCGACCACGAAGTAGTTCGTGGCGTTGCCGGCTATCAGGGTGTTGTCGGCTGGCTTGAAATTCAGGTGGTTGTAGAAGCCGCCTGAGCCTGCCTTGTCAAGCGCGACCTGGTCGACGAAGGTAGGCGTCTGCGCAGGTGAGCCGATGTTGGCGAGGCTGGTCACCTCAAGCGGTGCCCCTCCGGCGATCACGAAGATGTGGCCGGTGCCGAAGCTTTCGACGAGAGTGCCGTCGGCGGGCTTGGCTCGCAGGTGGTTGAAAATTCCTCCGGTGCCGGCGTCGTCGATAGCGGTTTGGTCGACCGAGGTCGATCCGCGGGCCCCGCCGACATCCTCAAAGTTGGACACGTAGATCGGTGCCCCTCCGGCGGTGACGAAGATGCCGTTGATCTTGTCGGCGTTGCCGGCCAGGAACGTGCCGTCGGCCGGGGTCTGACGCACGTGGTTGTAGGGACCGCCGCTTCCGGCGTTGTCGAGCGCGTTCTCGTCCACGCTCACGGGGTTGACGTTGGACGGCGGCGTGCCGGCCGCCGGCCCGCCCAGGTGCGTCCAGTCCGTGATCGGGATCGGGGCGCCACCAGCGAACACGTAGCTCTCTACGAGCGAACCGCCGCTACCCTGGCCGTTCACGTACGTGCCGTCCGGCGGCGTCGGCCGCACGTGGTTGTAGACGCCGCCGCTGCCCGCGTTGTCGAACGCGGTCTGGTCGACCGCGGCGATCGTACCGGTGGGCTGACCGCCCACGTGGCTCCAGTCCGAGATGTAGATCGGAGCCCCGCCGGCGAACACGTACGCGTTGACTGTCGAGGTTGCCGGATCGGTAGCGGTGACGAAGGTCCCGTCCGCTGGGAGCTGCCTGATGTGGTTGAACGCCCCGCCGCTGCCGGCGTCGTCGATGGCGGTCTGGTCGATCGGGATCGGCGCGGTGGCCGGCTGGCCGCCCACATGGCTGAAGTCCGACACGAAGATCGGCGCTCCGCCAGCGAACTCGTAGTTGTTCGTGATCGAGGTTCCCGGCTGAGTCGCGCTGACGAACGTGCCGTCCGGCGGGACCGGCCGCATGTTGTCGAACTGCCCCTGGCTCAAGGTGCCTGTCGGCTGCGGACCGCCGACGTGGCTCCAGTCGGTGACAGGTACGGGCGCGCCGCCGACAGACTCATACACGGTCCCGTCACCGCCCGCGACCTTGAAGAAGTCGCCTGAGGCGATCGGGTAGCCGTTGAGCGACTGGCTGGGGACTGTTATCGCTGGCAGCATGATCTGGGTCGGCGCGAGCGGGACGAGCGCGCCCCCTGACACCGCGAAGATCGCTCCGGTGCTCGCGTCCTTGAGCAGCGTGCCGTCCGCGGGCTTAGTGCTGACCTGGGCGGCGATCTGGTTAGACGGTTCAAGGATGATGTTGGCGCCGCTGTAGATCGAGTTGCTCACGTCGGCCTGCTTGGCGAACGGGAACAGCGAGCCGCCCGCCGCCACATAGATCTGATCTCCGGCCCGGTCGCCGACCAGCGTGCCATCGGCCGGCGTGGTGGCGGAGAACCCGGCCACCCCGAAGAAATTCTGGCGCAGGTAAGAGGCGAGCATGCGCTGATGCCCGAGCACGTTGGGGTGGAACGCCCCGCGCAGGTGTCCGGTGAATCCGCCGATGTCGCTTACCGTGTTCATGCCGCGAGGGTTGTCACAGATCGACGCGCCTTGCAGGGCCGTGCTGAAGTCGATGAAGTCGACCCCGGCGTCGGCCGCCGCCCGCCTGATGGCGTTGTCGAGCAGCAGCGCGTCCGCGTTGATCCAGACCTGGTCGGCGCGGGTGATCCCGGTCTGGTCCCAGCCGCATCGCGGGTCGTTGCCCACCGGGAAGAACATCGGGTACGAGATGGCCTCGACGGTCGGGCCAGACGCGCCGTTCGCGCTCGCCGGGATGTTGGCGGCCAGCTCGTACAGGGTCGTCAGGCGCGGGATCAGCGCGTTGACCTGATCGTGGAAGTGCGGGTCGGCCGGGTCTGGAATGCAGGTCTGGTTGCCGTTCATCTTGTGCGTGTTGTCGTCGTGCCTGAACACGCTGTAGGCACAGGTGAGGGCCGGGCCGAAGTTCAAGTCGTCGCCGCCGGCCAGAATCTGCACGCGGGCGGTGTCGCGACCGAGGCCGGCGAACCGGTTGTGCGTCACGTTGTCGTCGGTTGAGCCGGCGGTGATCGCCGAGTTGATCTCGTTGGTCGTATTGTCAATCGTCGCGCCGCTGCACGACCAGTTCTCGAATGGCTTGTTCGAGCCGATGCCGAACACGGCGCCGACGGCTCCGCCGGTGCCGTAGGCCAAGTTCGGCCAGGCGGTGTCAGCCACGTCGCAGGCGGCTCCGCCAGGCACGTTGGAGTCGAACGGACCCTGCCCCTCACCGGATATGAACGAGTCTCCGAAGGCCACGTCGGTGGCACCGAATTGGGTAGGAGCCGGTGGCGGGACCGGCGGCGGCGGGCACATGTCGTTGTACAGCGGGTCCATGTCGGGGAATGGATCCGAGGTCAGCGTGTCCTGTATGAAATTGTCCTGGTTGAAGGTGAAGTCGGTACCGTAGTCGTCCGGCGCGCAGGTCGACGGGTCGATCGGGTCTTCGGTAATCGGATCGGGGCAAACTCCCGCGTCCGAGCAGTCGATGGGCACCGGAGGCGGTGGATCCGGGTCACCCTGCTGGTTGTCGATGCAGAGGATCGTGCCGTCCGGCTTAATGATGATGATGCACTGCTTCACCGGCGGGTTCTGGTCGTCCTGGCAGGAGGTGTCGGTGCACTCGTCAGACGGGTCGGGATCGCCGGCCTGGCTTCCGTCACCGCACGAGTCCCACAGGCAGTCGCCTTCGTCCAGGCCCAGTGACCCGCCGCTCGGATCACCTGGGCAATCGTCGCCGGAGACGCAGCCTTCGACGTCCCATGCGCGGGCCGGCGCGGCCCGTATAGTCATCACCACCAGGCTTGGCGCCGTTATGAGGGCCGCGGCCGCGATCAGCACGACCCATCGGCGGCCATTTCTCGCAAGCTTTGCCTTGTGCGCTCCGGTCCCTTCAGCCATGACGAAGCCAGGTCCTTTCCGCAGGATGGAATACGCGCTCGTTCGCCATTAGCAGAAGAACTCGCGCGTCGATAATCCAGCCGGTTCGCCGTCGATTACCGTATGGACTTAACTCGGATAATTTCCGGCGTGGGAGAACCTGTCACGCCCCCAGTTATGGGGACACATTCTGACCATTACAAACAGCGCGCCTAGCGCTGGCCTGTGCGGGGGCAGACGCCGCCGGCGCAATCGGTGCGTACCTGCTCGGCGAGGTCCAGCTTGGTGTACACCGGCAGGCCGGCCATCTGGTACTTCGCCTTGATTCGCTTGAGGTACGTCTTGGCGGTCTCCACGCTGATGCCGAGGTACCTGGCGGTCGACTCGAGCGTCTGCCCGGACGCGTAGGCCATGAGCACCTCGTGCTCGCGCTCGGAGAACATCGGGCGTGGCGGATGACCGTCAGGTTTAGCGGCATAGGCCGGCCCAAGCGACCACGCGGTGCCGCCGGCCGCGATCGAGCGCAGCGTCGACGCGAGCGCCGCCAGGTCGTGGTCGCGGGTGAGATAGCCGTGCACGCCGGTAACCATGGTCTTGGCGACCGAACCTAGTTCGGCCGATCCGTCGATCACCAGCACCCGGTAGCCGGCGTCGAGCAGCCGGCGCGCGTTGACCGCCGGATCGGGCTCGGCTCGCAGGCTCGCGCTGAGCAGCACAACGTCGGTGTGATCGATCGCGGCGGTCAGTCGCAGCAGCTCATCGACGGTGGGAGCGATCGCCGTCATCTGGACTCCCGCCAGCCCGCTTGCCCACGCACGCAAGCTGTCGACCATGATCAGATTGTCCTCAACGGCCGCGACGTTGACCTGCTGGCTCAATTCCAACTCACCACCCAGACACCACACTGGTCTGCCCTGTCAACCGCAGTCACGAATAAGAAAGCCCCGCGGTTCACGAGCCGCCCTTCACATCAAACAGCGGCTAAGCTCTCACGCGGCCGAGCAGGTAGACGAGCACGGCGACGGCCAGGGAGGCGAGCGCGATCCCGCCGACCCACCAGAACCAGGTGCCGTACGAGATCGCCGCGCCGAATATGGTCAGGGTTCCGGCATTGTTGCTGATTAGTACGGGGTTCCACGACCCGGACAGAGTCGCGATGATCCCGACGATCGAACCGAGTCCGCCGATGATCGAGCACGCCCAGAACACGGCGGGATGCGCGAGCCGCCGTTCCTCGAACTGTGTCTTGTACCGCCGGACGATGATCAAAATGTCGGCGAACAGCACGGCGATAGATATGCACCAGATCACGGTGACGGCCGCTTGCAGTATGTCGTAGACCCTGGTCTCAGAGTTGGCCGAGTTGCCGCTCGAGATGGCCGGCACGAGCACGAACGCGATCAGCGTGAACGCCGCCGCGATGGCCGTCTGCACCCAAACGGCGGTGTCTGGCACCCGCGCCGAGTTCACGTGCGACATCGCAGGAGGCAGGCGCCGGTCAAGCCCGGACACGAAGATCAGGCGGGCGAAGGAGTAGTTGTAGACCACAGTGATGAACAGGAAGAACAGCGCGAGCACCACGGCGGTGATCTTGCCGGCCACGCTGCCGAGCCCGACGGCGACCGCTTGGGCGACGTTCGTGATCACTCCGTTCCCCGCGCCGTTTACGGTTACCATGACGCCCCAGGTCGCCAGCACATAGGCGACCATCACCACGAGCGAGCCCCAGATCAGGTACCTGGTCACCGCCTTCTGGTCGCGAATCTCCACGCCCATGTTCAGCGGCACCTCCACGCCGAGCAGCGCGAGCACCACCAGGCCGAAGAATGTCCAGTTGGTGAAGTTCAGGCCGTGCGAATTGCCGGCTGCCCACTGCTTGAAGTTCCACGGGTTGACGGCGGAGTGGTGGCCGCGGGCAAGGTACACGATCCCCGATACGAACATCGCCAAGATCGCCAGCCCGTACAGCGCGAACACCACGTTGACCATGTTCTGGGTGACGCGGAACCGCAGCACCGCCAGCGGTGCCGACATCACGATCACCCCTACGATGATCAGCCCCTGCTCTTGCACGGACAAGCCGGCGACTGCGGGGAACGCGTAGCCGAGGAACGAGATCACCAGCGTTCCCGTCGCCACCATCACCAGCACGCCAGGCCACCACGCGCAAAAGCCGGCGAAGAACCCCCAGAACCTGCCAAACGCCTTGTGCGTCCACAGGTAGATCGACCCCTCGCCGGGGAACATCGCGCCAAGCTGGCCGGTCGCGATCGCGCACGGGACCAGGAACACGACGAAGCCGATGATCCACCAGCCGTAGGCCGCCGGACCGGCCGGCTGGATGGCGGCTGAGTTGTTGATGAACAAGACGATCGCCACGAAGATCGCGACCATGTCGAAGGTGGTGAGTACCCTGGGCAGGATCCCTCCGGCGACCCGCTCGGAGGCAAGTTCCCTTGAGTCAGTCTGCGAATCAGCCCGCGCTGTCATGGCTATCCTCCTAGAGCGGTCATGGGATTGCCC